>CAUDAE010000041.1 GCA_958447445.1 uncultured Collinsella sp.
GAATCCAACATTTAGATCCTGATACAGCATGCTTGCCGTGTGGTCATATAGCGGCTTGGTCACCGAGTAGAAGCGCCTGTCGCTCTTGCGGCCATTGATTGTTTTACTCGTCGTGTTGACTAACTTCAGGATCTCATCAACGCTGTAGGGGAGCTCGTTGGCATCGCGACGAGATATCAGAACAAAATAGTTGGACGAGCCGTTTACGGTTTTGGCGAAGTCCTTTGAGTAGATAAACTCGTTGCCCTCATCTAGAAAGACGATTGAATCTTCGATGATCGAAAGCTCGCGCTCCCAGCGTCTGCCGGAAAGCGTTTCACAAGGCACGTCGCAGCTGAGTGCAACGCCGCTTTCCGGTCCTCGGTCGTTGTAGTCGCGAATCATCGAGATGAGCGTCGTTTTGCCCGTGCCGCTGTTGCCGCGGATGAAGGAAATATTGCGTTTAAAGGTGAGCGTGTATTTGACTTTTGCGCGCTCCACGACAACGGTGTGTGATCCTTTCATTACTCATCAACATCCAGAAAATCATTGGTGGCACCGACGAACTCCTGCATGTTCCTGACGATGCGGCCGTCGTTATTGATGCGAATCTCAAAACGCTTCCAGGGAAATTTCATGATGTGGTAAAGGGTCACCAGCACATACTGCTCTTTGCCAATTTTGAGCAGCCAGCGGGCGCAGTTATCTCCGCAAGTGGATGCATTGAACACCATGTTTGGTAGATTGCGCACCAGCAGCAGCGTCTTAACGCCGCCGGACAGTTCGAGTGGGGTGATCGAGCCCAGCTGCTTGCTTACGATGTTGTGGGGGCCGATGAGCTCTGATCCGTCCACGCTTTTAATGATCTGTGCGGCCATAGGGTCTTCGAACCATGAGTCCAAGTATGAGTTCCTAAAGTAGGTCTCGGTATCGTAGATGGAACCGGGGTAATCTCCCAGATGGATGCTTAGCATGCGAGTCTCCAGACGTTGTGTGGCTGCAACGATTATATGCCAGTAATAAAGTGCCGCCAGTAGCGAGGTTGCTGCTGGCGGCACTGGCATTACTGGCGTGCGAATCGGGGTTGATGGATTTGCGCGCGAGACTACTTTTCGAGTCGTTCCCTCAACAGCTCTAGCGCATGTGCGTAGCCCTGCAGGCCCTCACCGGTGATGGTGGCGAAGCAGGCCAGGCGGGCGTAGCTCACCTGGCGGAAGTCCTCGCGGGTCTCGACAGCGCTGATGTGGACCTCCACAGCCGGGATTGCGACGGCTTTGAGCGCGTCCAGGATGGCCACGCTCGTATGCGTGTAGGCGGCCGGGTTGATGACGATGCCGTCGACCTTGCCGTAGGCCTCCTGAATCTTGTCGACGATGTTGCCCTCGTGGTTGGACTGGAAGACCTCGACCTCGTCGAAGCCCTGTGCAGTGCCCGCTTCCTGGCAGATCTGCACTAAGCTGTCGTAGTTGTCGCTGCCATAGATGCCTGGCTCGCGAATGCCGAGCATGTTGAGGTTGGGGCCGTTAATGACGAGTGCTTTCATGGTTGCTTCCTTTGCGGTTGAAAAACCACCACAAAGGTGCCTGTCCCCTTTGTGGTGGTTTTGGTTAGAGAGCGGGTGGGAGGGTGTCGAGGAGGGCATGGGCGGTGTTGGCGGCGCAGTCGCGTGAGTCGATGATGTAGTCGGCCCAGGCGCGGTAGCGCGGCATACGCTGCTCGGCCAGCTTGGCGATGCCGTCGCGGGCGGTGATGGGGCGGCCCTTGTGGGCGAGTTCATCGAGCTTGCGGTTGAGCATCACGATTTGGCTGTTCTGGTGCAACAGCGGATAGTTCTCGTCACGCGTGACCACGCCGCCGCCGGTGGAGAGCACCAGGCCGCTGCGCTTGGAGATGTCGGACAGCGCCGCCGTCTCCTGCTCGCGGAAGGCCGCCTCGCCGCGCTCGACGATAAAGTCGGCGCAGGGCATGTCGAGGCGTTCCTCGAGGGCGCGGTCCAGGTCGATGTGCTCGCGACCCGTGAGCAGGGCAATCTGCTCACCCACGCGGGTCTTGCCCGAGCCCGGCATGCCGATCAGCGCGATGTTCTGTTCGCGGCGTGACAAGCGCTCCGTTACATCCAGGATGCGCTTGCGCGGGGTGACCTGGCCGGTGTAGCGCTCAACAGCCTGTGCCGCTTGGGCCACGAGCATCAGCAGACCGCCGATGCAGGGGATACCGCGGCGCTCGGCCTCGAGCATGAGTCCCGTGCGAGCGGGGTTGTAGACAATGTCGATGACGCCTTCGAGTGCATCGAGCCCTTCGAGCGTGCAAGGCGCGTCGGGGCAGTGGGGGAACATACCGGCAGGCGTGCAGTTGACGAGTAAGGCGGCGTCGGACTGCTGCGCGATGTTGCCGTAGTTGACCTCGCTCGTGCGACCCACGGGCACAACGATGGCGCCCAGGTCTCCCAGCACCATACTTGCCGTGGTGCCGGCGCCGCCGGTGGCGCCAAGTACGAGGACCTTCTTGCCGGCAACCTCTACGCCCAGCTCCTCGACCAGGCACTGAAAACCAAAGTAGTCGGTGTTGTCGCCGCGCAGGCGACCGTTGGGCAGGCGCGTGATGGTGTTGACGTTTCCCATGCGCTTGGCGAGTGGACTCAGCTCGTCCAGGTACTCCATGACGGCGCGCTTGTAAGGGATAGTCACGTTGGTGCCCTCCCACTCGTTGCCCGTCATAAAGGCCGCGAGGTCCTCGGGCTCGCGCTCAAAACGCACGTACTCAAGCCCCGCCAGCTCCTTGTAGATGGTTGGGGTGTAGCTGTGGCCCAGCACGCGGCCCAGCACGCCGTAGGGGCAGGTTGCGGCGGTATCGGTCATCTAGAGCACCTCCGTGTAGCTGCCAAAGTAGGTAAAGCTCTCGCACACGTCGTCGATGGAATCGAGCAGGTCGTCGAGGGCCTTGCTGCCAAAGGGGCAGTCCAGATCAAAGTAGAACATAAACTCAAAGTCGCGACCGGGGATGGGGCGGCTCTCGAGCTTGATGAGGTTGATGTTGAGTGCGTAGAAGCGCTCGAGCACGCGATAGAGGGCGCCCGGCTCGTTGGCCGTGGTGATCATGAGCGAGGTACGGTTGGCACCGGGATAGACGCGCGGCTCGCGGCTGATGACGACAAAGCGCGTGTAGTTGTTGTCCGAGTCCTGGATGTTGGGCTCCAGCACCTCCAGGCCATAGAGTGCCGCGCAGCTGCGCGATGCGATGGCGGCAACATCGGTGCGCTCGGAGCTGGCGACCATCTCGGCCGACATGGCGGTGTTGGGGTACTTGGTGGCGTGCAGGTCGTGGTTCTCGATAAAGCCGGCGCACTGGGCAATGGCTTGGCCGTGGCTGTAGACCTCGCGCACGTCGGCGAGCTTGGTGCCGGGCTTGACGAGCAAGTTGTGGTCGATCTTGAGGCGAAGCGAGCGCACGATGTGGAAGTCGAACTGGACGAGCAGGTCGTAGACGGCGTTGACCGAGCCGGCGGTGGAGTTTTCTATGGGCAGTACGCCAAACTCGCAGAAGCCGTCGCGCACAGCGCGCATAACGCCTTCGAAGGTCTCGAAAAACGCGATGTCGGGCACGTCGAAGAGCTTGCACGCGGCGATTTGACTGTAAGCGCCCTCAACGCCCTGGCAAGCGACGGTGGCAGTTTGAGGGAAGGGCGTGTCGGAGGCTGCAGCCGTGGCGTGGGCCTTTTGCGAGACAGTGATGCCCTTGAGTTCGTTGATGTAGCGCTGCTGCTCGGCCTTGCTCATGCTCATGAGGAGACGGAACAGGGTGATGGTCTGCGCCTCGTAGCGCTCGGGCGCGCGGCTGGCGAGGTTGTTGAGTTTGGAGCGCTCGCGGGCGGGGTCAAAGACAGCCTTGCCCATCTCGATCTTTGATTTGGCGACCTCGGTGGCAATGTCCATACGCTCGACAAAGCTGTTTAGGAGCGTGGTGTCGATGCCATCGATGGTCTGGCGAATATCGGCAAGGTCCATGGAGGCCCCTTTCGCGTAATGGCAGAGTTGACGGGCAACTCAGGTGAGTCGGGTTAGAGCTGGCCTGCGTCCTCGAGGAGGGCATCCCAGATGGCCAGCGCTGCGGCTGCTTCGGCTACGGGGACGGCTCGGGGGACGATGCAGGGATCGTGACGACCGTGGACCGAGAGCTCGGCATTTTCCATGGCGTCCATGTCTACGGTCTGCTGCTCGCGGCCAATAGAGGGCGTCGGCTTTACGGCCATACGCCACATGACGGGCGCGCCGGTGGAGATGCCGCCCAGAATGCCGCCGGCGTTGTTGGACTCGACTTCAATCTCGCCGGTCTCGGCGTCGATGCGATACGGATCGTTGTTCTCGCTGCCGCGCATGGCGGCCACGGCAAAGCCCATGCCAAACTCCACGCCCTTTACGGCGGGAATGCCAAACGCGATTTGCGCGATGCGGTTCTCGATGCCGTCGAACATGGGGTCGCCGATGCCCGCGGGAAGCCCGTAAATGCCGCACTCCACGATGCCGCCGATGCTGTCGAGCTCGTCGCGCGCGGCAAGGATCTCCTCGCGCATGCGACCGGCAGCTGCGGCGTCAATGCACGGCAGGTCGTTCGAAAGGATCGCCTTGCGGTCGGCCTCGCGATAGACCATATCGTCCATCGGCAGGTCGGAGATGCCGCCGATCTGCGCGACGTGGGCCATGACCTGAATGCCGCGGGCCTCGAGTGCCTGCAGCGCAATGCCGCCGGCGATGCATAAGGGGGCCGTTAGGCGGCCGGAAAAATGTCCGCCACCAGCGACATCATGCATGTTGTGATACTTCACGCGCGCAGGGAAGTCCGCATGTCCGGGACGGGGCTTGCGGCGCAGCTCGGAGTAATCATTGGAGCGCGTGTTGGTGTTCTCGATAATCGCGGCGATGGGCGCGCCGGTGGTATGTCCATCGACAATACCGGCGATGATGTGAGCGGCGTCGGCCTCGCGGCGTTTGGTCGCGGTCTCGTCGCGGCCGGGGGCGCGACGGTCGAGGAAGGCCTGCAGCTTCTCCTGGTCCACGGCGATGCCCGCCGGGATGCCATCGAGCGAGCAGCCGATGGCGGGGGAGTGCGATTGGCCGAAGATGCTTAAGTGCAAGACGTTGCCAAAGGTCGAGGACATGCTATTCCTCCTCGAGTGTGACCTTGCCGCCCAGCAGGCGGTAGTGGTCGAAGAAATCGGGATAGGACTTGTTGACGGCCTCGGCGCCGTGGATCACGACCTCGCCGGTGGCACGGCTCGCAGCGATGGCGGCCATCATGGCGATGCGGTGGTCGTTGTGCGAATCGACCTCGCCGCCGGTGAAGGCATCGACACCCTTGATGATGAGGTCGTCACCGGCGATGCGCACCTGTGCGCCCAGCGCGGTGAGCTCGCGGGTGGTGGTGACCAGACGGTCAGATTCCTTGATGCGCAGGCGCGCACAGTCACGGATGAACGTGCGGCCCTGAGCCAGCGAGGCCACGGCCGAGATAACGGGTACCAGGTCGGGAATGTCGTGGGCGCTCATCGCAAAGCCGGCGAGCTTGTCGGACTGCACGGTGGCGGCGTTGGTGGAGCGCACGATGCGGGCGCCAAAGCGCGAAAGCGCGGCAAGCACGTTGCGGTCGCCCTGTGCGGAGCTCAGGGACACACCCTCGACGGTGATGGGGTCGGTGCCGATGGCACCGGCACACAGCCAAAAGGCGGCGTTGGACCAGTCGCCCTCGACGGCCACGCTGCCGGGCGTGCGGTACGAGCCGCTGCTCACGCGGAAGTTCGTGACCTCGGGCTGGCCGTCCTTGGCCGGAATACGCTCGACGTTGACCTCGACGCCAAAGGCCTTCATGGCCTGGATCGTCAGGTTGATGTAAGGGCGGCTCTCAATAAGGCCGGTCACCTGCACGCAGGAGGGCTTGGCCAGCAGCGGGGCCGCCAGCAGCAGGCCCGAGATATACTGCGAGCTCACGTTGCCCGGCAGCACAAAGGTGCCCGGGCGCATGCGGCCGCTTGTCTTGAGCGGAAAACCGCCCAGACCCTGCAGGTCGCAGCCGGCGGCGATGATCTCGTCCGAGAGCGGGGACAGCGGGCGGGCGCCCAAGCGTCCCTGACCCACAAAAGTTGCTTCTGCGCCCAGCGCGCAGGCGACGGGCAACATAAAGCGGAGCGTGGAGCCGCTTTCGCCGCAGTCAAGCGTTCCGCCGGCAAGTGCCTTGAGCAGGCCAAACTCAATGCTCTTCATAGTGGGGTGGACCTGGAAGCCGTCCTCGACGGTCTCGATGCGAGCGCCCAGGGCCGTGAGACAACGCACCGTAGCCTCGATGTCTGCGCAGGTGGTGTTGCAGGTAACGTGCGTCTCGCCGTTGGCAAGCGCGGCGCAGATGATCAGGCGATGCGCCATCGACTTGGACGCGATGGCGGGAACGGTGCCCTTAAGCGGGGACGGGGTGATGCGGGCTAGCATGCGAATGCGTCTCCCTTCTGGCCGAGGCCCTCGGCAATGAGTTCGTGGAAAGTGGAAAGCGGCGTGCGGTCGATGCTGCAGCGGCCGATGCCGTGCGGAATCACCAGGTCGATGGTGTCGCCCGCGCGCTTCTTGTCGTGGAGCGCCTCGGCAAAAACGGCATCGGCATCTAGGTCGCAGCGGGTCTTGAGGCCATGGCGGGCGCAGAGCTCCTCGATACGACCGGGCAGTGCAGCATCGCAAATGCCGTGCAGGGCCGCGGCGCGCGTGATGATGCCCATGCCGATCGACACGCAGTTGCCGTGTCCGAGCTCAAAGTGCTCGCAGGCCTCGACGGCGTGTCCGGCGCTGTGTCCAAAGTTGAGGAGCTTGCGCTGGTTGGTCTCGCGCTCGTCGGCAACGACCACGGCGCGCTTGATGTCGATATTGCGGGCGATGATGAGCGCTACGCGCGCCACATCGCGGTTGAGCAGCTCCAGCGTGAGCGGGGTCTTCTCCAGCTCGGCGAAAAGCTCCGGGTCGGCGATCACGGCGTGCTTGACGACCTCGCCGCAGCCGTCGGCGAACTGCTCGGGCGTGAGGGTGGCTAGGCACCCCACGTCGGCGATAACCACGCTCGGCTGCCAAAAGGCGCCGGCCAAGTTCTTGCCGGCAGCCAGGTCGATGGCGGTCTTGCCGCCCACCGACGAATCCACCATGGCGAGCAGGCTCGTCGGGATCTGCACAAACTTACAGCCGCGCATGTAGGTGGCGGCCACAAAGCCCGCCACGTCGCCCACGACGCCGCCGCCGAGTGCCACGATCACGTCGGAGCGCGAAAGCTCGTGCTCGGCCACAAACTCCAAAATGGCAACATAGGTTTCGGCGCGCTTATGGGCCTCGCCGGCCTCGAAGGTGCAGATGCTCACCTCGTAGCCTGACGCCTCCAGGCTCTGCTTAACGGGCATCTGGTAGAGCGGGCCCACGTTGGTGTCCGTCACGATGACGGCCTTGGCGCCGCCGGCAGTGGCGCGCACGAGCGGTCCCGCCTGCTCCAGCAAAAACGTGCCAACATACACCTGGTAGGGGCGTGCAGTGTCGATATCGATGGTAATCGCCATAAGCTTCGGTCCTTTCGACCTGGCGTGATAGGTGGTCTAGTGGGAGGCCTCGTCGTCGAGTGCGCGCTTGATGCGGTCGCCCTCGGCAAGGAGATTCTCCAGATAGCGCTGGTCGCGGTTCTTGAGCGCACGGCTGTAGGCGCCAAGCGAGTCGATCAGGTGGTCGATCTCGAAGGCAAGCGCGTCGGCGTCGTCGATCATGAGCTCGGACCACATTTGCGGGTTGAGGTGCGCCACGCGGGTGAGATCGCGGTAGCTACCGGCCGAAAAACCGTGGTGGACCTGGGCGGTCGGGCTCTTTACGTAGGCGTTGGACACCACGTGCGCAAGTTGGCTCGTGAAGGCGATGACGCGGTCGTGCTCGGCGGCGCTGGTCACGCTGAACTTGCCAAAGCCCAAGGGGCGCACCATCTCGCGCACCTGCCCCAAGAGCTCCAGCTTAAGGGCATCGTCCACCGCGGGCGGAACGAGCACGAGCGGGGCGCCCTGGAACAGGTCGGCGCGGGAGTGCGCGTAGCCCGAGAACTGGGTGCCCGCCATGGGGTGCGCGCCCACAAAGTAAAAGCCGTGTTCGCGGGCAAGCTCAAAGGCGCGTTCGCACACGATGTCCTTGACGCCCACCGTGTCGATCACCACGGGGCCCATAATGGCCTCGGTGTCGGTGGCGTCGGCGAGCGCCTGGGCATGCGCCTCGAGCCACTCGATGCAGGCCTCGGGGTAGCAAGCCAGGACGATGATGTCGCATTCGCCGAGTGTCTTGTCGTTGAGCTCTCCGGCGACAGTGCCCATGCTGGCGGCCGTCATGACATCGTCATCGGGGTCCCAGGCCAGCACGCGGACGCCCGCCTGTGCATAGCCGCGGGCAAAGCTACCGCCGATGAGGCCAAGGCCGACGATGCCGGCGCACTTGGGGCCGCCCTGGTTAACGCGCGCGTTTCTCACCGTACCCATGGGCTACTCCATGGTCTCTTGGCAGACAACCTCGCGGATGGCTCGGATGCGGCGCATGGTGTCGTCGAACTGATCGGGGGTGAGGGCCTGGGCGCCGTCGGACCAGGCTCGGCTCGGCTCGTCGTGGACCTCGATCTCCAGGCCGTTGGCGCCGCAGGCGGTCGCGGCGAGCGCCATGGGCTCAACGTAGCGGGTGTAGCCGGTGGCGTGGCTGGGGTCGGCGACGACGGGCAGGTGCGACAGGTGGTGCAGCACCGGCACGGCGTTGAGGTCGAAGGTGTTGCGGGTGCGGGTCTCGAAGGTGCGGATGCCGCGCTCGCACAGGATAACGTTGTCGTTGCCCTCGCTCATGATGTACTCGGCAGCCATGAGCAGCTCGTCGATCGTGCCGGACATGCCGCGCTTGAGCAGAATCGGGGTCTGGGTCTTGCCGACCTCCTTGAGCAGGGGGAAGTTCTGGGCGTTGCGGGCGCCGATTTGCATGACGTCAATCTTCTTGTCAAGGAAGACCTGCACGTCGCGTGGGTCCATGATCTCGGTGACAATCGGCATGTCGAGCTCGGCAGACGCCTCGCACAGCAGGTCGAGGCCGGCGGGGCCCATGCCCTGGTAGGCGTAGGGGGAGGTGCGGGGCTTGTAGGCACCGCCGCGCAGCATCGTGGCGCCGGCGGCCTTCACGCGGCGTGCGATGCGAATGAGGTTCTCGCCCTCGACGGAGCAGGGGCCGGCGATGACTTGGAACTGGTCGCCGCCGATCTTGACGCCGTGACCGCAGTCGATGACGGAGTCCTCGGGGTGGAACTTACGGTTGGCACGCTTAAAAGGCTCGGAGACGCGCTGCACGCGCTCGACGACGTCCATGGACTCGAGCAGGAACGGGTCGATCTTGGTCGTATCGCCCACCAGGCCGATGATCGTCTCGTTCTCGCCGCGCGAGACATCGGTCTTCAGACCCTTTTTCTCAATCCAGCTGACGATATGGCTTACGGCCTCGTCGCTGGCGCTCTGCTTTAAAATTGCAATCATGGTGTGCCTCTCACCTCGATGGATAACTTTTGCAAAAACGGCCCGCATCGCGAGCCGTGTATATGGTGCATGTGAGTTTATACTATCTGACTCGCTTTTGCCTTCTAAAGTGGGCCGTTGCGCCTCGTCTCCCACGGAATTGCAAAGCTTTTTCTTTTCTTTTGTTAGCCCATGACGCACTTGGGTATAATGCCAGTCGTTTGCCCTATTAGCTCAGGGGATTAGAGCGTCTGCCTCCGGAGCAGAAGGTCGTTGGTTCGAATCCAACATGGGGCACCATCGAACGTAAGACCGTCCGAACCTCGCATGGTCCGGGCGGTTTTTCTTATACCGACGCGACGTGATGGGACGTGGTATGGCAGTAACGGATATCGAGCGCGGACTCTCGACCGCCGAGGTCGAGGAGCGCATCGCCGCCGGTAAGATCAACCGCAACATGGAACTCAAGATCAAGTCGGTCAAAGAGCTCATCATCGAGAACCTCTGCACGCTGTTCAATTTGATCAACGTGATCTTGGCGTTCCTGGTCATTTTGACCGGTTCGTTTAAGAATCTGACGTTCCTGTTCGTGGTGTTCCTCAATACCGCTATTGGCGTCATTCAGTCCATGCGTTCCAAGAAGATGGTCGATAAGCTCACGCTGCTGACCTCCAAGAAGGCCATCGCGGTGCGCGACGGCGTCGAGGTGGAGCTCGACCTGGACCAGATCGTGCTCGACGATATCATTCGCCTGGGGCGCGGCGACCAGATTCCCGCTGACGCCGTGGTGGTCTCGGGCGAGGCACTCGTGAACGAGAGCCTGCTGACGGGCGAGAGCGACCTTATTAAGAAACAGCCTGGTTCCGAGCTCATGAGCGGCAGCTTTATCGACTCGGGCCTGCTGCGCGCCCGCGTGATTCATGTCGGCGCCGACAACTACGTGGCCAAAATTAATAGCGAGGCCAAGTACGTCAAAAAGGTCAATTCCGAGATCATGAACGCGCTTAACGCCATCGTGCGCTTTGCGAGCATCATCATGATCCCGCTCGGTTTGGCGTTGTTTGCCTCAAGTGTGAGCGAGCTGTGGGATGCCGCGGGAACCCCGGGCGATAGCGCGCTTTCGTGGTGCTTCTCCGAGCTGTTGGCTGGTCATGTGCCTTCGTCGGCGCTGCTGTCCACGGTGGGCGCCCTGCTGGGCATGATCCCGCAAGGCCTGGTGCTGCTGACCTCGTCGGTGCTCGCCATCGCCACGGTGCGCCTGGCTCGCCGCAAGGTGCTGGCACAGCAGCTCTACTGCATCGAGACGCTCGCTCGCGTCGACGTGCTGTGCCTGGACAAGACGGGCACCATCACGTCGGGACGTATGGAGGTCGAGGGCACGTATCCGCTGCCGGTTGAGGGCGTGAGCCTAGGCGCCGGCTCGGACGCGGCGGTCGTTCCCGTCGATACCACGGTGCTCGATTTTGCGCTGGCTAACGTCGCGCGTGCGACTTCGTCCGATGCCAACGAGACCTGCCAGGCGCTGCTCAACTACTACGCCGATCGCCCGGTCGAGGTGTCTGAGCCGCTGTCGGTCATTCCGTTCTCGTCCTCCAAAAAGTGGAGCGGCGCGTCGTTTTCGCAGGGCTCCTATGTGATGGGCGCCGCGCAGTTTGTGCTCTCTGATCGTGTGTTTTCGCAGGTCGAGAACCGTGTCGCCGAGCTTGCCGATACCTGCCGCGTGCTCGTGGTGGCGCGCGTGGACGGCTTTACGCCCGATGGCGATATGGTGGGCGAGGCCGAGCCCGTGGGCTTTGTGACCATCCGCGACGAGATCCGTACCTCGGCGGCCGAGACCATCGGCTACTTTAACGAGCAGGGCGTGACCCTCAACGTGATCAGTGGCGACGACCCGCGCACGGTGTCGTCGATCGCGCGCGTGGTGGGCGTGCCGGGGGCGGACGCTTATGTGGACGCCACGACGCTCGATACGCCGGCCAAGCTCGATGCCGCAGTGGACCGCTACCATGTCTTTGGTCGTGTGACCCCGCAGCAGAAGCGCGAGCTCGTGCAGGCGCTCAAGCGCCGCGAGCACACCGTGGCCATGACGGGCGACGGCGTCAACGACGTGCTGGCGCTCAAGGAGGCCGACTGCTCCGTCGCCATGGCGGCCGGCTCCGATGCCGCGCGCAACGTGGCCGAGATCGTACTCGTCGACAACGACTTTGCCTCGATGCCCGCCGTGGTGGCCGAGGGCCGTCGCTCCATCAACAACCTGCAGCGTTCGGCGTCGCTGTTCCTGACCAAGGCGCTGTTCTCGATGGGCCTGGCGGCGCTGTGCATCGCGCTGCCGCCGTACCCCTTCGAGCCCATCCAGATGACGCTCATTAACTTCTTCTGCATCGGCGCGCCGGGCTTTGTGTTGGGCTTGGAGCCCAACAATGCTCGCGTGAAGGGTGCGTTTTTGACTAACGTACTCAAGCGTGCACTGCCGGCGTCGATTGCGGTCATTTTGGCTGCGGCGCTCGATATCTTTGTGGCGCGCGTGTTTGGCTTTAGCCAGCTCACGCTGTCTACGATGTGCCTGCTTACGTCGTGCGCGGCGAGCGTCAGCCTGATCTGGCGCATCTCGCAGCCTCTCACGCCCTTGCGTGTGGTGCTCTTTGTGTTTGTAGTCGCCGGCATCCTGGTGGGCGTTATCGGATTCCCGGAGCTGCTGTCCATCGCCAACCTGTCGATGGGTCAGATGGTTATCTTGGCTGTCATCGTGGTCTTTACCTGCTCGGTGTTCTTTAAGCTCGCCACGATGATGGATTCGCTCAAGCCTCGTCGTCGTCATGCCGCAACTGGTTTTGGCCGTGGTGTGCGCGTCCACCTGGGTCGCGGTGGCGGCAAGGTGAGCTCGACGGGTTCGACGGCCGAGCGTTTTGCCAAGCGCGTCGCCGCCGACATGGCGCAGCGCCGCGAAGATCGCACCGCTCGCGAGGCCGAGGCCCGCGCACTCGAGGGCGTGGCCCAGGCCCAGCCCAAGAAAAAGAAGGGTACCGGAGCCAAGCGCTCTCGCGTGACCAAGTCCGCCCAAGGCATCAAAGTCTCGATGCCAAGCAAAAAGAAGAAGTAACTACGCGCCCTGCCGATGTTGAATTGGTGCCTTGCTCCTGTGGGGCCGTGGCGATGTTATGCTCTAACCTCGATTGTTTGAATTGCTTCGAAAAGAGGATGCCGTGATCTGCCCGCATTGCCTTAAGACTATCGAGGACGGCGCCTCGTTCTGCCCCTACTGCAACGCCTATGTGGGTCCGGGCGATGGCCCCGAGCACACCGAGTTCGTGTTCTGTGAGGGCTGCGGTGCCCGTCTTTCTCCGCATGATCGTACGTGCCCCAAATGCGGACGCCCCGCTCCGGGCATCCTCTCCGAGGACGCGGCCGCATCCGACCTGGCAGCGGGCCGTACGGCGGGCTTTCCGCGCCTAACGCAAGAGCAGATCGATACCGAGGTGCCTCATGCGCCCGCCTCGGCTGCCGCGGTTCTTTCGGACGCCGCCGATCCTAACGAGACCTGCGTGCTGCCGGCTTTCGATAAGGATTTCGGTATCCCCAAGGTCGATATTCCCACGCCCGTTTCCCTGCATGACGATGCTCAAAAACCCAAGCGCAAGGTGCATCCCGACGAGGACGCCTATCACAAGCACAAGCGTCATATCCCCAAGCCGCTCATCGTCATCGCGGTCCTTGCCGTCGTTTGCGGCGGTGCCTATTGGTTCGTGACGGCCGATCCCATGGGTGTCATGCCTGCCTTCTACGACCAGTTTGACCAGGCTGCGCAGACGACCTTCCCCACGCGCCAAAAGGGCGAGGCGACTGAGGACGATACCAAGCAAGACGATTCTGCCGAGGTGGTCCAGGAAGAAACCGTGCTGACCGATGATCAGCTCTATACCAGGCTCGACGGTCTGTATCAGACCATCGTGTCCTACGGTGACGAGGACCAGATCGGCGAGGTCATCGATTCCTTTAACAACGGTTATCTCCGAACGCCGCTGTCCACCCGTCAGGAGCTGTCGCAGAGTGCCTACGCCCTGCGCGACCAGATCAAAAAGACGCAAGATGAGCTCAACAACCTTAAGTATCAGGACGATACGGTCTATGCGGACGACATCGCCCACTTAAAGCAGCTTGCCGAGTGGATGTATGAGCGCGTCGACGTGATTTGCCAGAGCTGGGACATCTCGCTGGCCATTCCCGATGGCGAGTCGATGAGTTCCCACCAAAGCGAGATCCTGGCGCCCATCGCGCAGAGTGGCAACAGCGCGCTGAACCAGTACGACGCCAATGTGGGTTCCTGGAAGCCGCAGCAGCGTTCCTAAAATTAGTTCGCCATAGTCGGCATAACCTACGTGCGCAATTGATGTAAGCGCATGCTTATTGCTACAATTCGTACAAATATGCTTTAAACGCACGAGGAAGGAACCACATG
>CAUDAE010000042.1 GCA_958447445.1 uncultured Collinsella sp.
GGTCCAAACTAGTCATCGGGGACGTTCTTGTTTGACTAGTCGTTTAAGAACGTCCCCAATGACTATTCGGATTGCTAATTTGTGCGGGTTGTGGTTTTGTGACCTGCTGAAATTTAAGATACTGTACATCTGTACGCTAACTCATCTTCGTAGTATATTGCTACCCGCAAAACTCAGCACCATTGTGCCGCGAGGCACTAAAGCGCCTACGTACAATGGTTGTCGATAGTACGATTCGATTTAACGACAGGATGGATGGTCCAAGCGTGAGTCTCGGCAGCAAACTATCCAATGCAAAGGTGTCCTTTGCGATATTTAAGCGCGACATTAAGCGACTGCTTGTGAACCCCGTCGCCTTGGTGGCTACCCTTGGCGTGTGCGTTATTCCCTCGCTGTATGCCTGGTATAACATCGTGGCAAACTGGGATCCGTATGGAAACACCCAAGGCATCAAGATTGCTATCGCCAACAACGATCGAGGCACCCAAAACGACTTGGTGGGTGAGCTCAACGCTGGCGACAAAGTGGTCGACCAGCTCAAGGAGAATCATCAGTTGGGCTGGACGTTCGTCGACTCGACGGCCGATGCCAAGGAGGGCGTCGAGAGCGGCGAGTACTATGCCGCTATCGTGATTCCCAAGAACTTCTCGGATAACCTGGTTTCGATGCTCGACGGCAACTACCATCAGCCCAAGCTCACGTACTACGTCAATGAGAAGAAGAGCGCCATTGCGCCCAAGGTTACCGATACCGGTGCAAACACCATCGAGGAGCAGATCAACTCGGAATTTGTCTCTACGGTAGGCAAGACTGTTGCCGGTATCGCCAAGGATGCCGGTGTCGATTTAAAGGACAAGGCAACCCAGACTCAGGACTCGCTGGCAAGTTCGGTGTCCGAGGCGTCCGACACCTTGGGCGAGGTGCGCGATTCGATTGGCGATATGAATGCCGCCATCGATAAGACGAGTGGCGCTATCGCCTCGGCTGATGCGGCACTTGCCGGCTTGCAAGGCCAGGCACCGTCGCTGACGCAGGCGATCTCCCAGGGCAACGACCTGCTGAGCGAAGCTCGCACCACGGCGGGCAACTCCATCACCTCGCTCTCCAAGGCGCTCTCGGAAGGCAGCCTTGCGCTCACCAAGACGTCGGCCTCTGCGAACGCTGCCATCGGCAAGCTGACGGGCGCGGTCACATCTACGACCACCCGTATCGACAACTCGCTCGAGTCTCTTCAAGCGACGATCGACCACAATAAGGCCGTTATCGGGCACTTGGAGATTCTCGCCAATGACACGTCGACAGGTTCCGAGGAAATTGACGCGCGCATTGTATCGACCATCGATTTGCTTCGAGAGCAGAATGAAAAGCTTCAGAGCATCAAGGACGGTCTGTCCGCGCAGTCGAGCGCCATGGCGAATGACGCAGCGGCTGTTTCGGGTGCCAGTGACGCTATCAATAAAGCAATTCATACCGGTGCGACCAACCTTGGCCAAGCCCAGACGGACTTGGGCCAAAACGCGCTGCCGAAGGCCTCGAGCGCGCTCGACTCTTTTGCTGCCGTTTCGGGCGACCTGACCGGTATCGTCTCGGGTATGACACCTACACTTGCAAATGCGCGCGGCACGTTGGCGCAGCTTAGCGCTACGCTCGGCCAGGCCAAGACCACGCTGTCCCAGACCGATTCCTCGCTTGCCAAGGTCCAGGACAAGCTTGCAACCGCCGCCAATGACATCGCGGCGCTGCAGACCTCCGAGTCCATGGGCGAGCTGGCCGATCTGATGGGCGTCGATGTCAATGACGTGGCAGATTTCATGGCGTCTCCGGTTGAGTTGACGTCCAAGTCAATCTATCCGGTCAAGAGCTTTGGCTCGGGCATCGCTCCCTTCTACACCAATCTGGCGCTTTGGGTGGGCGGCTATGTGCTCATCGCCATTTACAAGCTCGAGGTCGACCGTGAAGGTGTTGGCAGCTTTACGGCGCGCCAAGGCTACTTTGGCCGCTGGTTGCTCATGGTGATCCTGGGCGCATTGCAGGCCATCATCGTTACGGTGGGTGATCTGGTTATTGGCGTACAGTGCGTCAACCCGTTGCTGTTCGTGCTGGGCGGCATCGCCATCTCGTTCACCTACGTCAATATCATCTATGCGCTGTCCACCACGTTTAAGCATATCGGCAAGGCTATCGGCGTCATTCTCGTCATCGTGCAGATCCCGGGTTCGTCGGGCATGTACCCCATCGAGATGATGCCCGGCTTCTTCCAGTGGCTGCACCCGCTGCTGCCCTTTACCTACGGCATCAATCTGCTGCGCGAGACGGTCGGCGGCATGTACTCGTTCAACTACCTGTTCAACCTGTGCATCCTGGGCGTGTTCTTGATCGTGGCGCTCTTTATCGGCCTGCAGCTGCGCCCGTTGCTGCTCAACCTCAATCTGCTCTTTGATAAGCAGCTTTCCACGACCGGTATGATGATTTGCGAGTCCAACGACCTGCCGCGCCAGCGCTACTCGCTGCGCACGGCCATGCGTGTCATGCTCGATTCCGATTCGTACCGTCGCGAACTGCTCGATCATGCGGTCGCCTTTGAACATCGCTACCCGTACTACATCAAGGGCGGTTTTGCCGCCGTGGTGGGCGTTCAGGTCCTGCTCTTTGTCCTGTCGACGGTTCTCGATATCGACAATAACGGCAAGATCATCCTGCTTGTTATTTGGATCATTTCGGTTATCGCCATCTGTGGCTGGCTCATCAACATCGAGTACATCCGTGCGAGCCTCAATACCCAGATGCGTATCTCGGCGCTTTCGGACGAGGACCTTCGCCGCGAGATGCGCGAGCACACGGCTGCCATTCCTGCTGCCCGTCGCATGTTTGGTCTCAACGCCAGCGAGCGGGGCACCAAGGACAGCGAACAGCCCACGAGCCGTCTGCCGCATATCGGTGCGCATCGTAAGGCTCAAGATGTCGACGACGTTGACAACGTAAGCGGAAACGACGGGGACACCACCCCGCTTGGCAAGCACTCTAAAGGAGGTGAGGCATAAATGAAAAACATCCTGCACCTGTTTAAGCGCGATGTCCAAAACGTGTCTCGCTCCGTGATCGGCTTGGTTGTTGTGATGGGCCTGATCATCGTGCCGTGCCTGTACGCGTGGTTTAACATCGCCGGAAGCTGGGATCCCTACGGCAATACCGGCAACCTTAAAATTGCAGTGGTCAACACCGACGAGGGCTACGAGAGCGATCTGATTCCCGTCGAGGTCAACGTGGGCGAAAACGTAACCGCCACTCTGCGCGGCAACGAGAACTTCGACTGGGTCGTTCTCAACGACCGCGATAAGGCGATTGAGGGCGTTAAGTCGGGCGCGTACTACGCTGCCGTCGTTATCCCTAAAACGTTTAGCGCCGACATGATGACGCTTTTCTCGACCGAGGTGAAGCACGCCGATATCGAGTTCTACGAGAACCAGAAGGCCAACGCCATCGCGCAGATCGTGACCGAGAAAGGCTCGAGCGCCGTCCAGAGTCAGGTCAACGAGACTTTTACCAAGACCATCACGACCATCGGCCTTAAGACCGTGTCCAGCCTGCTCGACTATATGAGCACCGACCAGGTGAGCAACTTTATCGCCAATCTGTCCTCTACGCTGGGCGATTCGGTCGAGGACCTGCAGGACGTTCAGGCGAGCGCGAAGTCGCTCGCGGGCATTTTGAGCTCTACGTCCGATTCACTGACATCGGCGGGCGGCATGCTCAAGCAGACGGGCACCGTCGATGAGTCGACGAAGCAGCTGATGGAGCATGCCAAGAGCGGCATCAATGATTCCAAGGAAGCGCTCAAGGCCGCCAGCGATGCCGTTGACGCGGCGATTGACGGAAGCGCGGGCTCGTTCGACAACGTGTCCGCCGAGCTTGCGAAGGCATTCGATGCCGCGAATCAGCATGTTGACCTTACAGTGTCTCAGCTCAACGAAGCCGCAGCGGCGCTCAATACGCGTGCTGACGATATCGATGCGATGGCCGATCGGCTCCGCAACCTTGCCGACCAGGTGAGTGATGACAAGCTCAAAGACGGCCTTAAGTCCGCTGCGACGTCGCTGGGCAGAATTGCCGTGGAGTACCGCAACAATGCGAAGGACCTGACGGCGACCGCAAAGTCCCTTTCGGACAGCATGGCGGAGGTCAACAACTCGCGCGCCGAGGTCGACCAGGCCATCGCCGATGCCAAAGCGGGTATCTCGGGTGCCAAGTCCGACTACGATTCTACGTTCTCGGTTAAGGCCAAGGAGCTCAAGAAGACCATTTCGGGCGTTCTGGATTCCCTGAACGGTATCTCGGGTGACTTGGATAGCGCCGTGAGCGGTCTGACCGACGCCTCTGGTTCGCTCGCGAAGGGTCTCTCCAAGGCTGCAAGGCTCGTCAACAAGGCTTCCGATCAGCTGGGCGAGGCGTCGGACAAGATCAGCGCCTTTAAGGACGAGCTTGATAGCGCTCTGATCTCGGGTGACCTGGCCATGATTAAGACAATGATTGGCAGCGACCCCGAGGGCCTCGCCGTGTCGCTTTCCGGCCCTGTCGCACTCGACCGTAAGCCGGTCTATCCAATCCGCAACTACGGTTCGGCCATGGCGCCGTTCTACACGATTCTGTCGCTCTGGGTCGGCTCGATCGTACTGGCGGCCATGATGAAGGTCTCGGTTGACGATGAGCTTATCAACGAGCTCATCCCCGTGCGCCTGCACGAGATCTACTTGGGTCGCTACCTGTTCTTTGGCGGTCTGGCTTTGCTGCAGGCAACGCTCGTGTGCGCGGGCGATATTCTGTTCTTTGGTATTCAGTGCGACAACCCACTGCAGTTTGTACTGGCGGGCTGGGTCGCGAGTCTCGTGTTCTCCAATATCGTCTACACGCTTACGGTATCGTTTGGAGATATCGGCAAGGCCCTCGCCGTCGTGCTGCTGGTCATGCAGGTCGGCGGTTCGGGCGGTACGTTCCCCATCGAGATGACCGGCCCCGTGTTCCAGGCGATCTACCCGTTCCTGCCGTTCACCCATGGCATCAACGCCATGCATGCTGCCATGGCCGGCGCCTACCATATGGAGTACTGGGTTGAGTTGGGCATTCTGGCGAGCTATCTGATTCCGTCGCTGGCCCTGGGCGTCGTCTTCCGTCGCCCGGTTATCAAAGCCAACGACTGGATCATCGAAAAGCTGGAGAGTACTAAATTAATCTAGCGCAACAGCGTGGCGTTACCGGAACATCGAGGTGTACTCTGCCGATGCTTTAGCGCAGTGAATTGCGTGTGCCGCTTGGTTGTTGATACAGTAGCGGGGCGTGCCGGGGGTCCGGCGCGCCCTGTTTTTATTTGACCATGAGGCGGCATGCAGCCATACGCGTGCGGACACCACGCCCAGATTGAGTGCGAGGATGTTCCATGGCCCAATACGCTGCCAACGAAATCGAAAACTTGCCCGATAGCCCTGTAGCCCGTGAAGACCTGGGCGCGGGCGGCACCTTCCGCGGCGCCGGCGCACGCTCTTCGCTGTTCTGGAAGGTTCTGCTCCTTTCGGTGGCGGTCATCTGGGGCTACTCCTTTACCACTATGAAGGACGCACTCGGCACCATTCCGGTGTTCGCGCTGCTCTATGTACGCTTTCTGCCCGCAGCGTTGGTCATGTTTGCCGTCTTTCACAAGCGCATCATTGCACATTTCAACGCTCGCAACCTGATCGTTGGCCTGAGTATGGGCGTGCTCATGTGGGCGGCCTATGCGTTGCAGACGGTCGGTCTGGCACATACTACGGCGGGCAAGAATGCTTTTTTGACGGGCACGTACTGCATCCTTGTGCCGTTCGCGAGCTATTTTCTGAGCGGCGAAAAACTCACCCGCTATAACCTGGGCGCGGCACTGCTGTGCTTGGCGGGCATTGGCTTGGTGGCGCTCGATAGCGTTGAATTCAACATCGGTGACGTCATTACGCTGGCGGGTGCGGTCTTTTTCGCCATCCAGATGGCGGTGACCGCCAAGTACGGTCGCAAAATGGACATCAACGTCATCACGTTTTGGATGTTTGTGGGCAACGGCGTGCTGAGCCTGGCAACGTCGCTGCTATTCGAGACCCAAGCGCCTCTGTCCGTGTGGACGCCGAGCTTTATCACTGCGATGGCGTTTCTCTCGGTGGGCTGCACATGCGTGGCTCTGCTCATCCAAAACGTCGGCTTGGCGCATGTCCCGGCTTCGACGGGCTCGCTGCTCCTTTCGATGGAGTCCCCTTCGGGCGTGTTGTTTTCGGTGCTGCTGATGGGGGAGGCGCTCACCTCGCGCCTGCTCGCCGGCTTCGTACTTATCTTCCTGTCGATTATCTTGAGCGAGACTCACTTCGATTTTTTGCGCAAAAAGCCGCGCCCGCAATTGTAAACAACTTGTTGCGCCGCCCTCCCGGGGCGGCATTTTTTATGCGTCACCCTTAAAGTAATACCTTGCACTTTACGCTATCAAAGTGCTTGCTGCAAAAACGTTACTGGGGGGCATCTATGGCACCAGCACTGTCCGATCTTCAACCGCAACCAGCGCCCAAGTCCACCGCGGCAGCGCAAGCCGCTATCGGTGACGGTCTTGTTGCCGAGGCTCAAGCTTTTGCAGACAAGCTTGCTGCGTGGCGCCACGACCTGCACCAGACGCCTGAGTTGGGCAATCGCCTTCCGCAAACCTCTGCGTATATCCAGGCACGTCTGACCGAGATGGACATCCCATTTGCCACGCTCGTCGACGGCTCCTGTGTTGTTGGCCTAATCGGTGCCGGTGCGGCCGTGGCGGCCCAGGGCAACGGTACGTGCACGGACGATCAGGCCGGCACGGTCATCATGCTGCGCGGTGACATGGATGCCCTTCCCGTCGCGGAAGAGTCGGGCGAGCCTTTCGCCTCCGTCAACGGCTGCATGCATGCTTGCGGCCACGATATGCATGCGACGGCCCTGCTTGGTGCCGCCCGCTTGCTCAAGGCTCGCGAGACCGAGCTCGTCGATGCCAATGCCACGGTTAAGCTGCTGTTTCAGCCGGGCGAGGAAACCTTTGAGGGCGCCCGCGCTGCCATTGCCGATGGCCTTCTGCAGAACCCGCGTCCCCAGGCGGCTTTCGCCATGCACGTTAACAGCCAATCGCCGCTCGGCCTGGTGCTCTATGGGAGCCCGGCGCTTTCGGGCGTGTACGGTTTCCGCATTACACTGCAGGGCAAGGGCGGCCATGGCTCGAGCCCCGAGATCTGCATCGACCCCATCACGGCCGGCGTCCATGTGCACCTGGCACTCCAGGAGCTCATCTCCCGCGAGGTGCCGGTGGCCAAGGAGATCGCACTCACCGTGGGTAAGTTTGCCGGCGGACAGGCGGCAAACGTCATTCCCGACACCTGCGTGCTCGAAGGAACGCTGCGCGGCTTTGACGTCGAGCTCATGGCGCATCTTAAGACCCGCATCGCCGAGGTCGTCAATGGCGTAGCGGCAACGTATCGCACGCCGGCGGCCATCGAGACGCTCTCGGATGTTCCGCCGCTCGTACTCGATGACGATATGACCCAGGCATCGCTGGGCTATGTGGGTGCGACATTGCCCAAGGCAGCTTTCCTGCCGTTGTTCCACGCCATGGCGAGCGAGGACTTTGCGCTTATCTCGAGCGAGATCCCGAGCGCGTACTTTACCGTGGGCGCCGCTGTAACCGATACGGATGAGCATTTTGCCCAGCCCCATCCCAAGGCGCGCTTTGACGATGCCGAGCTGCAGCTTGGTGCCGCGGCCTATACCGCCGTCGCTTTGGGCTATATCGCCGACCACCGGTAGCACCCAACCTTGCCTTTCAAGCCTGCGGGCATGGCCGTAAGGCCTATGCCCTTGTCTTTCAAGGCAATCTTGGGCACTACCGGCCCCCGGCGCAGGCTATTCGTCTGTTTAAAAGGAGCGGTATGTCCCGGCAGCATAAATACTTCCCCGGTTGGCTCGTCGTGGCCTCCGTCTTTGTCATCATGGCCACGTGCTACACGATTTTCGTTAACTGCATGAGCCTGTTCCAGCCGCTCATCGTAAGCGACTCTCGGGATCACGCTTGCCCAGTACAACATCTCCAACGCCATCTCCACCGTGGTGGGCGTCATCGGCTCACTTGTCATTGGCCATGTTGCCGATAAAGTAAACGGCCGCGTTTTGGGCTCCCCCACCGTTATCGCCACCTCTGCCGTTCTTGCCGGCATGAGCTTTGCCGGTGAGCTATGGCAGGTCTACGTGCTCTTTTCTGTTCGCTCCGTTCTGTCCGTGGCTGCCCTGGAAGCCGAATGGATGCTCGTACCATCATTCGGTTTCCAAGGCGGCCACGGGCCTACGAAATGATCCGTTTTCCTCCGTCCCCAACAGATCACGTAATCCGAAGGGGACGGAGGAAAACGGATCACAAACAGCGGCGGTGCGTCTGGCCGAACGAGTCCCCATACCCTCGTTCGGTCAGACGCGCCGCCGCGTTGCTGCTTTGTGCCGTATAATGTCCACTACCTATGACGCGATACAAAAGAAAGGTGTTTGCCCATGCAGGCACAGAAGGCGGAGGGAACCCGCGACCTTATCGGCGCCGAGATGCGCGCTTGGCAAAAGATGCAGCAGATTGCGGCCGGCGTATTCGAGCCGTTTGGCTTTAAGCCTATCGAGACGCCCGCGATCGAGCAGGTGGACGTCTTTGTCCACGGCATCGGCCAGTCGACCGACGTTGTGCGCAAGGAGATGTTCCGCGTCTTTAGCGGCGCCAACCTGGAGCGCGTCTTTACCGAAGGCACCGACACCAAGCTCAAGCCCAAGCAGCGCCTGGCCCTTCGTCCCGAGGGCACGGCCGGTGTGGTGCGCGCCGTCGTGGAGAACAACCTGGTGCCCCAGGGCTCCACGCCGTTTAAGGCTTACTACGCCGAGGCCATGTTCCGTGGCGAGCGTCCCCAGAAGGGTCGCCTGCGCCAGTTCCATCAGGTGGGCATCGAGTGGCTCGGCGCTCCCGATCCGGCTGCCGACGCCGAGTGCATCATCATGCTCATGGAGTTCTACAAGCGCCTGGGCTTCGATCTTTCCAAGCTCCGTCTGCTCATTAACTCGATGGGCGATGCCCAATGCCGTCCGGCCTATCGCGAGCAGGTCAAGCAGTTTATCCTCGATCACGCCGACGAGATGTGCGACGAGTGCCGCGAGCGCGCCGAGCTCAATCCGCTGCGCGCCTTCGACTGCAAGAACGACCACTGCCGCGAAATCATGGCCGACGCACCGCTGATGGGCGACAACTTGTGCGATGAGTGCCGCGAGCACTACGAGCAGGTCAAGCGCTATTTGGATGCGGCGGGTATCGAGTATGTCGAGGATCCCACCCTGGTGCGTGGCCTTGACTACTACACCCGTACCGTCTTTGAGGTCGAGGCTCCCGGCGCCGGCGTCGGCTCCATCGGCGGCGGTGGTCGCTACGACGGCCTGGTCGAGCTCGAGGGTGGTAAGCCCACGGCAGGCGTCGGCTTTGCCGTCGGTTTTGAGCGCGCCCTGCTGGCCCTGCAGGCCTTTGGCAGCGATTTGGGTGCCGATGAGGCCCCTTGCGTCTATGTCGCCAATGCCGGCAAGGAACTGCGCCAGATCGTCTTTGCCATTACGCAGGAGCTTCGCGCCGCAGGTATCGTGACCGAGGCCGACTATCAGGGCCGTTCGCTCAAGGCTCAGTTTAAGCAGGCCGATAAGGTAGGCGCCAAGCTCATCCTGGTCCTGGGCGGCGACGAGCTTGCCGCCGGCAAGGTCAAGGTGCGCGACATGGAGAGCCATGAAGAGGTCCTTGCCGATCTGGCCAACGTCGTCGAGGCGGTTCGCGAGCGCCTGTAGCGCATCTTTTTGAGCTGCGGACCCGCTAACATGTCCCGCTCGCGGCGAGCGATTGTTACGGGGGTGTTTCGCTTTTATGCGGAATGCCCCCGTTTGCGTATGCCGCCCACCGAGAAATACGACCATTTAGGGCAAAACCCTTGCAATGCAGAAAATACTTTTGTGTGGTAAAGCGCAATCAGCGCCGAAAGTTTTTGCCGAGTGCCTATAATGAATATCGCATGTTACGTGCATAGAAGGAGGAATGGGAGGAAACGTGGCTGAGAACCTAAGCAACCAGTCTGTACCCGAAGCCGCGGCGCGCGTCGCTGCCGTGGTCAACCGCCTCGTTAACCGAATCGGCTCGAATGCCGAGTCCAGGGAGCGTCTCGCCGAGATCGAGATCCCCGAGGAGCTGCGCGATAATCTGGCGCTGTTCCTGCGCCTGGAGCGTCGTGTGCTTAGCGAGTATGATCCCGAGATTGCGGACCTGTTCGACAAGATCCTGTCGGCCGAGATTGTGGTCAATGTCGGCAACCCCGGTACCCGCGCTGCCGACGAGGCCGTCGACGAGCAGGGCGTGCCCACCGCCGACGAGCCCACCGCCGTGGCATTTCGTGAGGTCGTCGATCTGATCGACAGCCTGCCGCTCGATAAGCAGCAGGTCATTGTCCGCGCCTTTACGAGTTTCTTCCATCTGGCAAACCTGTCGGAGGAGAACTACCGTGTGGCGCAGCTGCGCGAGCGCGAGGCCGGTGCGTCGACCGATACCGAGGTCGATCCCGCCAACGAGCTCACCGTCGCCTATCACCAGCTGGTGAATGAGCTGGGCGTCGAGGGCGCCAACGAGCTGCTCGGCAAGCTCGAGTTCCACCCCGTCTTTACCGCGCATCCCACCGAGGCCCGTCGTAAGGCCGTCGAGGGCAAGATTCGCCGTATCTCTAACCTGCTGGAGGAGCGTCCGCGTCTGGGCGGCTCCGACCTGGTGGAGAACGAGCGCCATATGCTGCAGGAGATCGACGCCCTGGTGCGTACGAGCCCCATCGCGCTCAAGAAGCCCACGCCGGTCGAGGAAGCCGATACCATCATCGACATCTTCGATAACACGCTGTTCGACGTCATCCCCGTCATCTATCGTCGCTTTGACGACTGGGTGCTGGGCGACAAGGCCGGTACCGTGCCGCCGCTGTGCCCGGCGTTCTTCCATCCCGGCAGCTGGATCGGTTCCGACCGCGACGGTAACCCCAACGTCACCGCCAAGGTGAGCCGCGAGGTCGCCGCCAAGTACTTCACTCACATGGTGCTCAAACTCGAGGACAAGTGCCGCCACATTGGCCGCAACCTCACGCTCGAGGCCACCTACAGCAAGCCGTCTGCCGAGCTCATCAACCTGTGGAACCATCAGGTCGAGATGAGCCCTCGGTACACGGCCCGCGCCGAGCTGATCTCCGAGCACGAGCCGCATCGCGCCGTCATGCTTGTCATGGCCGACCGTCTGAACGCCACCGCGCGCCGTATCACCGACACCATGTACCACAGCGCCGATGAGTTCCTGGAGGACCTGCGCGTCGTCCAGCGCTCGCTGGCCGCCTGCGGTGCCGTCCGTGCTGCCTACGGCCCGGTCCAGACCATCATCTGGCAGGTCGAGTCCTTCGGCTTCCATATGGTCGAGATGGAGTTCCGTCAGCACTCCGTGGTGCACGCCCGCGCCCTCAAGGATATCCACGAGAACGGTATCCATGGCGACCTGCAGCCCATGACGCGCGAGGTCATCGATACCTTCCGCGCTATCGGCTCCATCCAAAAGCGCTACGGCAAGAAGATGGCGCACCGCTATATCATCTCGTTCACCAAGAGCGCCCAGCATGTGGCCGACGTCTTTGAGCTTGCCCACCTGTCCTTTGCACACGAGGAGGATGTCCCCGAGCTCGACGTGATCCCGCTGTTCGAGCAGCTCGAGGACCTCGAGGGCTGCGTTGACGTGCTCGACCAGATGCTCACGCTGCCCGTGGTGCAAAAGCGCCTTGCCCAGACCAACCGCCGCATGGAGGTCATGCTGGGCTATTCCGACTCCTCCAAGGATGCCGGTCCCACCACGGCCATGCTCGCGCTGCACTCCGCGCAGGAGCGCATCGCCAAGTGGGCAGAGAAGAACGATATCGACCTGGTGCTCATGCACGGTCGCGGCGGTGCCGTGGGCCGTGGCGGCGGCCCGGCCAACAAAGCCGTGCTGGCGCAGCCCAAGGGTTCGGTTAATTGCTTCTTTAAGCTCACCGAGCAGGGCGAGGTCATCTTTGCCCGTTACGGCAACCGCACGCTGGCTCAGCGCCATGTTGAGTCCGTTGCCGCCGCAACGCTTTTGCAGTCGGCCCCGAGTGTCGAGAAGACCAACACCGAGACCACGCAGAAGTTCTGGGATATGGCCGAGAAGCTCAACGCCGTAAGCCACGAGCGCTATCTGGACCTGCTGAACACCGAGGACTTTACACCGTGGTTCTCGACCGTGACGCCGCTGACCGAGGTCGGTCTGCTGCCGATCGGCTCGCGTCCCGCCAAGCGCGGCTTGGGCGCCAAGTCGCTCGACGACCTGCGTACCATTCCGTGGATCTTCAGCTGGAGCCAGGCGCGCATTAACCTGGCCGCTTGGTACGGCCTGGGCACCGCCTGCGAGCAGCTGGGCGACCTTGAGCAGCTTAAGGCTGCCTACCGGGAGTGGCCGTTCTTCCGCACGTTCATCGACAACATCGAGATGTCGATCGCCAAGACCGACCAGCGCATCGCCAAGATGTACCTGCACCTGGGCGATCGCCAGGATCTGTCCGAGAAGGTCTTCACTGAGATGCAGCTCACGCGTAAGTGGGTCCTTGCCATCGTCGGTGACGAATGGCCGCTGCAGCGCCGCCGCGTGCTCGGCTGCGCTGTCCGTGTGCGTAACCCCTATGTCGACGCTCTGTCCATCGCTCAGGTCCGCGCTCTTCGCGAGGTGCGTATGAACCAGGACGAGATGGCCGAGGAGAAGAAGGCCGAGTGCATGAGCCTGATTCTTTCGACTGTGACCGGCGTCTCGGCAGGTTTGCAGAACACGGGGTAATCGATAGCCCTGTGACTCTCACCGGGACCCGTCGGGTTTCCCTCTGAATGCGTCCTCGCACTTGAAGCCCCCTTATCCTGCTCCTTCGGAGCTGCGGATAAGGGGGCTTCGTGCTGCGGAGTGCATTCAGAGGGAAACCCATCGGGTCCCTTCGTCCTCGGTCTTCAGGGATTGGGCTGAAGGGATTAAAGTGCGCTTCGCGCCCAATGCGGAGTGCGGCGAGGGCTTCTTGCGTCCTGTGGAGTGTGCCTAAAAGTAAACCTATGGCGGGCCCTGCGATGTCCGACCTTTGGCGGATCAGCCGCTGGGTGAGGGTGGTGCTTGGGGCGACGTGCAAAAAACGGAGTTTTCAGCAGCCAAAGATTGATGCATAAGGCCATAGCCGGCTTTCGCTACCTTTGTTGATGCTTTTGCACGACAATTGGGCCTTGGCGATGCCCGTATATGGCTGGTTTCTCGCCGCATGCTATCCAGATGGGACGAGTCATGAGGACTATCTACCTTTTGAAAGACTTTTGACACCAAAATCTTATCCCGCGATACTGAATACTCGCAAAAATGCACGCTCCGGAGGGTACTACCCTGGTACGGTTTGAAATCCATGCACCATTTTATGCAATTAATTAACGAATTTATGCAAAATGGCTTACGTGCGTACATCTCGGGGTAGATGTTTGCCTCGGCGCTGCGTAAGTCATCCTGTCTATTGTGTCTTTTACAGGCTGTTGCGGTCCCGTTTGGGATCGCGGCCGTTTTGTTATGGGGCAAATATGAACGTTGTGTTAATGAGTCGGTGGACGGTGGAGTTTTTCGGTGAGCGGCGTATCCTTCCAACGGTTTATCTAGTGTGTCAGTTGAAAGGAAGAGGGCGCTCGTCATTGTTTGAATGTGAACTGCCGTTTGACCACAAGACGTTGCATCTGGAGCTCGAGGATAAGAACTTCGCGGGTGTGATGGAAGGTCATCAAAACGAGTTTAAGACCACGAAATCGCAGGAAGAAC
>CAUDAE010000043.1 GCA_958447445.1 uncultured Collinsella sp.
GCTCGCCTTCCAATCGAAATTACCGCCGTCGACGATCACGCCGCCCAGCGAGGTGCCGTGGCCGCCGATGAACTTGGTTGCGGAGTGGACGACGATGTTGGCACCATGCTCCAGCGGGCGGAACAGATACGGGGTGCCGAAAGTGTTGTCGACGACAACCGGCAGACCGTGCTTCTTGGCGATCTCGGAGATGGCGTCGATGTTGGGGATGTCGGAGTTGGGGTTGCCGAGCGTCTCGAGATAGATGACCGTGGTGTTGTCCTTGATGGCGCCCTCGACCTCGTCCAGGTTATGAGCGTCGACAAACGTGGTCTCGACGCCAAACTGGGAGAGCGTATGCTCCAGCAGGTTGTAGGAGCCACCGTAGATGGTCTTCTGGGCAACCACGTGGTCACCGGCCTGGGCAAGAGCCTGCAGGGTATAGGTGATGGCAGCAGCACCGGAGGCGACGGCGAGACCTGCCACGCCACCCTCGAGTGCGGCGATACGGTCCTCGAAGACGCCCTGGGTGGAGTTGGTCAGACGGCCGTAGATGTTACCAGCATCGGCAAGACCAAAGCGGTCGGCGGCGTGCTGGGAGTTGCGGAACACATAGCTCGTGGTCTGGTAGATAGGCACGGCGCGGGAGTCGGATGCGGGATCGGCGCTCTCCTGGCCAACGTGAAGCTGCAGGGTATCGAAACCAAAGGTGTGCTCGGGGTTGTTGATGAACTGGCTCATGATGATCTCCTTGATCGAACAAAAGTAAACAAATTAGAGAGAAGTAAGTCGCTGTCTCCTGATCACGCCAACGGGCGCAAATCACTTAAAAGTGCTAACCTGTTATCGGTTTTATAGATAGCAATCGAAAGGATGGCGTCGATGACCCTTCAGCAGCTTCGTTTTCTGATTGCCGTGGCAGAGTCCGGCTCAATCAACGCCGCAGCTCAGCGCCTCTATACCGCTCAGTCCAACATCTCAAACGCCGTCAAAAGCCTGGAACAGGAGCTCCACCTGGAGATCTTTACGCGCTCCAGCCGCGGCGTCACGCTCACCAACGACGGCACCGAGCTTTTGGGCTATGCGCGCCAGGTCGTAGAGCAGGCCGACATGCTCGAGGCGCGCTACGAGGACGGCGGCACCCCGCAAGCCCGCCTCGCCATTTCCGCCCAGCACTACGCCTTTTCGGTCGAGGCCTTTGTCAACGTGGTCGAGCGCTGCCGCGACAGCAAGTTCGAGTTCATCATGCGCGAGACCACCACATCGCAGATCATCGATGACGTCCGCGCATTTCGCAGCGATATCGGCATTCTGTATCTGGATGACTTTAACGCCCGCGTTCTGCAGAGGGCCTTCGCCGATGCCCGCGCAAGCTTCCATCCCCTCCTCGACGCGACGGTCCACGTCTTCGTTAGCGAGCGCCACCCGCTCGCACGCCGCCCTCAGCTGTCCCTTGCCGACCTTACACCCTATACGCGCTACAGCTTTGAGCAAGGCACCTCGAACTCCTTCTATTACGCCGAGGAACCTTTTAGCTATATCCCTTGCGACCGCAACATACGAATCTCGGACCGCGGAACACTTACTAACTTACTTATCACGTCGAACGGTTACACCCTGTCGACCGGTGTCCTCTCCAATGAAATGCAATGGGGTATGGCATCGATCCCGTTAGCAGACGCCCCAACGATGCACGTAGGCTATATCATGCACGACGAGCGCAAGCCCTCTCCCCTCTTGCAGCAATACCTCGACGAGCTCAACCGCATCATCCATGCCAACTAACTGTCGGAAGACGGGGTAGAAATCGTAGATTGCTAGCCCCCGGCGGGCATGGCGCTACAATGGTCACCCACACGAAACGTACCCAACGAAAGGAAGCCCGTGAAGGTCATCATCTATACCGACGGCTCGGCCCGATCAAATCCGGGACGCGGCGGCTACGGCGCCGTACTCAAATACACCAACCCCGCCGGCAAGACCTTCACCTCCGAGCTTTCACGCGGCTACGCCAAGACCACCAACAACCGCATGGAGCTCATGGCGGTCATCGTGGCGCTCGAGGCGCTCAACCGCCCCTGCGAGGTCGAGGTCCATTCCGATTCGCAGTACGTCGTCAACGCTTTCAATAAACACTGGATCGACGGCTGGAAAAAGCGCGGGTGGAAAACTGCCAACAAGCAGCCCGTTAAGAACCGTGACCTGTGGGAGCGCCTGCTTGCCGCAAGGAGCAAGCATAAGGTGGAGTTCATCTGGGTTAAGGGCCACGCCGGCCACGAGCTCAACGAGCGCTGCGATGAGCTCGCCACCACGGCGGCCGACGGCAGTAACCTCGATATCGACACCGGCTTTAACGAGAGCGACCTGTAACGGCGTTTTCGCACGCTTTTGTGTCCTCCCGCGCTACACTCGTCCTGTAGGCCAAACAACGCAAGGGGGACACATGCTGCGTATCGCAACCATCGGCACGTCCATGATCACCGACGACTTTATCCAAGTCGTCAACGCCAACGACCAAGCCGCGTTTGTGGGCACGCTCTCGCGCGATGCCGAGCGCGGCGCCGCCTTTACCGCCGAACACGGCGGCGAGCGTAACTTCACCGCACTTGACGAGCTTGCGTCCGCCGTCGACGTCGACGCCGTCTATATCGGCAGCCCTAACGCACTTCACTACGAGCAGGCCCTTGCCTGCATCGCCGGTGGCAAGCATATCATCGTCGAGAAACCCTTCTGCGCCACCGAAGCGCAGGCGCTGGAAGTCTTCCGCGCTGCCGAGGCAGCAGGTGTCGTGGCCCTCGAGGCCATGCGCCCGCTCCATGACCCCGCTTTCCACGCCGTCGAGGACGCCCTGGGCGAGATTGCGCCCATTCGTCGCGCCTCACTGCGCTTTGGCAAGTATTCTTCGCGCTACAACGAGGTTCTCGCGGGGCGCGCCACCAATATCTTCGACTGCCACATGGCCTCGGGCTCCCTCATGGACATTGGCGTCTACACCGTCGAGCCCATGGTCGAGATTTTCGGCATGCCCTCCGGCCTTACGAGCATGACTACTCTGCTCGACCCCACCACGCGACAGCTCACGCACGGCCCCATCGACGGCTGCGGTTCCATCCTCGCCAGCTACGGCGGTGGCCGCATCTCCGTCGAGCTCGCGCACTCCAAAATTACGAATGACCTGCTGCCCTCGCAGATAGAAGGCGAGCGTGGCACTATCCAGATCGACCATCTGTCCACGCCCCGCAACGTCCGCATCGACTATCGCGGCGACGTCGTACGCGGCTCGGCGACCGAGGCACCGCGCGAACAGGGCGAGAACGGCCGCGTGCTCGACCTGCCCAAATCGAGCAACACTATGGAATACGAACTCACAGACTTTATCACCGCCATCGGCGGCATCGATAACGTTAAGGAAGAGATTTGGGAGACCCCGGCAGGACGCCACGAGCTTGGCCACTACCGCGATGTCACGCTCGTCTCACTGCGTATCATGGATGCCGTGCGCCGGCAGGCCGGCATTACCTTCCCGGCCGACGCAGGCAAGCAGGCATAGCGATGGGCCTCTTCGATACGTTCTTCTCCAGCGTCACCGGCGGCAGTCGAGAGCCTCAAAAACCATCAAACGTCGAGCTCGAGCTGCGCCGCAGGCTTACCGTACTCGCAAGCGACGAGGCCACTCAAGACACTCCCCTGCGCTATTTCCTGCGCTGGGCGGGGCAAGTCCAAGGCGTTGGTTTTCGCTTTACCAACACCAACCTCGCACAGGCACGCGCACTCACCGGCTGGGTGCGTAACATGGAAGACGGCTCAGTCGAGATGGAGATACAGGGAGCTCCGGCAAACGTCCTATCTCATCTCGAGGCGCTTCATGCCTCCTATGAGCGCATGGGAACGCGTTTTCGCCTCGTAGACGCCCAGGCCCGAGCCCCACTTGCCAATGAAGACGGTTTCAGTCCTCATTATTAGTATTGTGTGCTAAATACGGTATCATTTACCTACGACCGTTAATAGAAAAGAGGCGAGGCGCATGGCGGTGCAAAGAAGGAATACCAGGCAGCGAAAGCTGGTTCTTGACGCCGTGCGCCAAAGCTATAACCATCCCACTGCCGACGAAATCTACAACGTCGTGCGCGCGCAGGATGACAAAATCAGCCGCGGTACGGTCTACCGCAACCTCAATCTCTTGGCCGACGCCGGCGAGATCCTCTCCATCAAGACGCCGGGCGGCAGCCGCTTCGATCGCACGATCGAGCCGCACGCACATATCATCTGCACCTCATGCAGCCGCGTCATCGACGTACCGCTCCCCTTCGATGCCCAGCTCGACGCCAAGGCGTCCGAGCAAATCGGCTGGCACGTCACGTCGCACTACACCATCTTCGAGGGTCTCTGCCCCGACTGCCGGTAGATGTTTGGGACGTGCCTACTCGGTAAGCAGGCGACGCAGCTCTTCTTCGACCGTGCGCACGTAGCGGACACGGTCGTTAATGCCACGCATAGAGGGGTTGCAGCTCTCCATCAGATAGGGATGGCCCACGACGTTGAGCATGTCGCGATCGTTTTCGTTATCGCCAAACGCCATCATCTCATCGGGCGAAATACCCAGGGCACGACCGTAATCGGCAAGCGCGGAGCCCTTGCCCGAACCGAAACCGATAAAGTCCGTCCATTCGGTTCCCGACGTCATCACGTCAACACGGTCGCTAAAGAGGCGCTCGAAATACTCCAGGGCCGCCGGCTGGTCCACCTCGGGCGTCTGGAAGGCAATCTTAATGACGTCCTCGTCGATGTCCTCGGGGCGGTCGACCACCGCCACATCGCAGTGGACCTCATAGCGCAAATGGTCGATGAACGCATCGTTGCCGCTCATGGTGTAGAGGTGTCCCTCACACGAAAGGGTCACGTCGGCATGGGGATACGCAACCACGGCATTCGCGATATCCATAGCAAGGCTACGCTCCATGGAACGCTTGACAACGGCACGTCCCTCGCTCATCACCAGGGCTCCGTTTTCGCATACATAGGCGAGCTCATCGGCCACCGGGGCAAACAGGTAGCGCAAGCTCGCATATTGACGGCCGCTCGCCGGCATAAACACGATACCGCGACGATGCAGTTCATCGATGAGTTCAAAGGCCTCGGAACGCGGCTCGCGCTCCCCCGGATGCAGCAACGTGCCGTCCAAATCGCATGCAATCAGCTTGATTCCTTCAAGACCCATATGCTTTCCCCCACAGCATCTCATCAACAGAAAGACGGACTTTGAATAGTTGCCTCTCAAAGTCCGTCTTACTTATACGCACGTTAACCGCGCGCCTTCTTTACGATCGTAAAGTCTGGAGCCATACTCACAACGGCATCCGCCGCACTCGACGCAAAGCGCCGGTCCGAATCGAGTTCACGGGCAACCGTCGAGAGCCGAACGCCCTCGACGCCCCGGAGCATGCGGCCCAAAACAGGTTGCACCGGCGTATACATGCGCACGGTATGCTCGTCCGAGTCGCCCCGGAAGAGCGGCGCATGCATATTGCCGATCTCCCAGCACGCATGCGCGAGCGCAATCGGGTCCATGCGGTCAACTTCGACCAAATAAACCTCGGCGCTGCGCAGGCGCACGACAACCGCCACGGGCACCACGCCCGAACGGTCGACGGCGAGCACGTCGCCGTCGACAAGACGACCGCCGTCGGCAGTATCCAGCCGAACATCGACCGTGCGCCCCAGCTCCGTCACGCCCACAAACGCGTATACATCAGCCTGGTCCCAATCGAGCAGCAGCTCGTCAACTTCAAAGACGCCGCCCAGCTTCCGGCGAAGCAGGAGTTCATAGGACGGATCGTTGAGATTTCCCAAGCATGTCGTCGAAACCAAGCGCTCAGGCATACTCTAACCCTCGACCTCGACGAGCTCGATATCAAAGTTGAGGTCCTTGCCAGCAAGCTCGTGGTTGGCATCGAGCGTCACGGCCTCGGGCGTTACGTCGATGACCACGGCGGGAACGGGCATACCGCTCGGCGTGGACAGGAAAAGCTTCATGCCCTTCTCGATCTGCTCGATGTTGGGAACCTGTTCGGCCGGGAAGGTAATAACCATCTCGGGATTGTGCTCGCCGTAGGCATCGGCAGCAGGAATGTGCACGGTCTTCTTCTCGCCCACCTGCATGTCGACAACAGCGGCGTCGAAGCCCTTGATCATCTGACCGGCGCCGCAGGTGAACTCCAGCGGCTCGCCGCGATCGTAGGAGCTATCGAACTGCGTGCCGTCATCGAGCGTGCCGCGATAATGGGTCTTGACCTTCTTGCCCTGGTTGGACATGGTAACCTCCGTGATAAGGGCGGCGCACAACGTGGGCCGCCGTGAACATATGGCGCTAACTATACCCTAGTCATACAATTCAATGACAGTTTGCAAAGAAACGCTGCAACCGGAGGAACCATGGCATATCCCGTATTTGACCTACACTGCGACACCGCCGACCGAATCGGCTGGGCCACGCTCGATCTCGACCTGCGCTTTACCGCCGGCACCGACGGTTATTTCCCCGGCGACGAAACGCATCCGCAAGATTTCGACCTCATCGAGGGCAACGCCTGCGCCATCTCGCTCGCAAAGATCGGCAACACGCCGTGGGCACAGTGCTTCGCCACGTTTGTCCCCGACGAGATTCCCACCGCCCACGCCGCGCGCTTCCAGGCGCAGATCATGGCGCACATGAGCGGCCAGGCAATGCTCAACCACGACCGCATGGTCAACGTACGCAGCGCGGCAGACATTCGCCCTGCGCTCAAAGATGGCAAGGTCGCCTGCATCCACACCATCGAAAACGCCACGTTCTTTGCCGAGGACCCCGCACTGATCGAGGTGCTCAAGAGCTTGGGCGTACTCATGTCATCACTCAGCTGGAACGCGCAGGGGCCGCTCGCGAGCGGCCACGACACCCACGCCGGCCTCACCGCCGCCGGCATCGAGGCGCTTACGCAGATGGAGCACGCCGGCATGGTGCTCGACGTCTCCCACCTCAACGATGAGTGCTTTGACGAGGTTGTCGCCCACGCCACGCGTCCCTTCGTCGCCAGCCACTCCAACTCCCGTGCGGTTTGCGGCGTCAAGCGCAACCTCACCGACGACCAGTTCCGCACCATTCGCGACATGGGCGGTATCGTCGGCCTCAACTACTGCAGCGAGTTCCTTTCCAATGACGCAACCGACAAGACCGCCGCAGACGTCACCTTCGACCAGCTGGCGGCACATATCGAGCACTGGCTCGACCTGGGCGGCGAGGACGTCATCGCGCTCGGCGGCGACTGGGACGGTGCCACGGTGCCCGCTTTCCTCTCCGATGCCAGCAAGATGCCCGAGTTCCAGAACATGCTCTCCAAGCATTTTGGCAAGACCGTGATGCAGAAGCTCTGCAGCGACAACGCGCTTGCCTTCTTTGAGCGTTATTAATTTCACATCCCCTGAGCGGGCCGACATGCCGAACGGTCGACATGCCGGCCCGTCCCCAATCTGAAGGACCACTTTTGACGCAGCAGTTTACGATTTCCGCATCCCGACCGGATGGGACGCCGATTCCCGTCGTCGTGACCAAAAAGCGCGTCAAGAACTTCAACCTACGCGTCACATCGAGCGGTGAGGTCCACGCCAGCGCACCGCTCGGCGCCAGCCGCGAGCGTATCGAAGCGTTTGTGAAGCGCAACAGCGCCTGGATTATCAGCCGGCTTGCCCAGCGTGAGCAACGTCAGGCGACGGCGCGAGAGCCGCTTAGCCCCTCGTCCATCATTGCACTTTGGGGCAAGCCCATCACGGTACAGGATGCACTCGATCACAACTTTGCATCACCCGCACCGCGGCCCAAGCAGGCCACCTTCGCAAGTTTTATGGGTACCGACGAGCCAGACGAACGTCCGCAGGCCAAGTGGAACGCGACCCTCGATAGCTTAACGCCCAGTGAGATCCAAGCCCATATTGACCAGCTCTATACGTCCGAGGTCACATCGGCACTGCGCGATATTGTGCACGCATACGAAATCGCAATGGGTGTCGACGTTTCCCGCGTTTCCGTGCGCAGCATGAAAACGCGCTGGGGATCATGCACGCCCAAAACCGGCGCCATTCGCATCGCACGAGAACTTGCCGCCTACCCCGTCGAGTGCCTTGACATGGTTGTCGCCCACGAGCTCGTCCACCTGCTCGAGCCGAGCCACAACCAGCGGTTCCACGTCCTGCTCGACACATACTGCCCCAACAATAGAGCACTGTCTCAGCGACTCAAGCAGCCGCCCCTCAACAAGCTCTAGCGTCGACTAGCGCACGCGCTCGATCTCGACGCCGCAGCTTGCCAGGGGAAGACCGACGGGCGCCCAAGGCTTATCGAGCTTAACGTGCACGCCAAGCAGCAGGGGGTAACGACGTAGCAGCATCTGGGCCACACCCTCGGCTGCAGCCTCGATGAGCTTAAACGTATGCTCGCGCAGATAGCCATCGACATCGTGGCATACCGAGCCGTAGTCAATCGAGGCGTCCAGGTTATCGTGCTCCCCCGCTGCACGCAGGTCGGCATAGAGCACCAGGGACACGATGAACTTCTGGCCCAGCGCGTTCTCTTCGGGATATACGCCGTGGTTAGCAAAAACCTCAAGACCTTCAACGGTGATGCGGTCGGCATGGCGCAGATCGTCATAACTCACGTGGGGTACCGCCGTTGCGGTGGATATTTCGCCCCTTCCACGGCGGGCGAGCTCGGCACCTTCAGTCTTGGTTGCATTCTCGGGCAGTTTCTTATTGCTCATCGCGATCGTCTCCTTCGTTTAGAACCCCGACCGCGCAAACTAACTACACGCGAATCGACAGGTTCTTTTTATCATCGCTCCAGTTGCAAGCATTGCGCGCGGGGCATGCAAAGCAGGCGCGTGAGGCCTTGTCGGCCGCATAGAGCAAACGCTCAAGCGGTTGGCTGTTCACGCGCAGCTTTCGATGGCCCAGAATGGCCGTCTTAATGGCTGCGGCATCGGCCGGCTCAAACGCCACGTCATCGGGCATGCCGCCGAGAATCGCATCAGCGACGCGTTCGCTTGCAACATCATGGGATATACCCGATTCATACTGTTCATCTTTGCCGATATCGTGAAGAAGTGCCGTGGCGTAGATGACCTCGCGGTCAAATTCGAGCTGTTCCTCAAGATTCTTGATCCACATAATGCGAGCGACATCGAGAAGATGGTCAATACCGTGGCGGCAGAAGATGCGCCCCGATTCCAACTGTGCAATGTTGCCCAGGTGCCGCCGGAACAGCCCGTTGGCACAGATGTAATCAATGCGAGGCATGGCACCAAAAGGCGCCAGGCCCGAAGCCATAAAACCGCGACGCGGCGTTCCCTCGTCAGTATTCGATGTAAAGTCGTTGACGACTCTCATAGTTAGCGTCCCAGCATCCTAAAGAATCGCTCCTCGAGCGCCGGATCGGCCTCAAAGACGCCGCGACGAGCGAGCGTCACGGTCTTGGTGCCAGGCTTTTGCACGCCGCGCATGGTCATGCACATATGCTCAGCTTCCATGAGCACAATCGCTCCCTGGGGAGCGAGATACTCCATGAGGGCATCGGCAACCTGTGCGCACAGCTGCTCCTGCAGCTGCAGACGACGGGCGTAGACCTCAACCGTGCGGGCAAGCTTAGAGAGCCCTGCGACACGGCCGTTAGGGATATAGCCAATGGCGGCCTTGCCATAAAACGGCAGCAGATGGTGCTCGCACAGCGAGTAGAACGTGATGTCGCGCTCGATAACCAAATCGTTCGAAGCGACGGCAAAGGTTTTGGACAGGTGCTCCTCGGCACTCTGGTCCATACCGCCGGCGATCTCACCATACATACGGGCAACGCGCGCCGGGGTCTCCAGCAGGCCCTCACGAGTTGGGTCCTCGCCTATGCCCTCAAGCAACAGCTTAATGGCGGCCTCGACTTTTTCCTGATCGACCATCTGGGCCTCACTTTTCCGATTTTGCGTTCGCACTATGGTACCACGCCCTCCGGCATCGGCCACAAGCTACATAGTATGGGTCGAATAGACCGGATCGTCCCGCCAAAGCTCCACGGCGTCGCAAAGCGCAACGTTCTCACGCTCGGCACGAGCACGCGTGGCGTTCATATCAATCACGCGCTGATTGCTCGAGCCCCTAAAGCGCAGCGTGATATCGTACAGGTCCTGAACAAACGGGCCGTCCACCAACATGTCGAGGCAGGCCAGAATACGGTCCGTCACCTCGGTATGATGACGGCCACCCGGCATAAGCTCCTCGAGCACATCACCGGTGAAGCACCAAATGGTCTTGCCCGACCCCGCGGGATAGGCCGCACGCACGCGTTCGATAAAGTCAACAAGCCCCACCTGATTCTCGGGCTCCATAGGCTCGCCGCCCAGAATCGTCAGGCCATCGATAAAGGGATGGTCGAGACTCTCGATAATCTTGTCCTCGACGGCACGGTCGAACGGCTCACCCGCAGCAAAGTCCCACGCGACAGAGTTAAAGCAGTTCTTGCACCCACGACGGCACCCGCTCACAAACAGAGAAGTACGAACGCCTTCCCCATCAGCAATGTCGAAATACTTAATGTTCGCGTAATTCATAGGTAACTCTCCCGGGAGGCCGGGACATATCATCCCGTCCTCAAACATTCTCGGCCTGCGGCCTGCGAAACTGCGGGCGGGACGATATGTCCCGGCCTCATGCAAAGGGTAACTCAATGAACGAAGCGAACATCGAGCATAGGGTTCGAGATCTAATAAAAACTGGGTTGCGGCTCAACCGCCATCGCAAGTAAATCGCAGCTGCAGCTCGAATTATCTCCGCTACGAACTTCGAGGAGTGAGCAGACCGCATGCCGCATCTCAGCTACGTCAACTTGGCTGAGCCGAGAGGGCCGCTTGGGCTTTTGCTCGATATGAGTTCCGCACGCAAAGAAGGCCACTTAATGTGGCCTTCGTCTTGCGCAGGACTGTCCGAAATAGCGAGCAAATGCCCAAGCGGCCCTCTCGGTTCAGCCCCGGAGCGGTATTAGAGATGCAACACGCGGTCGCGGATCTCCTCGGTTCGACCCTGGTTCCAGAATTGAGTACCGATGTAGCCGCACGTACGACGGGCGACGTTCATCTTCTCCTGATCGCGGTTGCCACAGTTGGGGCACTCCCACACCAGCTTGCCGTCATCCTCGACAATCTTGATCTCACCGTCGTAGCCGCACACCTGGCAGTAGTCGCTCTTGGTGTTGAGCTCGGCGTACATGATGTTGTCGTAGATGTACTGCATCACGCGAATGACAGCCTTGAGGTTGTCCTGCATGTTGGGAACCTCGACGTAGGAGATGGCACCGCCCGGCGAAAGCTGCTGGAACATACCCTCGAACTTGAGCTTGTCGAATGCGTCGATCTCCTCGGACACGTGGACGTGGTAGCTGTTGGTGATGTAGCCCTTGTCCGTCACGCCCGGAATGATGCCAAAACGACGCTGCAGGCACTTGGCGAACTTGTAGGTCGTCGACTCCAACGGCGTGCCGTACAGCGAGAAATCGATGTCGCTCGCAGCCTTCCACTCGGCGCACTTGTCGTTCATGCGCTGCATGACGGCCATGGCAAAGGGCGTGCCTTCCTTCTCGGTGTGACTGTGGCCCGTCATGTACTTGACGCACTCATACAGGCCGGCATAACCCAGACTAATGGTGGAGTAACCGCCCACGAGCAGCTTATCGATCGTCTCGCCCTTCTTCAGACGGGCGAGGGCACCGTACTGCCAAAGAATCGGTGCGGCGTCAGAAAGCGTACCCATCAGACGCTCATGACGGCACAGCAAGGCGCGGTGGCACAGCTCAAGGCGCTCGTCGAAGATCTTCCAGAACTTATCCATATCCTGGTGCGAGCTCAGCGCGACATCGGGCAGGTTGATGGTCACGACGCCCTGGTTAAAGCGACCATAGTACTTGGGCTTGTTCGGGTCGTAGTTCAGCGCGTTGGCAACGTTGTTAAAGCCGTTGCCCGAGCGGTCGGGCGTCAGGAAGCTGCGGCAACCCATGCAGGTATAGCAGTCGCCGTTGCCCGCGGTCTCGCCCTTCGACAGCTTGAGCTCGCGCATCTTCTTCTCAGAGATGTAGTCGGGCACCATGCGCTTGGCGGTGCACTTCGCAGCCAGCTGAGTCAGGTAGAAGTACGGGGAATCCTCGTAAACGTTATCGTCCTCGAGCACATAGATAAGCTTGGGGAACGCCGGGGTGATCCACACGCCGGCCTCGTTCTTAACGCCCTCATAGCGCTGACGGAGCGTCTCCTCCACGATCATGGCAAGGTCGTGCTTCTCCTGCGCCGAGCGAGCCTCGTTGAGATACATGAAGACCGTCACGAACGGCGCCTGGCCGTTGGTGGTCATAAGGGTCACAACCTGATACTGAATCGTCTGGACGCCGCGACGGATCTCGTCACGCAGACGGTCCTCAACGACCTCACGGACCTTCTCGGCAGACGCAGAGACGCCGAGCTCCTCGAGCTCGCGGGCGACCTCGCCGCGAATCTTTTGACGGCTCACTTCGACGAACGGGGCAAGATGGGTCAGCGAAATCGACTGGCCACCGTACTGGGAGGAAGCAACCTGGGCGATAATCTGCGTCGCGATGTTGCAGGCGGTCGAGAAGCTGTGCGGCTTCTCAATCAGCGTACCCGAGATAACAGTACCGTTCTGGAGCATATCCTCCAGGTTCACCAGATCGCAGTTGTGCATATGCTGGGCAAAGTAATCCGAATCGTGGAAATGAATCAGGCCCTCATTATGGGCATCCACGATCTCTTGAGGCAGCAGCACACGCTGAGTCAGGTCCTTGGAGATCTCGCCAGCCATGTAGTCACGCTGAACGGAATTGACGGTCGGGTTCTTGTTGGAGTTCTCCTGCTTGACCTCTTCGTTGTTGCACTCAATCAGCGACAGAATCTTGTCGTCGGTCGTGTTCTTCTGGCGCTTCAGGCTCTGAACATAGCGATAGATGATGTAATGGCGAGCGACCTCGTAGCAGTCGAGACGCATAATCTCGTCCTCGACCAGATCCTGAATCTCCTCGACCGACACGGTGTGGCCCGCGTTCTCGCATGCCTCGGCGACGTTTTGTGCCGCGTAAACCACCTGGCGGTCGGTAAGACGAGAGCTCTCCTCGACCTCCAAGTTTGCGGCGCGGATGGCATTGACGATCTTATCGATGTCAAAGACAACCTCGGTGCCGCTGCGCTTGATGATCTTCATCCTCTTGCCTCTTTCGCATCGTAGCCTCATCGCGCTTCAGAGCCAAACGATACCCGGCAGGGCTTGCCCCTGTCTTGCGGCGCCGTCGCGCAATCTGTGTTCTCGATAAACCATAAGCCTCCATGCGGACATTCCCTGGAGCCGATCAAGCGGCTCCAGGACACGTTCAAAAGAGGCAGTTAAGGTCTTCGTTCTCTGTCCGCCATCTATCATACGACAAAGACGCATCTATATCCTGTATTCTTTTTTTAGTTCAAACACAACATATAGTGTTTCAGCAGGTCAAAGCAATTAGTCATTTTGCAGACGCATTAATTATGAGGGGTTCTTGGCAAGTCGGTAAAACGTTACCAACACGGCTACCTGCATGGCAGTTATAAAACCCCCTTAGTCAAGCCGCTGACAAATCCTACCAAAACCAAGCCGCTCACGCCAAAAGAATCCAAAAGATTGTGCTTGACCAACATGTTGCGGTCACGATCGGCCAGGACGTATGCAATCTGCCGGCACCCCTACGGGATGCGAAGACCATCGCGTACAGACCTTGGATCAATATTTGGTGGTTATTTGGCGGCGTGCTTGGCGGCATAAAACAAAACAGCCC
>CAUDAE010000044.1 GCA_958447445.1 uncultured Collinsella sp.
GATTCGGTCGCACGGAGAGCATTTCCCAGTTGACAAAACTATAGGAACACCCCCCCTCGCGACGTGCAAAATCGCGAATATTCAGTGTCTCCCGATAGCGCCGCGGCGCCTCGGAGAGCCATAAAAGCAAAAACGGCCCCGTTTTGGCGTTTTTAGAGCCAAAATGGAGGCCGTTCCGTGCTTCAACCAAGTGGTAAAAGCTGATAAAAGTTGGTAAAAGTTTTTACCATGCTGAATATTCGCGATTTTGCACGTCGCGAGATGGGGTACCCTTACTTACGGCAGGATATGGAAGCCGAGCGAGGCGATATCCTTGGCAAAGCCGCGGACGGTGTCGAGCGAGACCTCGTACGGGTCGCGGCCGATGTTCTTGCGCTTGGCCAGGATGCTGTTGGGCGCCGTAATAATCTGGCAACCGCAGGCTTCGGCCTGATAGATGTTGATGAGCTCGCGCGTGGACGCCCACAGGACCTCGCAGTTGGGCTTGGCGGCGGCCTTCTTGACCGACTCCGTCATAAACGGAATGGGATCGACGCCGGTATCGGCGATGCGGCCGGCAAAGAGCGAGATGATGGACGGCGTCTCGACGTCAACGGCCTCGACCATCTCATCGACCTGCTTAGGCGTAAAGATGGTAGTGACGTTGACCTTGATGCCGTCGGCCGAAAGCTTGCGGACCAGCTCGGCGGTGGACTCGCCCTTGGTGGTCACGCACGGAATCTTGACGTAGACGTTCTCGGCCCAGGTAGCGATCTCGCGGGCCTCGACCTCCATGGTCTCGACGTCGTCGGCAAAGACCTCAAACGAGACGGACACATCGGTGATGTGAGTCAGGACCTCCTTGGCAAACGCGCGGTAATCCGTCACGCCGCCCTTCTTCATAAGGGACGGGTTGGTCGTGAAACCCTGAACGCTGCCGTTCTCGTACATGTCGAGCATGCCCTCGAGGTTTGCACCGTCAGCGAACACCTTGATTGCCATCTGCCTGATTCCTTTCGCTTGCATAAGGCCGGTAAACTGCTAAACACTTTACCTACGTTTATCAAGGCGTGAGCTGCGGTTTTTTATCTTCTCGGCGAACGGTATAAACACCTCAGTGTTTGGATTGATAAATCGATTGAGCATGCAAAAGCAAAGAGTCGCAGTTTGGGCAAACGTCAGAACGCGGGATTCATTAGATGAGGCCGAAATGCTGCATCGCTGTGACGGTGCCGTCGTGTGCGACATCGTCGGTCACGTAGTCGGCGACCGCCTTGACCTCAGGCATGGCGTTGCCCATGGCGACAGCCGTCTCGACCGCAGCGAGCATGCCCAGGTCGTTACCCGAATCGCCGAAGCCAAAGGTGCGCGCATTTCCCTCGCGGCCCAGATACGCCAGCGCTCGCGCCACGCCCACGCCCTTGTCAATGCCCTTGGGGCTCAGCTCGCGATTCTGGCCACCGGTGTTGCACAGCTCAAACTCGCAATCGATAAAGCCGTCATCATTGGCTACGCGAGCCAAACTGGGCACACTGAGGCATACCTTGCCCACGTGCAGACTGCCGTCGACGCGCATTTCCTCGGTGCTGTGCACCACAGAAGTGCCGATCAGAGACGACTGCTCAACGCCCGCGGGTTCCAGGGCAAAAGTAGCCACGTTGGTCTCGAAAAAGGCCTCAATCCCTGCCGCGGCCATACGGCGCGCAAGCTCCTCGATAACGTCCTCGTCAAAGCAGTCCTCATGCACCACGCGACCCTCGACCTCGAGCGTGGCGCCCGCCATGGCAACGACACCCGCAGGCTCCAAAGCACGCAGGCCATCGGCAATCAGCCACAAGGGACGACCCGTGCAGATAAACGCCTTGTGCCCTGCGTCGCGCAGACGATGAAACGCCTCGATCACCGCCTGCGAGGGGCGAACCGCCGAAAAGTCCTTGTCGGTCATGTTGTCGGGATCGAACGACGTCAGCGTGCCGTCCACGTCAAAAAAGAGCACGGCAGAATCGGGGCACGCATCAATCATATGGGTTCCTTTCGGGGGCGAGAGTAAACGAAGCATCCATCATATAATGGAGCGACGCAACCAGAGAGGTCACCCATGGAATTTTACGCAAGCTGCCCCGAGGGCTTTGAGTCTGCACTCGCCGATGAGCTTAAACGCCTCGGGCTTTCGCATGTTCGCCGGCTGAAGGGCCGCGCCACATTTGAGGGCGAGCTCGAAGAAGGCTACCGCGCCTGTCTGTGGTCACGCCTGGCGAGCCGTGTGTTCGTGGTACTCGGGCGCTTTGAGGCGCAGGATGCCGATGAACTGTACGACAGCGTTTACGACATCGCTTGGGAGACCATCATCCGCCCCGGCGCCACCATCGCCATCACCGCCCGCGGCGTGACCGAGCAGCTGCGCAACACGCGCTTCTCGGCCCTGCGCGCCAAGGACGCATTGTGCGACCGCTTGGCCGAAACCACGGGCCGTCGCGCCGATGTCGACGCCGCCGATCCCGATGTTCACCTGCTGCTTTCGCTGCGTCAGCGCCGCGCGAGCATCAGCCTGGACCTTTCGGGCGACCCGCTGTTCAAACGCCTGCCGCCCGCAGCGACCCGCGCCGGCGAGGGCGCGCACGTGCTGCGCCCCGACTACGCCGCCCTGGTGCTGGCGCAGGTCGGCTGGACCGCACTGTGCGAGCGCGAGTTGACGGCCGACGATTACGAGAACGAAGCCCTTCCCACGCTGATCGATGCCTCGTGCGCCGGCGGCGGTCTGCTGCTGGAGGCCGTGAACATTCTGACCGACCGCGCCCCGGGCGCCGCACGCGAGCGCTGGGGCTTTGAGGGCTGGCAGCTGCACGACGCCGCTCTGTGGGAGCAGCTGCTTGCCGAGGCGCGCGAGCGCGAGGCGGCAGCGCGCGAGCGCCAGGCACGCATCGTGGCCGTAGACATCGACCCCTCCGCCCGCAAGACCGCCGAGCGCATGGTCAAGAGCGCTGGCTACAAGCGTTTTGTCGACTTTTGCGCCGCCAAGCCCGTCACCGTGCTGGACCATGCGGGCGCCGTCGCCGGTGCCGCCGTGGTCGCGGATACGACCGGGGCACCGCTTTGGCTCATGCACGGGGCCATGACGCTGATCGGCGAGCTGCGTCGCGCGCCCGAGCTTACCGCCGGGCCGGTCGCCGCGCGCACCCGCGACGGATTGCTAGCCCGCGCGCTCCACGCCGAGCCCGAGCGCTCGATCGCCGTCATGCCCAATAACGAGGAGGCGGCTCTTGAGGTTTGGCCCTCGCTCGACCACGCCGCCGCGGCATTCGAAGCTGCGACCAGCGCAAACACCGAGGAGCAGACCGCAGACGCTCAAGACGAAGCCGCCGACACCCCCACGTCCGAACCTGCCGCCACGCTCGACCTGGGCGACGGCAAGCCGCTGCCCGGGCTCATCCCCGAGTCCGAGCAGTTCGCCAACCGCCTGCGCAAGAATGCCCGCCTGCGCCGCAAGTGGGCAAAGCGCGAGGGCGTGAGCTGCTACCGCGTCTACGATGCCGACCTGCCCGATTACTCCGCCGCCATCGACCTGTACGAGGGTTGCCCGCAGACGCCGGGCCGCTGGCTCGTCATCGCCGAATACGCCGCGCCCAAGACCATCGACCCCGCGCTAGCCCAGGCCCGCATGCTCGACATTTTGGCCATCGCGCCGCGCATCCTAGATGTTCCCGCCGAGCATGTGCACGCCAAGGCCCGCATGCGTTCGCGCGGCGGCTCGCAGTACGGCAAGCAGGGCGCCGGCAAGGGCGGCTCGGGCGAGCGCGCCAACATCGCGCGTCGTCGCCTGCCGCTCATCGAAGAGGGCGGACTCACCTTTGCCGTCAACTTTGATGACTACCTGGATGTGGGCATCTTCTTGGATCACCGCGTCACCCGCAACCTGGTGCGCGAGCACGCCAAACAGGCACGCCGCTTCCTCAACCTGTTCGCCTACACCGGCACCGCCACATGCTATGCGGCCGACGGCGGCGTCGAGGAAACCGTGACAGTCGACCTTTCCAACACCTACCTGGACTGGGCCGAACGCAATATGCGCCAGAACGGCTTTGTTGGTCCGCAGCATCACTTTGTGCGCGACGACGTGCTCGCCTGGATTCGCGACCAGCGCCAGACGCGCAACCGCTGGGACTTGATTTTTGTCGACCCGCCCACGTTCTCGAACTCGTCCAAGATGGGCCGCCGCACCTGGGATGTCCAGCGTGACCATATTGAGCTTTTGGCCGGCGTATCGCGCCTGCTCGCGCAGGGTGGCCATGCCATCTTTAGCTGCAACTTGCGCGGCTTCCGCCCCGAGACACGCAAGCTCGCCCGCGCGGGCGTGGTGTTGGAGGACATTACGGCGCAGACCATCCCCGAGGATTTCGCGCGCAACCAGAAGGTGCACCACTGCTATATCGTGCGCCGCCTGCCCATTGAGGACGCCATGGCCGAGGTCGGCTTTAGCGCCGAGGAGATTGCCGAGCGTGTCGAGGAGCTGCGCAACCCCGAGGCCCGCAAGCCCCGCGCGGCTGCACCTGCGCACGCGCAGACCGGCAACGGCAAGTCCAACTTTGCCGGCAAACCCTCCCCTGCCGGCAAGTCCAAAAAGAAGAAGTTCTACGCCAGCAAGCCCAAGGGCAAATAGACAAAGTTGCGGTGGAATAGTTCCTAAAAATGCCTGGCAAGGGCCTAAACAGGAACTATTTCACCGCAACTCATATTGGGATGGTGGTTGGCGATCTAGCCTTGGGTGACCAATCGGTAACCGATACCCACATGCGTTTGAATATAGCGCGGATGCGCGGGGTCGGACTCGATCTTCTTACGCAACGTGCCCATAAAGACGCGCAGGCTCGCCAGGTCGCTCTTGGTTGCCGTGCCCCAAATCTCGTGCAGGATAGACTGGTGCGTGAGCACCTTGTCGGCGTTATGCGCCAGCAGGCATAGCAGTTTGTACTCGATCGGCGTCAGATGCAGCTCCTCGCCATCCATCGTGGCGATGCCGGCATCAAAATCGATATGCAGCTCACCGGTATCGAACGAGCCCTCGGAGGCAACGCCGCCCGTTTGCGCATACGAAAGGCGCCTGAGTGTCGTACGAATGCGCGCGAGCAGCTCCTCGACCGAAAACGGCTTGGTCAGGTAGTCGTCGGCGCCAGCATCGAGCGCGCGAATCTTGTCCGCATCCTCGCTGCGCGCCGAGACCACAATGATCGGCATGCCCGACCATGCGCGCACCGACTCCACCACCTTGACGCCGTCCATATCGGGCAGGCCCAGATCGAGCAGCACAATGCTCGGCGCCTGCGACGAGGCGGCGGCGATGGCGGCATGGGCGGTCTCCACGGCCATATGGCGCAAGCCGTGCGTCTCAAGCGCGGCAACGATAAGGTTGCGGACAGCGGGATCGTCCTCAACGACCAAGATGAGCGGTTTTACGGCAGAGTTCGGCACAGCGCTACTCCTTATCAAACGAAACATCGGCGGCGGGAAGCTCAATCGTAAAGACCGAGCCGTGCGGATCCGCCGCGGCAACCTCTATGCTACCGCCATGAGCCAACGCAATGGAGCGGCAAAGCGAAAGACCCAGGCCAACGCTACGGTGGCTGTCGGCCAGACCATGGTTGGCGGTGTAGAACGACTCAAAGATGCGCTCGCGATCCTCGGGCGCAATACCCGGACCGTCATCGGCAACCGAGCACGCCACGCGTCCATCGTCGACGCTAATCGAAATCATGATATGCGAGCCTGCGGGCGTATAGGTGATGGCGTTGTTCACCAGATTGACCACCAGCTGCACCATCAGGCGCGCGTCTACATTGACGAGCGCCGGTTCATCGCACGCCACAACCTTAAGGTCGTGCTCGCGCACGGCAGGGTTCACGTGACGCAGCGCCTCCTCGACGATATCGTCCATGAGCTCGAGCGTGGTCGACAGGCGCATGCCGCCGCCCTCGAGCTTGGTGATGGCGAGCAGGTTCTCGACGGTGGCGTTGAGCCATTGCGCATCCGAGCGAATGGACAGGAGCAGGCCGCGGCGCGTTTGGGCGTCGAGCACGGCGGTGCCGGTCGAGCCCTGGTCGAGCAGCACGTCGGCATTGCCCGAAATACTGGTGAGCGGCGTGCGCAGATCGTGCGAGATGGAACGAAGCAGGTTGGCGCGCAGCTGTTCGTTTTTGGCGAGTACCGCCGCTTCTTCGCGGGCTTCCATGGCGCGAGCGCGATCGAGCGCCAGCTCGCCTTCGCTCACGATGGCATCGGCAAGTGTCCGTTCCTCATGCGTCACTACGTCGGGCTCGGCAACGATAGCCAGCACGCCCACCACCGAGGCGGGGTTGCCCGAGCGCGCAAAGCCGTCGCCTGTGCGAACCGTCAGGTAGATGCCATAAAACGCCGAGCCACCATAGGTGGCATCGAGCGGCGTTCCCACATAGGCGGACGCCGAGAGCCGCGGTGGCATCTGCGGCGCCAGCTCGTGCACCGGCGCGGCATCGCCCACGGCCGTGTATGTCGCACGCGGCAGCAGGTCATCGCCCTCGGCGTCGGCGCTGTACCACACGACAGGGCAGCCCGAAAGACGCGCCAGCTGCGTGGCCATGGCGTGAACGATCTGATGCTGATCGGCGCACCGCTGCAGCATGCGGTTGGTCTCGAGCACCATATGCGTGCGGCGATCGCTGGCGGCAGCCTGTGCCAAGGCGCGGCGCAGGGCCAACGCAATCGAGCTCGACACAAGCGAGACCACGAACATGATGAAGAACATGCCGGGATAGCCGCGGTCGATAAGCGACAGCGAGTAGCGCGGGTCGACAAACAAGAAGTTGTAGAGCGCCACGGCGGCAGCCGAGCTCAGCAAGCAATACAGACGACTCCAGGTAAAGAATGCGCACAGCTGAACGGCGAACACATAGACGATCATGATGCTCGGCGCGAGACCCGGATGGTCGAGCAGCGCGCCCACAATCGTCGCCGCGACCAGCAGCCCCACCGATACGCAGGCGTCATACAGAGGAGTGCGGCGCGTCAGCGTTGTGCGCCGCCACCAAAAGCTATCGGCAATATCGCCGTCCGTACGGACGTCCATCAGCGCCCCGCCCCTCTCTCAAAAACAAAAACCACCACAAAGGGGACAGGCACCTTTGTGGTGGTTTCCCTTGTGGTGGTTCCAAGTGTATAGCCTTTGCAACCGGCGGTCGCTAGACAAACAGCACGTGCGCGAGCAGGGCACACACGCACACCGCTCCAAATACCAGTGCCACGATCGAGATCACGCGGTCGGCCATGTCCATGTTGGCACGATTCGTAAAGAACCGATCTTCGGCGGCGTCGACGCGCGCCTCACGCACCATTTCGACCACCGCCTCACGGCCATCGAGCGCCTTTGTATCCATGTTTACCTCCCCGGCCTCATGCTTATCCATCAAAAACCAACTCCGTGTAGCCGCCGACGTCTACGGCCGCTCGTTGGGAGCCAGGCGCTGCATCTTGTTCACGGCCTTGAACTTGGTGAACAGCGGCACGTACTCAAAGCTCACGTTGGAGTTCTCCAGGCCGTACCAACGCGCGGGCGTGCCGGCGGCGCGGCGAATGATGTACTTGAGCGTGATGGCCGTACGCTCGCTGGGCTCCACATCGCTTTCGGGCGCCAGAAGCTTACGGATCAGGACGAACTTGAACGTGCCGATGTTACCCGGATCCTTGTAGACCGAGTAGTCATGCGTCTGCGGCGGCAGCTCGCCGGTGGCAGCCAGGTCCTGAACAACCTGACGCAGGTAGGCATTGACGCGCTGGTTGATCTTGTAGCCCAGGTACAGGTGCACGCGGAACACGTAGTCGGTGCCGAACGTCTCGACCGAATAGGCAAAGGTGTGCGGTTCGTCCATGGTCTCGACATTCACGAACCACCAGGCGCGGGCACGCTTGGGATGCTTGTCCAAGATCGAATAGACGATATCGCGGTCGATGTAGTCGGTATGGGTGTCCTTGGTCAGGTACACGACGTTGTCGCTCATGCGCTCGTAACGGTCGTCGTCGCGCAGGCGCTTGAGCTGCGGCAGGTAGCTGCGCAGCGGCAGCAGCGTAAACTGGCGCTGCTCGACCGCCGTGCCGTTGTACCAGCACACCATAATGCCCATGATGAGTGCAGCCATGAGGATGGTGAAGTAGCCACCGTGGAAGAACTTGGTGAGCGAGCTCACGAAGAAGAAGCCTTCGAGCAAAAGGAAGAAGGCCGCGAAGATCCACGGAGCAACCTTGAGCTTGCGCTCCTCGTGCAGGTAGAAGAAGAGCAGCAGCGTGGTGCACATCATAGTCAGCGTAATGGCAAGGCCGTAGGCGGCTTCCATATGCGCCGAGTTCTGGAACAGCAGCACCACGATGACGCAGCCGACAAGCATGACGTTGTTGACCATGGGGATGTAGAGCTGGCCCTTGGTCTCGGCAGGGTAGAAGACCTGCATGTGCGGCATGAGGTCCAGGCGGCTGGCCTCGGACACCAGCGAGAATGCACCGGTGATGAGCGCCTGCGAGGCAATGATGGCCGCGACGGTGGAAAGACCTACGGCAAACGGGCGCAGGCCCGGGGCGAGCATCTGGTAGAACGGGTTGAGATCGGCAATGCCCATGAGCTCGGGGTTGGCAGCGTTGTTCATAAGCCAAGCGCCCTGGCCCATATAGGAAAGCAGCAGGCAGCACTTAACGAACGGCCAGGTAGCGTAGATGTTGCCGCGGCCGACGTGGCCCATGTCGGAGTAGAGCGCCTCGGCACCGGTGGTGGCGAGGAAGCAGCTGCCCAGAATCATGATGCCCGCGTGGTTGTTGGGGCTCAGCAAAAAGGCGATGCCGCGCACCGGGTTGAGGCACAGCAGCACGGCGGGGTGCTGGAAGACAAAGAACAGACCCGTGCCGCCCAGGAACAGGAACCACAGCGTCATGATGGGGCCAAAGGCGTGACCGATCTTGGCCGTACCGATGCGTTGTACCAAGAAGAGCGCGATGATGATGGCGAGCGTAATGGCGACGACGCGGCCTTGGTCATCGCCCAGCACGGCATGGACCGCCGGGATGGTGCGCAGGCCCTCGATGGCCGTGGTAACGGTAACGGCCGGCGTCAGGATGCCGTCGGCGAGCAGCGCGGCGCCACCCAGCATGGCGGGGATGATGAGCCATTTACCGCAGCGCTTAACCAAGCTGTACAGGGCAAAGATGCCGCCCTCACCATGGTTATCGGCACGCAGCGAGATGAGCACATACTTGATGGTGGTCAGCAACGTGACCGTCCACACGACAAGGGAGAGCGCGCCGAGCACGAACTCCTCCGTGACGCTTCCGATGCCGCCGTTGCCGGCAACGAGCGCCTTCGTTACATACATAGGGCTGGTGCCGATATCGCCGTACACCACGCCCAGCGTGACGAGCATCGCCGAGATGCTCACAGGAATCGCAGCGTGCGAGGCTGCCTCCTTGGCCTTTTGTTCCATAAGCCGGTTTCCTCCCAACTTTAATGTTCGAAGGGATTATAGGTAATCGGCCCATGTTTTAATGCACTGTTTTCCCAGCTAGATAAAGATTTATACAGTCTTTAGGCCACCGCGGCGATATGGAATGTGACAAAGGGACTGTCCCTTTGTCACATCGCCGCATTCGTTACTTGCCGAGCCAGTTTTTGAACCACCACTCCATGGAACGGCTCATCTCGGCCATAAAGGGGCTCGTGTGCTTGCGGGTGTAGATATCCACCACGCGCTCGCCTACCTCGCGGGCATGCGGACGGAACATCGCGTCCATCTCGGCCACCTGCGCGTCCATGGTCGCAGCATCGGCGCGGCAGTAGCGCTCCTCGTGCACCAGGTTCACCACGGGATGCGCAATAGCCGGGCGCTCCTTGCGGGGCGTGCCGATGATGAGCATCGACAGCGGCATGGTATAGGGCGGCAGATCGAGCAGCTCGGCAACTTCCTCGGCATTCTCGACGATATCACCGATATAGCAGCTCCCCAGGCCCAGAGCCTCGGCGGCAACCACGGCGTTTTGCGCGGCGATCACGGCGTCCTGGGCCGCGATGGCAAAGTCGCCCAAACCCGGCGCGCGGCGGGGCGCCTTACCCGTGCGCTCGACAAACTCGGGCTCAAAGCAGCCCACGTGCTCAAACAGATCGATCCACTTGGCATAATCGACCACAAATATTAGTGCCCAGGGCGCCTTGGCGATCATGGGCTGGTGGTCGCACAGGTCGGCCAGGCGGTCGAGCGTTGCCTGCTCGCGGATGCTCACGATGGAATACATCATCATGGCGCCCGCCGACGGCGCACGACTCGCCGCATGCAGAATCGCCGCCCGCTGCTCGTCGGTCACCGCCACGGGACGGTCATCGTCATCACGCGCGAAGGCACGCGTGGAGGAACGGTGCTCCAACGTGTCCAGCACCGCATTGCCCGTCGTCTCGACCGGATAGCCGCACGTATCCACAGCCTTGGTGCAAACCTGCTCGTTCATCGCCTCATCCTCGCTAATTCTTTAAGAAGCCTTTACGTTTCCGTGTAATTCCCGTCCATTATCGCGCAGGTCGCCACTCCATTGCGCCACACCGCCACACGTGCGCGTTAATATGGCTGGTTGTTGTGCGCAGCCACCAATTGCAGCGCATATCTTAGTAACAATCGGGTAAACCCCCGCTTTCGTAGGTTTTAGTTTGTGAGGAGTCTCAGCATGTTCGCTGCCGCCATCTCGCTCGTCGGTCTTGCGGCGACCGTCTACCTTGTCTTGCGCGAGGCCAAGGCCATTCGCGCTCAGTCGGGCACCGTTGCCAAAAGCGCTCTTGGGTGGAGCGTCGCCTTCGGCCTGTTCCAGGTCTTTTTGACTATTTGGGGCGCCGTGGGCCTCGTCGCTCAAAACGAGCCGCTCGCCTTTGTGATGCTCATCCTGACCAACGCCATCCTCACCGGCTGCGCTTGGGCCAGCATCGCACGCGACCGCATCGCCCCGCGCGTCTTTGCGTTCGCCGCGCCCGACGCCCCCGCCCCCACCGGCAAGCTCGCCCGCCTGCGCGGCGCCTTTGTGGGCAAACCGCTCGTCGCCGCCGTCCTGTGCCTGCTGCTCGCCGGCGTCTTTGCGCTGCTGGGCATGGAGGTATCGTCCAACCACGACTTTACCTGGGTCTACCCCCTGTGCATCCTGCTCGAGTGGGCCATCATCACCACGCTCATGGTCGGCTTGTTCTTCCTATTCCAGCGCCACGGCGCAGCCCCCGCGGTCCTGGCCTTTGCCCTCTTTATCCTGGGCATTGCCGAGTTCTTCGTTATCACGTTTAAGTCCATGCCCATCCAACCGGGCGACCTTTCGGCCATCTCCACCGCCGCCGCGGTCGCCGGCACCGGCTACACCTTCTCCATCTCGCTGTTCTGCGTGCTGTCCATGGGCTTTACCGCCATCGCCATGCTGCTGTGCGAGTACGCCGGCCTGGTGGCACCGCACCGTCAGAAGGGCGCCGCCAACGCCAAGCGCATGCTGCTCACCAACCTGCTCGTGGCCGTGCTGTGCCTGGGCGGTGTGACCGCGCATGTTACGCTCATCGACTACTACAACACTCTCGGCATCACCGTCTACACCTGGCGTCCGCTCGAGAGCTACTGGCGCGAGGGCTACCTGCCTGCCTTTATTAGTGCGGCACAGTCCATCAAGCCGCCCAAACCCGCCGACTACTCCGTCGACGATGCCAAGGCCACGCTCAAAAAGTACGCCAAGGCCTACGACAAGTCCGACGCGGCCAAGAGCGACGAGCGCGCCGCCGCCCAGGAGCAGTTCGACAGCGAGAAGCCCACGGTCATCGCCATCATGAACGAGACGTTCTCGGATCTGTCGATCTACCAGAACATGCGCGCCGGCTACGAGGGTCCGCAGTACTTTAAGAGCCTGTCCAACTGCCTCAGCCGCGGCAAGCTCTACGTGAGCGCCTACGGCGGCGGCACCGCCAATACCGAGTTTGAGTTTATGACCGGCAACTCCATGGCCAACCTGGGCTCGGGCGTGTACCCCTACACCATCTACAACATGGAAACGACCGGGAACCTGGCAGAGCAGTTCAAATCGCTCGGCTATTCCACCACGGCTATGCACCCCAATCACGCAACCAACTGGAACCGCGAGAACGTCTACAAGGACTTTGGCTTTGACCAGTTCCTGTCCATCAACGATTTCCAGGGCGCCGATACCCTGCGCGGCATGGTGACCGACCAGGCTACCTACGACAAGATTCTTGAGCTGCTCGACCAGAACGCCGATCCGCAGTTTATCTTCGACGTGACCATGCAGAACCACTCGGGTTACGACACGGGCCTGCTGCCGGTCGACAAGCAGATGCACCTCAACATCGACACGACCGACCTGGACGCCAAGACCGTCGAGGACGGCACGCTCTCCGATGTCGACGAGTATGTCTCGTGCATCGAGCAGTCCGACCAGGCGCTTCGCTACTTCCTCAACGCCCTGAGCAAGCTCGATCGCAAGGTGGTCGTGGTGTTCTGGGGCGATCACCAGCCGTTCTTCCCGTCCAAGTTCAACGACAAGTGGTTTACCGGCGAGGACGACGCCACGCACCAGGAACGTCTGTGGCAGACCGACTACATCATCTGGGCCAACTACGACGTTGCCGGCTGCGACCAGACAAGCGAGGTCGACGACCTGTCCACCAACTACCTGTCCACGCAGCTTATGCAGCTGATCGGCGCACCGCTGACCGACTATCAGAAGGCGCACATGACGCTGCGCGAGTCGCTGCCCGCTATCAACTCCGTGGGCTACGAGGACGCCAGCCTGCGCTGGGCGCTCTCCTCCAACGTCACCGGTGACGACGCCGCTGCCGCTGCCGCAACCAAGGCGCGCGAGGATTACGCCAAGATGCAGTACTATGAGATGTTCCGCGACGGCAAGAACGTGTACACCGAGCACTTCCAGACCGAGGCCAACGAAACCGACCCCAACCTGGCACCGGGTACGACCAAGATCAAGTAGCTGCTAGCTGCTGAGCCACAACTGAAACGTCTGTCCAGGCGGAGGCATATAAGGTTCCCTGCTCGGACAGTCCTGCGCAAGACGAAGGCCACATTAAGTGGCCTTCTTTGCGTGCGGAACTCGCGA
>CAUDAE010000045.1 GCA_958447445.1 uncultured Collinsella sp.
CGAGCGAAACGGGACGGTCGTAGGGAATCATCGTCAAGACAAGACGCTCGCCGGCAGACTTGCGACCATCCTTGAGCACGTCGAAGCATGTTGCCTTGAGTTCCACACCCGCCTCGGGAAAGTCCGGCCGATCGTCGCTGTTGGCTTTGTAGCCAAAGTAACGCTCCTCGATCAGGGTTCCCATACCGCCCTTGTACTTCTTAGACCCAAAGTCCTTGGGCGCACTCTCCCCCTCCGGCGCAATGCCAAGCTCGAGAATATCGCGAAACGTCATCCCGTCGAGATTGGCAGCATACCGCTCAATGCTTGAGGGGTCAGAAAAATCAGTATCGTCAAGCATGCGCTTGAAATCGAGGTGCTTCTTGGACATGGCAAATCCTCTCGAAATAAGACATGATCTAACACGTATGCTACTGTAAATTCGGGTTATACCGTGAAGATCCCCTAAGGGATCTTCCATTTGCAACCCGATTTCTGTACCCTTGATCTTTGCATTTGCAGCGATTTGGGGGAGTGAGTATGTCAGAGGTCAAAATCGCCGAGCTTTTTGCTGGCGTCGGCGGATTTCGTTTGGGCCTCGAAGGCTACGCTGACCCTCGTTATCCAGATTTCTACATGAAGCCCGCCGGACCCTTTCGCACCATTTGGGCCAATCAGTGGGAACCACCCGGAACCAAGGCTCGTCAGTTCGCGGCACGCTGCTATATGGACCGCTTTGGCGAGGATTCCGTAGTCAACGAAGATATCAATAAAGTCCTGGAACAGGCTGAAGCCGGAGAGGTTGAAATCCCCGACGTCCAGATGGTCGTCGGCGGCTTCCCTTGCCAAGATTACTCCGTCGCTCGCCCGCTTAACCAGGCACATGGCATCGAGGGCAAGAAGGGTGTCCTTTGGTGGGACATCTACCACTTCCTCGAGATGAAGAAGCCGCGCTTCGGTCTCTTTGAGAATGTCGATCGTCTGCTCAAGTCGCCCGCGTCTCAGCGCGGTCGCGACTTCGCCATCATCCTAAGCTGCCTTGCCGACCTCGATTACACGGTCGAATGGCGCGTGGTCAACTCCGCGGAATATGGTTTTCCCCAGCGCCGCAAGCGCGTTTATATCTTCTGCGAGAAGAACGCCGGCAAGGTCGATCTCGTTGACCGCATGCACAACGGTGTCATGGCGAAGGCCTTCCCCGCCATCTACCCTGACGAAATGGCCGAGCTCGATGTCCTGCCTGATCCTTACGAGAACTCGACTCGTTTTGGCGTTGGTCAAAAGACATCTCAGTTCAAGAATGCCGGTGTCATGCAGGGCTGCCATGTTTTGACCTGCGACTTCGTTGAGGATTATCACGGCGAGCGCCATGTGCTTGGCGATGTACTTGTTAATGAGGAGTATGTTCCGGAGCAGTTCTACATCTCCGACGAGAAGCTTCCCGACTGGCGCTACCTCAAGGGCAGCAAGCGCGAAGAACGCACCAACAAAAAGACGGGCTTTACGTACACGTATTCCGAGGGTGCCATGAGTTTCCCGGATGCCACCGACAAACCGAGCCGCACCATCCTCACGGGCGAAGGCGGCACGGGCGCCAGCCGATTTAAGCATGTTATCGAGTGCCCCGACGGCCGTTTCCGCCGCCTCGTTCCCGACGAGCTCGATCAGCTCCAAGGATTCCCCAAGGGCTGGACGGATACTGGTATGACCGACGGCCATCGAGCTTTCTGCATGGGCAACGCGCTCGTCACCGGCGTGCCCCATCGCATTGGCGAAGCTATGGTCGAAGTGTACGGCCTCTAAGGCAAGCAATCCGGAGCCGGCAGTCACGCTGTCGACTCCATTTTTCCACCCCACTCCCCTGTATACTGATGTAGCACGTGTTTCATCCGGGCTTGTTGGGCCGGGTCGTTCATGGGAGGGTCTTGTGGCTGTTTCGAATCCGACTAAGGGGAGCGTTTCTTCTTCGTCCATCAAGCCGGTGACGCGCAAGGCCGTGCGCTGCCAGCGCGAGGTCGCCTGGCTTGTCACGCAGGCAGCGGGCAGGCTCGTGGCGAGCACGGAGGACGTCAACGCGCCTACGCCGAGCTTTGTGCTGGCAGCGGCGCTGGATTTCGTGCGCCAATTGGAGCTTGCCGAACAGGATGCCGGCGGCCACCTCGACTACCAGAATGTTATGGCGCCCGACCTGCAAACGTTCTGCCACATGGCCAAGTTGCCCGCCGCGCCCAATGCGCTTTCGGACGCAGGCTACATGTTTACGCTTTCGGGCGCGGACCTTATCCGCGACATCTATGCATACTGCAGCGAGCTCGCCGAGCGCCACGTCTTTGACGCGGCAGAAGTCAAACCGGGATATGTCATCAAGCTGGTTCTTAGGCTGTTCTTGATGGACGGGTTCGGGGCCATGCCGGCGTAAGCCGAGTCTTTAGCATCACCGTCGACTGAGCAACAACCGCTTTACCTTAGTGGGCGCCAATTGAGGGTCGATTATTGGGTCGCCTCGTCCACTAATGCATTTATTCCACGCGCTCTGACAGTCGATACTTGCGGTTGCGGCTCGTCGCCGGCGCCGTGGGCTCAAGCTCGCCCTGTGCGATGAGCGCATTGACGCGTACCCTAACCTGGGAGACGGTGAGTCCCGTGCATTCTGCCAGTTCACGTGTTCCCAGTTCGCCGTTGCGCTTGAGTGCCGCCACGATTAAGTCCCCGCCATGATCGATTTGCTCAACCTTCGCTCGGTAGAGGACAACCTTAAACCGGTCGAAACCCGGGCAAAACAATGGCTCGGCCAGACCTTGCGCGCGCATGGCATCGATCATCATCGGGATGCCCGAGCCATTTCCCTCAGCCGGCGAGCCTGCGCCATCCGGCAGTGGAACAATCGACATGAGCTTCACAAGCGTCGCATTGCGACATCGGGAGCTGCCGTCAAACAGGTTCTCGCGAGTCTTTCCTCCGTATAGGCCGCCGGGGTTCGTCACCTCGATACGGTCATCAAAGACGTCAACAGCGATCGACTGCCCACAGAACCGATCTCCGTATTCTCGGTGGATTACGGCGTTGGCGATTGCCTCGCGCAGGACTTCCTCGGGAATCTCCAGCGAGTCGACACGCGAGACGCCTTGGATCGTCGAGGTTCGCCGCAAATTCTTGGCGATTGCCGCGACGGCATCCGAGATCATTTCGCCCAACGTTCCCTCGCAGATCGTACGGTCCATGAACCTCAACGACCCCGCCGCACCCTTCTGCGTTCCGGCATAGACCGCCACATCGATAAAGAGCTTGGGATAGAACTGCTGAGGATAGGCACCCGCGGCCAGGAGCCCGGCCTTAGTAACATTGCCCTGGGAGTCGAGGAAATTCAGGCGCTCCAGCTTCGTTTTCTTGTCCGGCGCGCCGCGCATTGCACGGGGTGTCAGCGAGAAAGCACGCTCTATCGTGCGGTCGACCAGGGCCTCGTCAAGATCGCCTGCGACCGCGCCGGGTACTGCATCGCGATCACTGGGGCTCGTCCGTTCATACGATGACAAGGACAGGACCTCGGTCGACGAGAGCGGAACATCTTTGTCATCGATGCGTTTGTAGCTGCCGCCTTGAGCGCCCCGCTCTATGACATAACAAGGCTTGCTCGACGGGTCGAGCTCCTCAATCGTGATGACCAGAACCACGGTGCCCTGGAGCTCCACGCGTTCAATGGTGTATTTGGGCGGATTGGCCAGTTTTCCGCGACCGCCGGCATCACCCATGCCCGCTACGAATTGGTTGAGCACCTTCTCGGTCTCAAAGTTCTCAACCGGGACAAAGCCCGCGCGCTCGCTCACGCCGAGCACGATAATTCCGCCAGCGGTATTCGCGAATGCGCTAACCGTTTCCCATACGTCGCGGGAAAGCGTCGTGGCGCTCTCCTTGACCTCGACGTTAAGATCGTCCGAGCCCATGCGCTTTAAAGACTCGAGCAGACCGGTCAGCTCGTTTTCGTTCATCTGCATGTCCTTTCGCTCGGCCCGGCGGAGAATGCCGCGAATAGATTTCCTTCGTCTCTCAGTTATCTCTCGTAATTATCTCTCATCTTACTGTTATCTCTCATATTAGAGATAAGTGAGAGATGAAAGATAAGATGTCTGCCATCTGTTTCATTTAAACATGTTTTTGCTGGTAAAACAATCAGTATTGAGACAATACCATGATTGCCTGTCTCTTTGCTGATCAGTTATCTCTCATGTTTATCTCTCGTCTTTCTGTTATCTCTCGTATTAGTGAGGAATGAGAGATGAGAGATGTGTGAGTGATGCATGGGCGTGGATTTTTGGACGGTCGGAAAATCCCTCAAACAAAAAACGGGGCCGGCCTTACGCCGAGCCCCGTTTTCAAACGGTCAGTTAGTTATCCAACGCGCGAGCATAGCAGTCAACATTACGCCGCAGCGAACACTCCCAAGCCCGTTCCGATGATGCAGATTGCAAAGATGCCCAAGATGATCCAAATGGTCTTGACGCCCTTTTTGTACAGGGCGACGCAGGCAAAGGTTGCCAGCAAGGGCAGCAGACCTGGGAAGATCGAATCGAACAGATCCTGCAGGACAATCTCCGAACCACCCACGTCAAAGGTCAAAGCTGTGGACAGCGAGACCTGTGCCGCAATCATCGCGCCAATGACGGTCATTCCGAGGACACCGGCAGCATGCGTCATGCGAGACATAAGGTTGTTCTCTTCGGACTGCTGCAGGAACTTGGTTCCCAGGTCGTAACCCAGATGGGCTGCGACGATACGCGTTGCAAAGTTAATCACGGAGTAGATGAGCGCGTACACGATGGGGCCGAGCGGGTTGCCCGTCGAAGCGATGCCGATACCAATGCCGGCGGCGACCACGCGGAACGTTCCCCAGTAGAACGAATCGCCAATGCCGGAAAGCGGTCCCATGAGGCCGACCTTCATGGCGTTAATCGAGGACGTGTCGAAGTTCTTATCGGCAGCCGCCTGCTCTTCCATCGAAACCGTCAGACCGGCTACAAACGGAAGGACATGAGGCGTGATGTTAAAGAACTCGGTATGGCGATCGAGCGCCGCATAGTAATCGTCGTCGTTGGGATAGATCTTTCGCAGGGGCTTCTGAATGGTGTACATGAAGCCCATTGCCATCATCTTGTCGTACGACTGCGAGCACTGGCTCGTAAACTGGCGAAGGAACATGCTCCGATACATATCGGGGCTCATAATCGCGTCCTTCTTGGCCTCTTTGAGGTCGGTGTTCTGGGTAGCCATTAGAAGTCCTCCTCTTCATCTGCAGCAACCGTCTGCGGACCGGACGAGCCCTCGCGGAAGGCCAGGAGCAGTGCGACGCAAATGGCAGCTGCGGCGACGCCGATAACGTCCATCTTGAGGTAGATGACCATAATGAATCCCAGGAACAGCCAAGGAAGCAGCTTGTTATCGCCCATGGTCCTAATAAGAAGTGCGAAGCCGATGCAGACCATGACGCCGGATGCAACGTTGAGGCCGTCCATCACAAACTGCGGAATCGCGTTGAGCGCATTGTTGATGAGGTCGGCACCAAAGAACAGCGAGCAAAACACCAGCAGGCAGACGGAATGCCAATCGACAGCGGCACGACGGTCAGATGGTACAGGTTCGCCTTGGCAAGATCGCGATTTGCCAGAGCGGTCTCAATCTTCTTGCAGGCAAAGGCACCCGGAACGGCGTAGCAGAAGTTGCGCCACACCTGAAGGAAGACGGAGACAGGAAGGGCGAGCGCGACGGCAGTTGCTGTGCCCGTACCCGTAATGACGGCAAACGCGCAGCCGAGCACGCCGGAGGCATAGACCTCGGGAGGAACCGCCGCGCCGACCATGATGGCGCCCATGAACATGGACTCCAAGGCAGCGCCGACGATAACGCCCTGCTGGACATCGCCAAGGATCAAGCCGACAAACAGGCTCGTAAACAGCGGACGACCAAGCATCGTAATGCCAAATAATTGCTCGTCCATGGACGCAATAAATGCGACCAGTGCAACTAAAAGATACTGGACAACCATTTCGATCAACCCCAGAAACAGGTCTGCAGGCGAGGCGTTCTGCGCAGCTCGCCTGCAGACAACCGCAGCAATTTGAGAGGATTAGTAGTTCATCTGGTGATAGTAACGACGCGTGGTGAGCGGGTGGTTACGGACGTGCTCGAGATGGCAGCTCAGACGCTCGGTGATGGTGTAGGTGACCATCGGGGAAACAATCTTGCGGAACTCGGGGTCGCTGAACGGCAGCTCGACCTCGGCGGTGTCGAACTTGTTCACGCGGACATGGACGCCCTTCTCGTCAGCGAGCATGTGAGTGAAGTTGTCCACGCGGTCCATGAGCTTACGGGTGTCGTCCTCGCCGTAGAGCATGATGAGGCTCGTGCCCTCCTCGCACAGCTCGATGGTGCCGTGGAAGAACTCGGCGGCGTGGATGGACTTGGTCTTGATCCACTGCATCTCCTCGAGGATGCACATGGCGTAGTCGTAGGCCTCGCCCCAGAGCATGCCGGAGCCGATCACCATGTGGTAGTCGGTGTCCTTGAAGTCCTCGGCCATGGCGGCGCAGCGCTCGTCCTGGGCGTCCTTGGCCTTGATGAGGTACGGGGCGATGTTGCCGAACTCCTCCATGAAGGTGTCGTACTTGGGGAAGGCGCCGGCGTTCTTGAGGAAGCGGGCGACCAGCGTGATCTGGTAGGTGTAGATGGCCTCGCACAGGACGTCGTCCTCGGCGAAGCTGAAGAACTTGTAGTCGGCGTACTCGGTGGCCGGGGTGTTGTCGTTGGAGACGTACATCAGCGTGCGGGCGCCCTGCTCCTGGCAGAACTTGGCGGCCTCGATGATCTCGGGGGTGGTGCCGGTACGGGTGGAGAAGACGCAGACCGAGTCCTTGTTGAAGGCCTTGGGCGGGCATGCGAGGAACTCGGCGGCGATCTCGCAGTGGACGTCGACGTCGGCCGTGGTGGTCTCGACCCAGTACTTCATCGGGAGCGTGTGGGCCCAGGTGCCGCCGCAGCCGATGAAGAAGATGTTGGAATAACCCTGCTCGCAGACCTTGTCCACGGCAGCCTCAATCTGAGGACGGAGAGCGAGGGCATCGCTCACAACCTTCTCGTAACGAGGCTCATCGAAATTGAACATCCCTTACTCCTAACTCACTTGGATGAACCCTTCATTCATCCCATGACGTTATAATACTTTATATAACTAACTATGCAAGAACTATTTCAGATTTTTTTGATTTTTCTTTAATAAAAAGCCCGCCGATCAAATGATCGACGGGCTAAAGAAAGGAGGACCTAGTTAATAAATGCTAGACAATGGCATGTTTCCAGCTAGAAAACGTCCTTGGCAAATACCTTTGAGTCATTGGGGACCTGACGGATTTCGATAACCACGCCATCGTTGACAAGCTCTTGGATATGCTCGGCATCGGTTTCGGTCGCAAAGATCGCGGGGGTCGGATGAAGCGTGGTCTCGGGAGACTTTCGGGTTCCACCCAGATTGATCTCTTTGATGTCTTTGCAACCCTTAGCGAGACGATAGGCATCTTCAATCGTCTCAACAATGATAAACAGTGAATACTTGTCGGTAACGCCGCTGTTGAGCGCCTCGATGGCAGCATTTACGTCTTTTATGACGAGCTTCACGCCGTTGGGACGAGCTAGCCTCAAAGCGGCTTTTCTCATGTCGTCTTTTGCCACGGCATCGCTGGCACACAGGATGCAATCGACATCCAGCGCATGCGTCCAAGACATGGCGACCTGGCCGTGAATCAATCGGTAATCGACCCTCGTAAGCTTAATCATCGTAATCATCTCCGCACGTAATAAAGGTAATGACAGGGTTGAATTATTCGTTGAAGCTTGAGCTAGAACTCTTCTTCTTCGACATCGGCAAGCATGTCCGCCGCCTCACAAAGCATGATAAACGAACGTGATCCCTCGACCGCGGCTTTGGCCTTGTCCGCATCCAGGGAGTCCAGCTGTGTAGCCATTTCCACCAGCAGCGGCAAGTTCATTCCGGTGATCAACGTAAACGATCCGGCGGTCTGCCTCTGAATGAATTCGTTGTTTACGGAACCGCCAAAGATGTCAGTTACGACAAACCACGTGTCGGCCGGATCCTTCGACTCCATCCAAGCATCGATAAGCGCTGCGACATCCCTCGTGTCGTCATCGACATAGGCGCACAGACACTCGATTCGGTCGTTGGCGCCCATCAGGATCTCGAGAGAGCTCTTCATACCTTGGGCGAGATAACCATGACTCGCTAGCAATATCTTATTCATAGTTCTCCAATATCAATAAGACGTACTATATTGTCATAACAAAGTATATTAGCAATCTACCCTACGCGGTGTGTCTATTTTCCAAATCCGCGAACGGTAGCAATTGGTCGGTAAATTGACCAATCTATCTCTAATTTACAAATAGAACTTCAGTCGCTCGGTGCAGTACACCTGACGGGAGATGAAAAGCGGCTCGCCGCTTGGAGCATAACGTCTATCGACAAACAGAAGCAGCGGAGAGTCCAGCTCCACGTTAAGGTATGCCGCCTCGAGCTCGCTCGCATAGCAGACCTCGAGCGTACGCGTATTGGGGCCCATCTTGATCCCCTGGCGATCGAGTACCGCCATCAGCGAATTCTCGAGGGACTCATGCTCCAAAAAAGAAAGCGCAGCGGAATAGCTATTGGTTTCCAGCATCGTGGGCTTGTCATCCACAAGACGCAGACGACGACTACGCAATACCTTTTGGGTATCGTCTACGCCCAGGAACTTCGCGTCTCGCAGGCTTGGGAAGTCCCAGCCCATTGCGAGAACCCTGGTAGACGCCTGCTTGCCCGCAAGCTGGCACGAATGGGTAAAGCTCTCACGGTCGTCCGCGGCATACATCTGTGTGTCCGACGAAACGAACGTGCCCTTGCCGCGGGCCCTCTCAACAAGCCCAGCATCTTCCATTTCTTTAATTGCGGAGCGAACCGTTATTCGGCTCACGCCAAATTGCTCGATGAGCTCCGCCTCGGTCGGGAGCTTATCTCCCGGGCGGTACGTGCCGTTGGCGATCGAATCAGAAAGCGCACGGACAATCTGTTTGTACAGGGGGACAACGCTATTTGCTTCAACCATATCAACCATACCTTTGCAAGGAATCAGCAGTTTATAGATAGATGACTTATATTGTATTAGAACTTTTTAGGAGTCCATATATTTCCTAAATGATTCGGTAAACGGGGTGTTATTTCACTTTAGCGGGGTGCAGCGGCTACCCGCGGCATTCGTTATCACCTAGCTAGGCTAGTCCACCCACATCGTCTTCAGTTCGCCGCAGAGCCGCGGCCCCATATGGGTATACTCTCGGGGATTCGACTCGATTCGCCCCCGCTGGGGCGTCAAAGGAGACTGCATATGCCCACCACCTCAACCGACCCGCGCGCCGCTGCCGCCGCGCTGCTGGTGCCCGGTACCACCTGCCACGGTTTTGCCGTCGAGCGCTGCGAAACCGTGCCCGAGCTCGATTCGGACGCCTACGTGCTGCGCCACACCGCATCGGGCGCTCGCCTGCTGTACCTGGCGTGCGACGACGAAAACAAGGCCTTTGCCATTGGCTTTAAGACGCCGCCGGCCGATTCCACCGGCGTGTTCCATATTCTTGAGCACTCGGTGCTGTGCGGATCGGCCAAGTTCCCCGTCAAGGAGCCGTTTGTCGACCTGATCAAGAGCTCCATGCAGACGTTCCTCAACGCCATGACCTACCCCGACAAAACCATCTACCCCGTTGCCACCACCAACGAGCAGGATCTGTACAACCTGATGGACGTGTACCTGGACGCGGTGTTCAACCCGGCCATCTATACCAAACCGACCATTTTTGAGCAGGAGGGCTGGCACTACGAGCTGGACCTGTCGGAGGGCGCCGAGAGCGAGGGCGACGGCAGCGCCGCAAGCCTGCGCGAGGGCACGCTGCGCTATAACGGCGTGGTGTTCAACGAGATGAAGGGCGCGCTGTCCGACCCCATGAGTGTGCTGGACGACGCCGTCAACGCCGCGCTCTATCCTGACACCGCCTATGCGCACGAGAGCGGTGGCGACCCGCGCGCGATTCCCGCGCTCACCTACGAGCAGTTCCTGGACACGCACGCGCGCCACTACAATCCTTCCAACTCCTACATCACGCTCTACGGCGACCTGGACGTGGACCGCGCGCTGGCTTTTTTGGACGAGCGCTATCTGTCGCAGCCGAGCGCTGCGAGCCGCCGCATGGACGCCGCCGTTGCCGCCGGCGAGGACCCGTCCACGCTGGCGCCCAATCCGCTGGACGTGCAGGCGCCTGTGACCTGCGAGTATAAGCGCGTCGAGATGGCCACTACGCCCGAGAACGCCCTGGTGGGCCTGGGTCTTGTGCTGGGCAGCGCGCTCGACCGCAAGCGCACGATCGCCGCGGATATCCTGTTCGAGGCACTGCTGGGTTCCAACGAAGCGCCGGTTAAGAAGGCCATTCTGGCCGCCGGCCTGGGCGGCAACGTGGTGAGCTACACCGCGGCCGAGAGCCTGCAGCCCTACGAGCTCATCATGCTGCAAAACGCGCAGCCCGGCGTGGCGCGCGAGCTGCGCCGCGTATTCCAGGACGCCTGCCGCGACCTGTGCGAGCACGGCGTTCCGCGCGAGCGCCTGGAAGCTATCATCAGCAGCAACGAATACGACCTGCGCCAGCGCGACTACGGTATCGCCGACGGCGTGGCCATTGCGTGCGACGCGCTGAGCACCTGGCTCTACGATGACGACGCCGCGACGCTGGCGCTCAAGTACGGCCCGGTGTACGAGGAGCTTCGTGGCGAGCTGGACGGCAGCTACTTTGAGGACCTGCTGCGCGAGCTCGTGCTGGAGAACGACCACATGGCTCTGGTCGAGCTGGTGCCGGTGGACGCTGCCGAGGGTGCAGAGGGCGCCGAAGCTTCCGAGCTGGCTGCCAAGCGCGATGCCATGACCGATGCCGAGCTGGCCGACGTGGTCGAGCGCACGGCCGCGCTGCGTGCCGCGCAGGAGGCGGAGGACACGCCCGAGGACAAGGCAACGCTGCCGCGCCTGCGTGTATCCGACATTGGCGAGGCGCGCCCCGAGCCGCCGCTGGTCGTGGACACGACCGCGCCCATCCCCTGCCTGCGCCACGGCATCCCCACCACCCGTCTGGCCTACGCCATGCAATACTTCGACCTGAGCTGCGTCGCATTTGAGGACCTACCCTACGTGACGCTGCTCTGCCGCCTGCTCAAGCAGCTGCCCACGAGCGAGCACTCGGCCGAGGAACTCGACAACCTGCTCGCCGGCAAGCTGGGCTTTTTGAGCTTTACGACCGAGGTCATGACGCAGCCCGACGTGGACGGCGTGCGCCCCTACCTGCTGGTGAGCGCCGGCGCCCTGTCCGAAAAGATCGATGCGCTGGCGAGTCTGCCGCGCGAGGTGTGGTCGAGCACGCTGTTGCTCGATACCGACGCCGACCGCGTGCGCGACGTGCTTACGCAGATTCGCATTGGGCTTGAGCAGGGCTTTATCAACAACGGCCACTCGGCGGCGCTCGGTCGCGCGATGAGCTACAGTTCGCCTTCGGCCGTGGTGCGCGAGCAGCTCTCGGGCGTGGACTTCTACCTGTTCCTGCGCGATCTGCTCGAGCACTTTGACGAGCGACTGGACGACCTGCGCGCCAAGCTTGCCGAGCTGGCGGAGCGCATCTTTGTGGCAAATGGCTGCATGGCAAGCTTTACCGGCAGCGACGAGGACTTTAACGCGTACTGGGATGCCGCGGGCGACCTGGGGCTTGGCGCGGGTGACGGCGCCGATGCCGGCCGCAACGCGCTCGTGGTGCCGACGCCGTGCGACCGCCACGAAGCTTTTGTCATCCCCAGCGACATCTGCTTTGCGGCAAGCGCGTGCGACCCGCGTCGCCTGGGCATCGACGTGACGGGCACCTGGGCGGTTGCTGCCAACGCGCTCTCCTACGACTATCTGTGGAACGAGATCCGCGTGAAGGGCGGTGCGTATGGCTGCGGATTCCGCGCTGCCGGCGAGCGTCAGGCGGCGTTCTACACCTACCGCGACCCGGCGGTCGATCCTTCGATTGAGCGCGTGGAACGCGCGGGCGCATGGCTCGGCAGCTTTGAGCCCGACGAGGCCGCCTTTGAGGGCTTTATCGTGAGCTGCGTGAGCGGCATGGACGCGCCCGTGAAGCCGTACGCGCTCACCAAGCGCCGCAATACGACCTACCTGGCCGGGCTCGATCCGCATGCACGCGAGGAGCGCCGCGCCCAGATGCTCGCCGCCACGCCCGCTGAGCTTCGCTCGCTCGGCGCCGATGTGACGCGTATTGCGGCCGTCGCACCCACCTGCGTCTTTGGCGGCCGCGACGTCATCGCCAAGAGCAACGCCGGCTTTAACGTCGTCGACCTGCTGGCCTAACGCACAGCAAAGGTAGATTTTTGGGACATGCCTAAAAATCTACCTTTTCTTTTTCCGCCGCTTGGGCGGGGCAGCTCAGCCCATCCCACCAGTTTTATCTCGATCTGTAACATCTAGACGGCAATATCGGCTCCAGATGTTACAAATCGAGACGTTTCCGAATGGCGCCGGCTTTTTGTCTCGATCTGT
>CAUDAE010000046.1 GCA_958447445.1 uncultured Collinsella sp.
AGGAGCTGCTAGGCCAAGCATCGCCGAATCGCATTCCCCCTATCTGGGCCGCGTTTTCCCAACGGCCACGCCAACGGAAAGCGCGTCCCAGCCTGGACACTCAAAACGGGATGCACTTTCCGGATGGCGGGCCAGCGGAAAACACATCCCATTCTGAGGCACGATTCCGGGACGCATTTTCCGCTTGAGGCTTCAACCGGAAAATGCAACCCACGTTGGAGCCAAATTCCGGTACACAGTTTCCGCTCCAAACAAAAGGCCCCGGCTCGCGATGGAGCCGGGGCCAAAGGCGCAGCGTATGTAGTTGATGTTGAGCGCGAACAGCTCGTCAGCAATGGCCGTCCGCGCCCTACCCTACCCGCGGTTGCGGGCGCGGCTGTAGGGCGTATCCACCATGGGCAGATCCGGACGCAGCTTGCCGTCAAATGCGCGATAGGCGTTCTGTACGGCGGGCGCCGTGGGAATCGTTGCGATCTCGCCGATGCCCTTGCCGCCGTATGCCACGGGCAGTAGCTCGTCCTTCTCCACGTAGATGGCGTGGATATCCGGAATCTCGGGCGCACGGAACAGCCCGAGCGTGCCGTACCTTGCCTGGGGCACGCAGTCCTTGAGCGGCCAGTCCTCGGTAAGCGCATAGCCCATACCCATAAGCACACCGCCTTCGATCTGACCCTGGATGGAGATGGGGTTGACCACCTTGCCGGAATCGTGCGCGGCATAGACCTCGCTCACGCGACCGTCATCGTCCAGAATGACCACATGCGTGGCAAAGCCGTAGCAGATGTGGCTCTTGGGATTGGGAACGTCGGCGCCCAGCTTGTCGGTCGGCTCCAGGTACACGTAGCCAAACTCGCATCCCTCGAGCGCCTTGATGGCGGCCGCGGGATCCTGAGGATGCATACCCTGGCCGGCGACGAGCTCCTGCGTGTGCAGCTGATAGGCGCGACCGTCGTCGTACTCGATCTTGACGCCGTCGCCATGCGCATTCACGGGAGCGGCGGGCGCAGACTTGCCGGCCTCGATATCAAGCATGGCATCGCGCAGCAGGAAGGCGGCACCGCGCACGGCCTCGCCGGTCACGACCGTCTGACGCGAGCCAGACGTGGTGCCGGAGTCGGGAGCGTTCTCGGTGGAGCACTCGCCGTTGGCAATGCAGCGAAGCGGCAGGCCGCATGCCTCGGCAACGTCCTGCAAAAAGACGGTGTTGCAGCCCTGGCCGATGTCGGACGTGGCGGCATAGACCACAGCCACGCCGTCCTCGATGCGAATCTTGCAGCGGCCGGCATCGGGCAGGCCCACGCCCACGCCGGCGTTCTTCATGGCGCAGGCGATACCGGCGTGTCCGGGATGCGCATAGTAGGCATCCTTGACCTCGAGCAGCGTCTCTTTAAGCGCCGTGGAGCAGTCGGCAATCTGGCCGTTGGGCAAAACCTCGCCCGGCTCGATGGCGTTACGGTAGCGGATCTCCCACGGATCCAGGCCGACCTTCTCTGCCAGCAAGTCGATCAGGCTCTCGAGCGCAAACTCGGACTGGCAAACGCCAAAGCCGCGGTACGCGCCGGCGGGCGGGTTGTTGGTGTAGTAGCCATAACCGCGAATGTCGGTGTTCTGGTACTTGTAGGGGCCGACGGCATGCGTGCAGGCGCGCTCGAGCACCGGGCCGCACAGCGACGCGTAGGCGCCGGTGTCAAAGTTGATCTCGCAATCTAGGCCGGTAAAGTTGCCCTCGGCGTCGCAACCCAGCGTAAAGGTGCCGTCCATGGCGTGGCGCTTGGGATGGAACGCGAGCGACTCGGCGCGCGTGAGTTTGCACTTCACGGGACGCTGGAACTTATATGCGGCGAGCGCGGCCAGGTGCTGGATGGACACGTCCTCCTTGCCGCCAAAGCCGCCACCCACGAGCATGGTCTCGACGACCACGCGCTCGGGCTCGTTGTCCCAGCCAAACATGTGGGCACACTCTTTGCGCGTGTCGTAGGCACCCTGGTCGGTCGACTGCACCTTGACGCCGTTCTTATACGGGAACGCCACGGCGCACTCGGGCTCCAAGAAGGCATGCTCGGTAAAGGGCGTGGTAAAGCGCTGCGTCACGGTGAATGCGCTCTCCGCCAGCGCCTTGGCGGCGTCGCCGCGCGTCACGTGACGGCTCTGACACACATTGTCCTTGAGCTCCACCGTGTTGCCAAAGGCAAAGAAGCTGTCGTGCAGGCGTGGGGCGTCGGCAGCCCTGGCCTCGACAATGTTGCGCACGGGCTCCAGCGGCTCGTAATCGATCTTTACGAGCTTCTTGGCCTTTTCGAGCGTCGCTTCGTCCTCGGCAACCACCAGCACGATAGCGTCACCCACGCAGCGGGTGATATCGCCCTGGGCGATCATGACGTCCCAGTCCTGGATAAGGTGGCCGACCTGGTTGACCGGCACGTCCTCGGCGCGCAGGATGCCCACCACGCCGGGCAGGGCCTCGGCCTTGGAAGTATCGATGGAGAGCACACGAGCGCGCGGGTACTTGGAGCGCACGGCGCTGGCATAGGTCAGACCCGGCTGATCGAGCTCGTCGATGTCGTCGGGATACTTGCCCTCGCCGAGCACCTTCTTGCGCACGTCGATGCGGAAGGCGCGCTTGCCCACGCCGTAGTCGTCGCCGCGCTCCAAATCCTCGTCGATCTGCTTTTCGCCACGGAGCACCGCAGCTGCCAGCGAAATGCCCTCGATAATCTTTTTGTAGCCGGTGCAGCGGCAGACATTGCCACGGATGGCGTACTTGATCTGCTCCTCGGTGGGCTCGGGGTCCTCGGCGATCAGCGCTGCACCCGCCATGACCATGCCGGGGATGCAAAAACCGCACTGCACGGCGCCCACGGCGCCAAAGGCATACACAAAGGCCTCGCGCACGTCCTCGGGCAGGCCCTCGACGGTTACGATGTTACGGCCGGCGGCAAGAGCAGTGGTCAGTACGCACGCCTTGACGGCCGCACCGTCCACATGGATGGTGCAGGTGCCGCAGGCGCCCTCGGAGCAGCCGTCCTTGGCGGAGTGAATGTGCAGGTCGTCGCGCAGATAGCGCAGCAGTGGTTTATTCTCCGTCGTCGTGTGCTCGACACCGTTAACGGTAAAAGTGAATTCCTGTGCCATGGTGATTCCCTTCTACACGCCGGCGGCGATGCCGGTGCGGTCGTGGATGGCGCCATGCGGGCAGACGACGGCGCACATGCCGCACGACAGGCAGTCCACGCCGTCGATATGGGCGCAGTTGTCCTCGATGCGGATAGCGCCGGCAGGGCACTTTTTGGCGCACATACCGCAACCGATACAGCTCGTGTCGCAGACCTTGCGCGCAATGGCACCCTTATCGGTGTTGTTGCAGCGCACCAGAATGTTCTGGTAGCCGGGGACGAAGGCAATCACGCGCTGCGGGCACGCCACGCCGCACAGGCCACAGCCCGTGCACTTGGAGCGGTCCACGCGGGCGATGCCATCGACCAGCGCAATGGCGCCGTGGGGGCAGGCCGTGACGCAGGCGCCACAGCCAATGCAGCCTTCGCTGCAGCGGGCATCGCCGCCTGCGGAGGCGCAACCGCTTCCGCAGGCAACGTAGGCCACGTTATGTTGAATGGATTTGGCCATAAGAGACTCGCCTATTTCTTAAGAAGGTACGAATAGTTGTCGCGCACAGCCCTGATGGTCAGGCGGACGGCCTCGGGAAGACCGGTGTTGACGGCATCGACCGAGACGGTGCGGACCGTGCCGGCGACGCGAACCTTAAAGTGGTCCTCGTCCACGGCCAGGAAGCCCTCGTTCTCGGAGTTCTCCATGTCCTCCTCGCTCCAGAACAGGGTGAGCTTGTCCTTGTAGGGACGACCCTCCTGGTAAGGGCAGAACACGGCGCAGTTGCCGCACTCGTTGCACATGCCGTCGACATGGACGACCTGATGCTTGGCCAGGCCCGGCACCTTAATTGCCACGTTGGCGCGGTTGGGGCACACGTCGCAGCAGACCTCGCACACCGAGCCGCAGCCCAGGCAGCGGGTCTTGGTGCAGTTGCGCTTGTCGCGGCACAGCGACCCCTTGCGCTCGTAGCAGGTGTCCTCGCGGCCGGCCTGAGCATTCTGGTCGGCGTACTTGTTAAAGTCCACGCCGGCGATGGCACGGGCAACCTCGGCGGCATCGGCGATGGCCTCGACCACGGTGGCAGGACCGCGACGGCAGTCGCCCGCAGCCCAGACGCCCTCGACGCCGGTGGAGGTGGCGGCAAGGCGGCCGCGACGGTCGTGCTCGACGCCCGCGGCATCGTACAGGCTGGCGTCGATGCCCTCGCCCACGGCGCAGATCACCGTGGTGGCGGGAAGCTCGACGGTCTCGCCCGTGGCGACGGGGCTGCGACGGCCGCTTGCATCCGGCTCGCCGAGCTCCATGACGTCGCAGGTCAGCACGGAGCCGTTGAGCGCCTTGGGCGCCAGCAGCTCGCAGAGCTCAACGCCGTCGGCAAGAGCAAGATCGAGCTCTTCCTCGTCGGCGGGCATCTGCTTCTTGGTGCGGCGATACACCAGGCGCACGTTCTTCACGCCAGCCAGACGCTTGGCCACGCGGGCCGCGTCCATGGCGGTGTTGCCGGCGCCAATGACCACGACGTCCTCGCCCAGCTCGAGTTTCTCGCCCTTCTTGGCGGCCTCGAGGAACTCCAGCACATCGAGCTCGGCACCCTCGCCCAGGCCCGCAGAGCCGGGCATCCAGGCACCGGTGGCCACGACCACGTCGGTAAAGCCCTGGTCCTTGAGCTCGTCAATGGAATCCACGCGAGCGTTGAGCTGCACCTTGGCGCCAAAGGCCAGGCAGAGCTCGGCATCGTGGGAGATATCGTCGCTCGCGATACGGAACTCGGGGATCACGTGACGGACCACGCCGCCGAGCGAATCGCGGGCCTCAAAGATAGTGACAGGCACGCCGGCGCGCGTCAGGAAGAACGCCGTCGCCAGGCCGGCCGGGCCGCCGCCGATAACGGCAACGTTGCGCTCGCCGTCGTTGGCGATGGCCTGGGTGCGCAGCTTGGGCAGCACGGCGGTCATGGCCTCGCGGGCGGCCTTGAGCTTGCTGGCGCGGATCTGGGCGCCCTCGGGCTCGTAGAACGCACGCTCGCAGGCACGGCCGCAGGGATGCGGGCAGATGGTGCCGGTAATGAACGGCAGGGCGTTGCGCTCGACGATGATGTTGAGGGCGTCCTCGAAGCGGCCCTCGTCAACAGCCGCCAGGTAGGCGGGAATATCCTGCTGGATAGGGCAGCTCGTACGGCACGGCGTCGTAAAGCAGTCGGAAAGCGGGCTCTTGCCGGCGACCTTGCGGTCGGGCAGCGGGCGCAGCGGCTTCTTGTAGAGCGGGTTGGTGAGCGAGTCGGTCTGGATCGCGGTCACGGCGTCGAGAGAGACGCCCGCGAACGGCTTGCCATCCAGGTCGGCAAACTCGCCGGCCATCTGGCTAAAGCGCTCGTAGCCACCGGGCTTGAGCACGTCGGTCGCCAGGGTAACGGGCCAAATGCCGGCATCGTACAGGGCGCGGATGTTGTAGACCGTGGCACCACCGGAGTAGCTGATGCGCAGCTTTCCGTCAAACTGCTCGGTAATGCGACGGGCGGCCTCGATGGTCAGCGAGAACAGCGAACGGCCGGACATGTACATCTCGGTGGAGGGCAGCTCGTTCCTCGTCACGTCGACGGGGAACGTGTTGGTCAGCTTGACGCCAAACTCCAGGCCGCGCTCGGCGCACAGGGCAATCAGGCGCTCGAACATGGGCACGGCGTCGGCCCACTGCAGGTCCTCGCGGAAGTGCGTATCATCGAAGACGATGTAGTCAAAGCCCAGCTCGTTCAGACGTTGGCGGGCAAACTCATAGCCCAGCAGCGTGGGGTTGCACTTGATGTAGGTGTTGAGGCCCTTCTCGGTGATCAGATAGGTCGCGATGCGCTCGATCTCGGCGGGCGGGCAGCCGTGCAGGGTAGACTCGGTGATGGAGTTGGAGACGCGTGCCGGGATGGACTCGACAAATGCGGCATCGACATGCTCAAACTTGTCCAGGTTAGCGAGCGCCCACGTGCGGCACTCGTTCCAAACCTCGGAGCCGCTGGCGTCCTTCATGCCCTCGATGTAGGCGTCGACCTTGGGGCTCTTGATGCCCTCCAGGTCATAACCCACGGACATGTTGAAGACAAAGCCGTCCGGGCTTCCCAGGCCGTACTCGCGAGCGATAAGGTGGCAGGCGAACCATGCCTTCACGTACTCGGCAAAGGCCTGCGGAACCTCGAGCTCGGTCGACCACTCGCAGTTGTAGCACTCGTCCTGTGCCACGATGCAGGGCTTGTTCACACACTTGGAGAGCTCCTCGCCGTCCATAACCTGAACGGTCTTGAGCTCAAAGAAGCGGGAGCCGGCCACGTAGGATGCCACGATGTTCTGGGCAAGCTGCGTGTTGGGGCCAGCGGCCGGGCCAAACGGGGTCTCGATGCGCTCGTCAAAAATGGGAAGCGCGCCCTCCTGGTTGGTCGTGACCATCTTGCGCACGCCAAAGACGGCGCCCTGAGTCTTGTGCTCCTCGATGATCCAGTTCATCAGCTGCAAAAACGGGATCGGCCTCATGATGTCGCTCATAGTGAGCTCCTCTCTGTAACGCCCGGCGAGACCGCGCGACGGGCGCAAATACGGTATAGCGCTAGCACAGCGCCGGCGACCCCGCGGAGGCCGCCTATGCGCGCATCGGATGCGGCAAAACATCCGGCGCGCGTGAATCTACTTGTAATTAGTAGGCGCGATCGTTGAGCGTGCTCCAAAGCTTCTTGGACTCAGCCATGGTCCACGCGTTGATCTTGTCCTCATCAATGCCAACGAACTCGCGATCCTTGTACAGGACGCGGCCGTTGATGATGGTGGTGCGGCAGTTTTTGCCCATCATGCCAAAGAGCATGTGGCCGTCGATGTTCTCCTCGCTCAGCGGCGTAAAGGGCTTGTAGTCCATAACGATAACGTCGGCGGCAGCGCCGGCCTCGAGCACACCGAGCTTGCGATCGAAGTACTTGCTCGCCATCTTGGCGTTGTTCTCGAACAGCATGGTCATGGCCTCGCACCAGCCCACGTTGGGCATGGCGGCGTTGTGGCGCTGAATGATCAGGAAGACCTTGAGGCTCTCGAGCATATCGTGGGTGTAGGCGTCGGTGCCCATGCACACGGGGATGCCGCGGCGGAAGAACTCGAGCACGGGGGCGCAGCCCACGGCGTTGCCCATATTGGATTCGGGGTTGTTAACCAGCCAGGTGCCGGACTCCTTGACGATATCCATCTCGGCGGGCGTCACGTGGATGCAGTGGCCGAGCATGGTGTCGGGACCGAGCAGGTCGTGCTGCAGCAGGCGCTCGACGGGGCTGATGCCGCCGCGGTTGAGGCGGGAGTCCCACACGTCGTTCATGCCCTCGCACACGTGGATGTGGAAGCCGGTCAGGCCGTTGTTGGCCTCGGCCATCTTGTCCATGGTCTCGTCCGAAAGCGTAAAGGTGGCATGTCCGCCAAACATGGCGGCGATCATGTGGTTATCGTTATCGCGACGCTCCTTGGCGGCCCACTGGGCAAATTCGGCGTTCTCGGCAATAGCCTGGTCGCACTTTTCCTGACCACGGCGATCGGAGACCTCGTAGCACAGGCACGAACGCATGCCCAGCTCCTGAGCGGCGTCCTTAATGGTAAAGAGGCTGCCCGGGATCTCGCAGAAGCTCGCGTGGTGATCGAAGATCGTGGTGACGCCATCGCGGATGGAGTCCAAAATCGTGGCATAGGCGCTGGCTTTGGTGCCGTCGAGCGTCAGGTTGTCGTCAATCTTCCACCACTGCTGCTCAAGATTCTCCAGGAAGTTGGTGGGGTTGCAGCCCTTGATGGCAAGGCCGCGGGCCAGACCCGAGTAGATGTGGGTGTGGCAGTTGATAAGTCCGGGCATGATGAGGTTGCCCTGGGCGTCGACGTACTCGGCATTCGGGTACTTGGCCTTGAGCTCGCGCTCGGGGCCCACTTCGACGATCGTATCTCCGTCAATAGCGACCGCACCGTTGGGAATGAACGGAGTCTGAGCGTTGCGAGTAAAGACGGAACCGTTAGCGACCAGAAGCATAAATGCTCCCTTCAACATCAGAGGCGGGGTTTGACACCTCTGACATGGCGGAAGTGCGAAGCGCCGGCCTACACCGGAAACGGGCCCTCTCCCGTCAACGCTTCACCAAAGGGACAAGCCCTTTGAAGTGCGGCTTGGCGCCGCATGGCGCCGGCGGACGAGGCGATGCATCCGCCGGCGAATAGCACCGAATTGGTTACTTCTTGCTCTCGGGCAGGACCAGATCCACAGCGGCATCCTTGGCGGCATCGATGTGCTGAGCCACGACCGGCGTCTGCGGAAGGATCAGGTTGAGCACGATGGCCATGATGGCAGTGGGGGTCACGGCGTTGGAGCCGATGACGGTGGACACCCAGGTGGGCATGCCCTCGCCGGCAAGGCAACCGCTGGCCATCCAGATACCCAGGCCAAAGACAACAGAGGTGCCGACGATGGTGGTGGTGCGCTGCGTGAGGCCCTCGCGGGTGAACATGCGCACACCGTTCATGGTGATGGTGCCAAAGACGCCGACGGTCGCGCCGCCGATGACGGGCTGCGGGATGGCGGAAAGGACGGCAGAGAGCTGCGGGAACAGGCCGGCGATGGCAAAGACGGCCGCGATGATCACAAAGACCCACTTGTTGACGACCTTGTTGGAGCAGATGATGCCCACGTTCTGGCCAAGGGCGCTGGTGGGAAGACCGCCCAGCAGGCCGCCGACCATAGAGGTGAGGCCCTGGGACACAATAGCGCCGGAGAGCTCGCGCTCGGTGGGCATACGGTCGATGGAGCCCAGGCAGGCAGCGGAGACGTCGCCGATAACCTGGATGGCGACCATGGGGAACACGACGGCGAGGGTAATGCAGACCTCGGGATCAAACTCGAGCGCGTAGGGTATGAGCTTGGGAAGGGCGAAGACCTGAGCGGTGGCGACGCTGGAGAAGTCGATCATGCCAAAGGGGATGGAGACGATCATGCCAACGATCATGCCAAAGAACACGGATCCCAGCTTGAGCGTGCCCTTGCCAAAGTTGGCGAGCGCAAAGACCACAGCGAAGGTGATCAGGGCGACGCACCATGCCTGCGGGGTGCCCCACAGCGGCGTACCCATACCGCCGGCCATGTACTTGACGGCCGTGGGATAGAGAGAGACGCCAATGGAGAAGATGACCGTACCGGTCACGACGGGCGGGAACAGCCACTTGATCTTGCTGTAGGCCAGACCAAAGAGGACCGCAACGGCGCCGCCGACGATCTCGCCGCCCAGCAGCGCGCCAAAACTAAAGCCCGAGGCGCCCATGGCCTGCAGGGCCGGCAGGAACGCGAACGAAACGCCCATGACGATGGGCAGGCCGCCGCCAATGCGACGGAAGGGAGCGAAGGCCTGAAGGGCCGTGTCGATTGCCGAAAGAATGAGGGCGACCTGGATGATGTCGGTGCTCTGCTGGCTATTAAAGCCGTAGACGCCGGCCATGATGACCGCCGGGGTAATGATGCCGGCAAACGATGCCAGTACGTGCTGAAGGGCACACGGGATCATTTCCTTAACGGGAGGCATGCCTTCGCGAGTGAACAGGGCTTCAGTGCCGTTCGTAACCGTCTCCTGGGTCATTTGACCACCAATCCTCGAAATAGTTGTTTTCGCATCTAACGCTCTATTGTGACGCAGTGCGGGGTTGAGGTTGTGCCTTCGTTGCATATCGTATTAAAGATGATTCTCATTCTCAATAATAATTTTTTGTTATCAGACTATTCTTCAGCTGAGATAACGCATTTCCGCAGGTCAGGAAAGTGTCTAGTCAAAATAACATCTAACTATTCTTTTGGTCGACCGTTTACCGCCAAATTCCTACCGTTCGTCTGTATTACGCAATGTACCTGCGGATATACGAGATGATGAGCAGCGTGTTACCATGATAAAAAATTGTTATGAACACTTCGATAGAACCCAAAGGAGTTGCCCGTGAACGAGACCGTACGTCGCTTTTTGCCGATGGTCGATTTCCTGGAGCAGGTACTCGGTAAGAACAGCGAGATCGTCCTGCACGATTTCTCGGATCCCGACCACGCCATCGTCGATATCCGCAACGGCATCGTAAGCGGCCGCCAGGTCGGCGGTCCCGCCACCGACCTGGCACTCAAGATCATGCACGACGCCAAGTATCGTGACCTGCCGTTTATTACGGGCTACGAGGGGCGCGGTGCCGGTGGCAAGACGTTGGAGTCGGCGACGTACTTTATCCGCGAGAATGACGAGATTGTCGGTATGCTCTGCGTCAACACCGACCTCTCGACCGTGCGCTCCATCAACGCCATGGCGCAGCAGCTCATGGCGTGCTTCGACGCGGCGCCTAGACAGGCAGAGCCCGCGTCTATCGAGGTCGAAAGTCTTTCGGAGTCTACACAGGAGCTCATCGACCGCAGCATTGCCGAGTTGCTGAGCGCGCGCGGGCTGGATGTAGCATCGCTTGGTCAAAGCGACCGCGTGGACGTCATTCGCCACCTCAACGGCAACGGGGTGTTCATGCTCAAGGGTGCCGTGGCCTGCGCCGCCACCGCGCTGGGCATCTCGGAGCCCAGCGTCTACCGCTACCTGCAAAAAGTCCGCAAGGAAGGCTAACGGGCAACATGAAGCGCGGCTCCACAAGCGATCCGTCACTTGACAAAAGACCCTGCAGCTCGCACGCGCTGCAGGGTCTTTTTGCATGTCATGTTTAGTTGTGGCCAACGCCTTAGAGAGCGGCAACGACCTCGATCTCGACCAGACCGCCAGCCGGAAGGGCGGCAACCTGGAAGGCGCTGCGCGCGGGGAACGGGGCCTCGAACTTGGAGGCGTAGATCTCGTTCACGGCGGCGAAGTCGGCGATGTCGGCCAGGTAGACCGTGGTCTTGACGACATCGGCAAAGGTGGCGCCGGCAGCGGTCAGCAGGGCCTCGACGTTGGCGAGGGACTGCCTGGCCTGGGCCTCGACGCCCTCGGGCATCTTGCCGGTCGCGGGATCGATGCCCAGCTGGCCGGACAGGAACACCATGTTGCCGGCCTGGATACCGGGGGAATACGGGCCGATGGCTGCGGGTGCGTTATCGGAAGACACGACGGTCTTGCTCATGTTTTTCTCCTTACGATCAATTGAGAGAGCGTGAGCGCGGTGTTCACACCGGGAGGCACAGTTCGGTCTGAACACCGCGCTTGATTGGGATAGTACTCAAGGTTTCCGCGCGATGCAAGATTATTATCACGTTGCGAGAATATTTTATCGCCCAACGGTTTCCCCGAACCGCTGAACGGTTCTCATGTGGAGCAGCCAGTCCAAGCTGCTGAAGACTTTGTCCTGCTTAGGCTGCGGGCGTCGCCCACCGCAGCGATGCCACTATACTTTTGAATATCTGAGCATTTTGAAAGGCAGGATATGACCGCAACCGCCAGTCGAACCACCAACCGCAGACCCGAGCTTTTAGCGCCCGCCGGAGGACCCGAGCCCTTTGCCGCCGCACTCGCCGCTGGCGCTGATGCCATCTACTGCGGCATGGGCAGCTTCAACGCCCGCCGCAAGGCCACCAACTTTACCGACGAGGCCTTTGAGCAAGCCTGCCGCGCCGCGCATCTAGCCGGGTCGCGCGTCTACGTCACGGTCAACATCGTCATCAAGCAGTCCGAGATGGGCGATGCGCTGCAACTCATCCATCGCTGCTCCACGCTGGGCGCCGATGCCTTCATTATCCAGGACTGGGGTCTGTTCTTTGAGGTCAAGCGCACCATGCCCGGCATCGAGACACATATCTCGACCCAGGCGAACATCCACGACGACCGCGGAACCCTTTGGTGCCGTGATCAGGGCGCCGACCGCGTGACTCTCTCGCGCGAGCTCTCCATTGACGAGATTGCCGCCATCCACGACGCCGCGCCCGACGTTGACCTGGAGGTCTTTAGCCACGGTGCCATCTGCTTTTGCTACTCGGGCCTGTGCCTGCTCTCGAGCTTTGCCATGGCGGGCCGCTCGGCCAACCGCGGCATGTGCGCTCAGCCCTGTCGCCTGCCTTACGAGCTGATCGACGAGAACGGCCGCTCGCTCTCCCCTGCCGGTCGCGAGCGCGCGCTATGCCCGCGCGATACCAACACGTCGCAGCTTGTTCGCCGTCTGTATGACGCCGGTGCCGCATCGCTCAAGCTCGAAGGCCGCATGAAGGCGCCCGATTACGTGTACTCCATCGTCGATGTGTACCGTCACGAAATTGACGATATGCTGGCCGGAGCCACCGTGGCCAAGGACGAGGAGGCCGCCCGCCAGCGCCAGCTCAAGCGTTGCTTTAACCGCGACTTTACGCACGCCTATCAGGACGGCACCTCGGGCGACGAGATGATGAGTTACGAGCGATCCAACAACCGCGGCCAGATCGT
>CAUDAE010000047.1 GCA_958447445.1 uncultured Collinsella sp.
CGCAGGACGAGGAGTACTTCTCGCAAACCTACGAAGAGCATCAACAGTCTTGGAATTAGCATGAGGATTTTTAGCCCCAAACGATACGTTGCCTCGGTCGATCGCATCGACCTTAATACCCTGTGGGCCGACGGCAAACGCGCCATTCTGCTCGATCGCGATAACACCTTGGTGCCGCGCGACACCGAGCAGGTTCCCGCCGCGGTTTCCGCTTGGCTCGACGCCGCCCGCGCCAAAGGCTTTAAGCTGTGCATGGTGTCCAACAACTGGCATCGCGACCAGGTCATGAGCTCTGCACGCGAGCTGGGACTCGAAGCCATCAGCCACGCCATGAAGCCGGCGCCGTTTGCCCTCAAGGCGGGTCTTAAGCGCCTCGGCGCCACGGCCGACGAGGCGGTGCTGATCGGTGATCAGCTCTACACGGACGTGTGGAGCGGCAACTTCGCCGGCGTCGATACCATCCTGGTAAAGCCGCAGGCGACGCAGGACCTGTGGTATACGCAGATCTTCCGTATCTTTGAGCGCCGGGCCCTGCGCGACCTTCCCTGCGAGGAATAGGTCTCGCTATGTCCCAGCACACCAAACACGGCTGCGACCATATCTTCTTTATCGGCTTTTTGGGCGCGGGCAAATCGACGCTCGCGCGCAACGTCGGCACTATGTTCAAGCGGCGTTTTATCGATACCGATCGCCTGGTCGTGCGCCGTTGCGGCAAGTCGGTAACCGAGATTTTTGGGACCGAGGGCGAGGATCGTTTTCGCGAGCTCGAGACCTCGGCGCTCCGTTCGCTCCAAAGTGAGCGCAGCCTGTTGGTTTCGTGCGGGGGCGGCATTGTCGAGACGCCGGTGAATATTGAGCTGATGCACGAAATGGGTACGTGCGTGTACCTCGAGGGTGACTTCGAGGATTCGATTCGCCAGATTCGTCGGTCCGACACGCGCCCCGATTTTCGCTCTCCCGAGCATGCCGCGCGCCTGTTTGAGCATCGCCGTCCGCTGTATCGCCAGGCCGCCGACCTTACCCTTGATATTCGCAACAAGTCCTTCGAGGACGTTTCCTACCTTTGTGCCGAGATGCTTTTGGAGCGTGGGCTGCTATGATTCGCCGTCAACTGATCAATTTCCAAAACCGCAGCGTCGATGTCCGCGTCGGATTGGGCGCGTTCGATGGACTGTCGCGTATGTTTGCCTCGGCCGTGGGCAAGCCTAAGCGCGCGATGGTCGTTTGGAACACCGCCACATCTGAGCGTTTTGGTGAAGTCGTCGAGCATGCGCTGGTCGACGCCGGTTTTGCCGTGTCGCTGCTAGTCCTTGAGGTTTCGCCTGCTGGTGCCACGCTGGCCGATGCTGATGCTATCTTTGGCACCCTGTCTGCCAACGGCGTTACCTGCGACGATCTGGTTGTCGCCGTTGGCGATGCCGCAACCTGCTCGGTTGTTAGCTGGTGCGCCAACCAGTGGTGCGTCCGAACCGAGTGCGCGCTGTTGCCGACGACCTTTGACGCCATGCTCACGGTCGCGACGACCATGAAGCCGCTCGTCGCCTCGTCGGCCAATGCGCTTCCCGCTATCGCGTTCCGTCCCGAACCGGGCTTGGTCGTGTGTGACCTCGACCTTGTTCGTGAGGCGGACCCCGAGGACCTCAAGCTCGGCTTTGTGGTGCTTGTTGGCACCATGCTTTCGAGCAGTAAGTCCCGCTGGAATCAGTTTACTGAGACCGTCCCCGAGATTCTCGCGGGCAAGGAGGTCGCGCTCGTCAATGCCGTTCAATGGTCTCAGACTGCCCGTAAGGACGTACTGATGGCCACGAACCCGAGCGCTCGCCATGCGCTCGATTTTGGCAAGACGGGGGAGCGTACCCTGCGCGCCTGCTTGGGCGATGCCGCTTCGCAGGTCCCTGCCTATCAGCTGTTATCCGAGGGCATGCGCTTTGAGGCGCGCCTAGCACATGATGCCTGCGACTTTGATATCGATTACGTCTTTGAGGTCGATGACTGCCTGGAGGACTTTGGCATCGAGGAACTTGCCTTCGATCTGGAGCCTGCCGCATATATCGAGGAGTTCCGCAGGCAGCAGTTTGTCCGCTCGAACCGCAGTATGTTGCCGCTGCCCGCGGCACTCGGCGCTATTCGTCTAACGTGCGTTGAGGACGAGGTTCTTGAGCGCCATGCTCACGCCTACTTGGCTTCTCGCAAAGAACTTCTCTAAGTTTTATTGACATCCATCGTCTTTCGTATCATGTTGAGGGGCGGGTTTCCAATCGGTTGCGGATCGCATGCGATTCCGTCGTTCGGTTGAGACCCGTCCCGCACTTTTTGAGACAACAAGAAAGGAATCTGCATGTCTGAGTTTGCTGCCGGTCCTGCCGGTCGTATCGAGCGTGTCCGTGCCCTGGTGGCCGAGCGTGGCTACGACGCGCTCGTGGTGCGCGACGAGGCCCACCTTCGTTGGCTTACGGGCGTGAAGGGCGTTTTCGGCTACACCTTTGAATTCCCGCACGCGGCGTTTATTACGGCCGACCAGTGCCTGTTCCATACCGACTCGCGCTACCTCAACAGCTTTGAGGAGAACACGCCCGCCGGCAGCCCCTGGGTTTACGACATGGACGAGGGTACCATCCCCGGCTGGGTCGCCGACAAGATTGCGGCTAACAAGTGCCGTGTCTGTGCTGTCGAGGACGATATGCAGATTAACTTCTACCAGGGTATTCAGCGCGGCCTGGAGGACCGTTCCGTCGCCTGCATCCTACCGCTGATGCACGACGACATCCGCAAGATGCGCGCCATCAAGGATGCCGAGGAGATCGAGCTTATGCGCCATGCGCAGTCGATCACCGATGCCGCTTTCCAGCATATGCTCGGCTTTATTAAGCCCGGTATGACCGAGAAGCAGGTTCGCAACGAGCTCGAGAACTTTATGTTCGCCAACGGCGCCGACAGCCTTGCCTTCGGCTCCATCGTGGCGAGCGGTCCCAACACCGCCAACCCGCATGCCGTGCCGAGCGATCGCGTGATCGAGAAGGGCGATTTCGTTCTCATGGATTACGGCGCGGGCTACTGCGATTACCGCTCCGACATGACGCGCACCGTCGTGATGGGCGAGCCCACGCAGGAGCAGCTCGACCTGTACGCGCTCGTGCGCCGCACGCACGAGGAGTGCGTCGCCGCCATCCATCCGGGCGTTGAGGGTAACGACATCTTCAAGCTTTCCAAGAAGATCATCGGCGATGCCGGCTATGGCGATTACTACAATCATGGCCTGGGCCACGGCGTCGGTATCGACATCCACGAGCTGCCCAACTTCAACCGCAGCAAGAACACCATCGAGATCGGCTCGGTTGTCACCATGGAGCCCGGCGTTTACCTGCCCGGCGTGGGCGGCGTGCGCCTGGAGGATTACGGCGTGGTCACCGAGAACGGCTACGAGCCTTTCACCAAGACCCCGCACGACCTGCACGTCATCGATTGCTAGCCCATTTCGATAGATTTTTGGGGCGGGGCGTCCGAATCGATTCGGACGCCCCGCGTTCTCTTTTTATGCGCTCGCCGCAGGCGCCGTCTGCAAGTGTATAATTTCTGTCGTATGTAATTTGGACGCTTGTGCGTTCTGCCCATAACAAGAAAGGTCGCTATGCCTACCATTTCTACCGCCGACTTCAAGAACGGCCTCGGTCTCCGTATCAAAGACAAGGTCTACACCATCGTCGAGTTCCAGCATGTCAAGCCGGGCAAGGGCGGCGCGTTTGTGCGCTACAAGACCCGCGACATCAAGAGCGGCCGCGTCGTCGAGAACACCTGCAACGCCGGCACCAAGTTCGAGAGCGTCATGCTCACCACCCGTGAGTTCCAGTACCTCTACAACGATGGCACCGACTACATCTTCATGGACAACGAGACCTATGAGCAGGTTCCCGTTCCCGAGGACATGGTGGGCGAGAACTCCAAGTGGCTGCGCGAGAACGACATTTGCCAGCTGCTCTTCGCCGACGATGAGCTCATGGGCGTGACTCCGCCGATGTTCATCGAGACCACCATCGTCCAGACCGACCCGGGCTTTAAGGGCGACACCGTCCAGGGTTCCACCAAGCCGGCCACGATCGACACCGGCGCTGTCATCCAGGTCCCCATGTACCTCAACGAGGGCGAGGTCATCAAGGTTGACACCCGCGACGGCAAGTTCGTCTCCCGCGTCTAGCAACCAACTCTTCTAGGAGGACTCATGCCCCAGGAAATCAAGATTGACGGCATCGGCATTTCGCCCGATGTTCTGACCGCCATCGTCTCGCGCGCCGTGTCCGATGTCGAGGGCATCGCCTCCGTTGGCGTCAAGGACCTTGCCACTAATCTTGTCTCCATGATGCTCTCGTCCAAGGCCCCGGCTTCCGAGCCGGCGGTCGAGGCCGAGGTCGTTGGCGACAAGCTCGCACTCACCGTGCGTGTCGTGGTGTTCTTTGGCTATCCGTTCAAGAAACTCGCCGAGGCCGTTCGCGCCGCCGTGGTCGCCGCCATCGATGCTCAGGTGGGCGTCGAGGTCGAGCGCGTCGACGTTTGCATTGACGGCCTCGTTTTCCCCAAGGAGTAACCTTTGAGCCTTAAGGTTTATCGCGGGCGCACGCTTGCCCGCAGTCAGGCGCTGCAGCTGCTGTTCCAGGCCGAGGCCACGGACAGCCCGCTCGAGCGCGTCCTCGAGGGCGATTTCCTGATCTCGAAGGGCCCCCTCGACCCCTATGCGCTCGAGCTTTGCCGTGGTGCCTACGAGCATATCGATCGCATCGACTGTGCCCTGCGCGCCGTCGCCAAGAACTGGGATCTTATGCGCATGCCCGGCGCCGACCGCAACCTGCTGCGTATCGCCGTCTACGAGATGCGCTTCCTCACCGACGAGGAGGTCTCGGACGCCATCGTGATCAACGAGGCCGTCGAGCTTGCCAAGGCCTATGGCACCGATCAGTCCGCGTCGTTTGTCAACGGCGTGCTGGGCAAGATCGCTCGCAGCGAGGAGCTGCCGGGTGAGGATCTGTACCAGGAGCTGCTGGCCGAAGATCGCGCTCGCGAGGAGGCCCAAGCCGTCGAGGCTGACGCCAAGGTTGCGGTTGCCCAGGCTGAGGCTGGCGTGCTGGCCGAGGATGCGGACGCCGCCGAGGCTGACTTCGACTCCGTCGAGGAGTAGTCATGCCAGAGGGTTCTGTCCGTAACTTCGACGAGATCTCGGACCGCTTGGACCAGATCATCGCTACCGTTCGCTCTAAGGATACGTCCTTAGAGCGTTCGCTCGATCTGTTTGACGAGGCGATTGAGCTGGGCTCCCGTGCGGTCGACATGGTCGACAAGTTTGAGCTGACGCCGCGTGAGGCCGACAAGCTCGAGCAGGAATACGATGAGGATGCGGCAAACGAATCCCAGGATAGCTAGGCCGCATCTCCGGATACGAATGGTTGATGGCATTCATGAAACGCGTGCGTCTTGATGACGAACTGATTTCACAGGGCATCTGCGCCGATCGCGCGGATGCCCTTCGCACTCTTATGGCCGGCTTGGTCTCGAGTGGCGGCGAGCGCTTGACTTCGCCGGGCCTTAAGGTAACCCCGGGCCTGCCGTTGCACGTGAAGGGGCGCATTCCATATGTTGGCCGCGGCGGTCTTAAGCTCGAAGGCGCGCTTGATGCGTTTGGTATCAATCCGACGGGCCTTGCCTGTCTGGATGTGGGCTGCTCTACCGGCGGCTTTACCGATTGCCTGCTCAAGCGCGGAGCTGCGACCGTTGTCTCGGTGGACGTGGGTCGCGCCCAGTTCGATTGGTCGTTGCGTCAGGACGATCGCGTGACGCTGCATGAGCGCACAAACGTGACGCAGCTGCCTGAGCTTGGCTATGCCGGCGCCATCGACCTGGCAGTGTGTGATGTCTCGTTTACCAGCATCGCGAACATTATCGATGCGGTGCTGGCGTGCCTGGCGCCTACGGGTGCATTCTGCACGCTCGTAAAGCCGCAGTTTGAGGCTCCGGCGGCGCTGGTGGGCGAGGGCGGCATTGTGACCGATCCCGCCGTGCGCCGCGATACACTCGTGGCGGCGGTTAAACTCTTTGCTGCCAAGGGCCTCTTTCCGGTCGATGTGTGCGTGTCACCCATTCATGGTGCAAAGGGCAACGTTGAGTTTTTCCTGTACGGCACGAGATTTGACCCTGGCGACCGCTCGCAAGACGAGCTGCAATCCCAGGTATCGGTTATGAGCGAGAAAGCTGCAATGCTATGAAGGTCTTTCTGGTTCCCAATTATTACAAGCAAGAGGCGGTCGAGAGCGGCCTGATGCTCGAGCTTTGGCTTTCGCGCCAGGGCTACGAGGTTGCATGGGCTGCCGACCAGCGTTCCAAGATCCAGAGCACGCCCGATGTTGACGATGCCGACCTGGTCATTACGCTCGGCGGCGACGGTACGTTGCTGCGCGCCGCCCGCATTCTCAACTACCGTGAGATTCCCATTTTGGGTCTTTCCTATGGTCATTTGGGTTTTTTGACCGCCGCGAGCCCCGAGGAACGCGATATTTTGCAGGTTGTGAACGATGCCCTGTCCGGTGAGCTCCACGTGAGCCGCCGCGCCACCATCGCCGCGGATATCGTCTCGGTGCGCGAAGACGGTACGAAGGATGTCGTGCGCACGTTTGCCCTCAACGACATGGCGCTTACGCGCGGGCCCTTGTCCGATATGGTCGAGTTCGACATCACGGTGTCGGGCCACCATATTGACCGCCTGCGCGGTGACGGCGTGGTCGTTTCGACGGCAACCGGCTCTACCGGCTATGCGCTGAGCGCCGGCGGCCCTATCGTGAGCCCCGATTATACGGGCATGGTTTGCGTGCCCATCGCGCCGCACACCATTCAGGCTCGAGCTTTCTTGACATCGCCAAGCGATGTCGTTGAGATCTTTATGTCCGACGACCGCCCGAGTGTGCCTGCCATCGCTATCGACGGACAGTTTATTACCTGCGACGGCACGGTCGAGAGCGTGGCTGTGCGTCGCGGTCCCGGCGATGTGCTGCTGCTGGATTACGGTCCCGAGAGCTTCTATAACTCGGTGAGTCGCGTGTTCTATGGAGTGCGTCATGATCGATGAGCTGCAGGTTTCCAACATTGCACTCATTCGCGAGGCGACGTTGGTTCCGAGTGCGGGTCTAACGGTTCTGACCGGCGAGACCGGTGCTGGTAAGACCGCACTGCTCTCGGCACTCAAGCTCATTTTGGGCGAGCGCGCCGATTCGTCGACGGTTCGCGAGGGCGAGGCGCTTGCCAGCGTCGAGGCGCGTCTGTTTGACGGTCCGCACGACACGGAGGGCTTCACCGTGCAGCGCAGCCTTTCTGCCGAGGGCCGCAGCCGCGTAAAAATTGACGGCCGTATCGCCAGCGTGCGCGAGCTTTCGGAGCGCGTTGGCGTGATGATGGATTTGTGCGGCCAGCACGAGCACCAACGCTTGCTCGATCCGGCGCATCACGTTGCGATGGTTGATGCGTGGGCGGGACGCTCTGCGCTCGAGGCGCTGGATGCGTACCGCGCCTGCTTTAAGGCATCGCGTGCTGCCGCCAAGGAGGTTCGACGTGTTGAAGAGGCCTCGCGTGCGCAGGGGAGTCGCGTCGAGGAAGCGCGTTTTGCCCTCGAGCGTATCGCCGAGGTCGACCCCAAGCCAGGCGAGTACGAGGAACTCGAGGAGCTGCTGCCGCGCTCGGAGCACGCTGAGGTCTTGGTGGCGACGGCCAACGAGGCCCATGCATCGCTTGCTGCCGAGGGGGGAGCGCTCGATGCCGTGAATGGCGCCGTGGCCGAGCTTTCACGCATGACGACCGTTGACCGCAAGCTCGGTGACATTGCCGATGCGCTTTCGGATGCCTGCATCTCGCTTGAGGATTGCGCCAACGAGCTGCGTGCCTATCGCGATGGCGTTGCGTTTGACCCTCGTGAGCTCGCTCGCATGCGCGAGCGGTATTCCGACCTCAAGGGCCTGCTGCGTCAGTGGGGTCCCACCATGGACGATGTCTTTGCCATGCGCGACCGCTCACGAGAGCTGCTGTCTCTAGTCGATGATGGTGATGAGCAGATCAAGAAGGCTCGCGAGGCACTCGGGTGCGCTGAACGCGATCTTTTTGCTGCTGCTAAGGCGCTTAAGCGCGCGCGGAACACCGCTGCCCCGCGCTTTTGTCACGAGGTTGGCCGTCAGATGGCGCGCCTGGAGATGGGCGGTGCCGAGCTGGTCTGGGTGTCGCGCGATCTTCCGCGTGCCGAATGGACGCCGGCGGGCCCTTCAAGCTACGAGCTGCTATATCGCAGCGGCGCTGGCTTGACACCTCGTCCCTTGCGCCGCATTGCGTCGGGCGGCGAGCTCAGCCGCGTCATGCTGGCAAGCAAGGTTGTCCTCGGTAACGCGGACGGTGTTGATACGTTGGTGTTTGACGAGGTCGATGCTGGTGTCGGTGGCTCCACGGCGCGTGCACTTGCGGGCGTGCTGACAGATCTCGCCGCTACGCATCAGGTGATTGTCGTAACCCACTTGGCGCAGGTCGCCGTCATGGCCGACAAGCATTACGTGGTCAGTAAAGAGCCCGGCGACGTTCCCCAAACGCATCTGGACGAGGTGACCGGCGATGCCCGTACCGCAGAGATCGCCCGTATGCTGAGCGGCGATCAATCGGAGGCAAGCCTAGCGCACGCCAGGCAGATGCTGGAAGAAGCGCGTGCTTAGGCCGTGCCGCCACATGCATGTCCGACCTGTCCGCCACGAAACCGGCCCATCTACTACGTTTAATAGGCCATCGGGAACCACGTCAAGAATTGCAAAAAGAAAACCGCAGGTAGAGCGCCTGCGGTTTTCTCTATTTTCGGTATGTGGTTGGGCCATACGGATAAAACGTAGTAGATAGGCCGGTTTCGTGGCGAGTGGCGTTTATCGGCTCCCTAAAATGTCTACTCTACGACCTTATCCGGCTGGATGAGCTCCTCGTAGTAGCTGATGTGCTCGCGCGCGTCCTCGATTTCGGGCAGCAGGAAGTTGTAGATGACCTCTATGATCATCGTGGCGCTCATCTTGGAGAACGCGAAGTCGCCCGTTGTCAGCAGTGCCTCGTGATTGACGGTATTAAAGGTGTAGTCGGCTAGGCGCGCAAGTGGAGACTTGCTGTCGCTGCTGATGACGACTACAGTGGCGCCGCAATCGCGAGCTGCTTTTGCCATGCGGTTCAGTCGACGCGACTTGCCAGAGTTCGAGATCAACACGATAACATCACCAGGGCGCAACGTGAGCGCGAAACCAATCGAGGTCTCGCTGATGGTGCTTGCCATGCAGCGAAGGCCCAGCTGCGAAAACTTAAATGTCGCATCGAGCGCGACCGCGTTCGTATTGCCCACGGCGGCGAACTCAATAACGCCGGCATTCTTAAGCGCGTGCACAACTGCGGCCAACGTGTCGTGATCAATGCCGTCGATGGTCGCATTAAGCTCACTCACCTTGGCGGCGAGGATATTTTTAAGGCTCTGCTCCATGTTGTCGAGCGTGACCTCGTCGGTCAGGCCCTCGTTGCGCTGACTCTCCAAGTCGCGAGCCAACGAAAACTGAAAGCTGCGGAAGCTGCCAAAGCCCAGCTTGCGGCAGAAGCGCGAAACCGTCGCCTCGGACGTGGCAGCGGCTCGTGAGAGCTGGGCGGCCGTCAGGCGCGGCGCCTCGGAGTGGTGCTCCAATATATAGTCGACAATGCGCTGCTCGGAATCGCTGTACCCTTTGTGTGTGCTAATAAGGGAGAGCGCGCTCTTGCTGCTATCGGTCATGGATGGCTCCTGGTTGGCATTGAAAATCGGACTCGTTTTTCAATGCCATAGTATACGGGCATTTTCAATTACAAGATACACCTTGCCATTTCAAGTGTTGATGGTAAACTTTCACTTACCGTTTACGGTTATGAAAGAACCTTTCACCGGAGAATTGCGCCTTATCTCTTCTCACGCGGACGGTAGGTTGGTATCTTTCAAGTGTGGAAAAACGCGCATTGAAGCGCGTTTAGGGGAGCGCCTGCGGGCGCAGTACTCAAGAAGGAGGGACACATGGCTAAGTTTGACATCATCGCCGCGACCGGTTGCCCGACCGGCATTGCGCACACCTTCATGGCGAAGGAGGCGCTGGAGAAGGCAGCTGCCGAGCGAGGTCTGACCATTAAGGTCGAGACTCATGGCCAGGTCGGTGTCGAGAACGAGCTCACCAAGAGCGAGATCGCCGGTGCCAAGGCCGTCGTCGTCGCAGCCGATAAGGATGTCCAGGCTGAGCGTTTCGCCGGTAAGCCCATGGTTTCCGTCGGTGTTTCCAAGGCCCTGTCCGTCGAGGCCGCCGGAAAGCTGATCGACCGCGCGCTCGCCGCCAAGGGCGACGACACGGTTGCCGCTGCCGCCGATGTCGAGGACGAGGTCGAGGAGAAGGAGTCCATCGGTCACGTCATCTACAAGCACCTCATGAACGGCGTCAGCCACATGCTGGTCTTCGTCGTTGCCGGTGGTGTTCTGACCGCCATTTCGTTCCTGTGGGGCATCACGTCCTTTGATTCGACGGCTGCCGACTACAACAGCTTTGCCGCGATGCTCAAGATTATCGGCGGTATCGCCATGAACCTCATGGTTCCGGTGCTCTCCGCCTACATCGCCGAGTCTATCGGCAAGCGCCCGGCGCTCGTCCCCGGTTTCGTCGCCGGTATGATTGCCATCCAGGGTCTGCCCGTTAACGCCGATACTGGCATGATCGACGCTGGAGGCTCGGGTGTGGGCTTTGGCTTCCTGGGCGGCATCGTCGGCGGCTTCCTCGCTGGCTATGTCATCCTGCTGCTCGAGAAGGTTTTCTCTAAAATTCCCGCGAGCCTTAATGGCCTGAAGGCAATCTTCCTGTATCCGCTGTGCTCTACCGCCATCGTCGGCCTAGTCATGCTCGGTATTTCCGGCCCCATGGCTGCCATTAACCAGGGCATGATGGATTTCCTGCAGAGCCTCGGTAACTCCGGTCCGGTGATCCTTGGCCTGGCCATCGGCTGCATGTGCGCATTTGACATGGGCGGCCCGGTCAACAAGGCTGCTTACGCTACTGGCACCTTCCTGCTCGGTACCGCTCTCGAAGCTGGCGTCGGCACCGAGACCTACAACTTCGGCACCAACTTCATGGCTGCCGTCTCCGCCGCTTGCATCGTTCCGCCGCTGATCACCACCTTCGCCGTCGTTGTCGGCAAGAAGTACTTCAGCCAGGAGGATCATGACGCCGGTATCGTCAACCTTATCCTTGGTTGCACCCACATCACCGAGGGCGCCATTCCGTTCATGACCAAGAACATCTGGCCCGTCATGCCCATCATGATGGTCGGTTCTTCCATCGCTTCCATCTTGACCATCTTCTTCAACGTTCACGATCCGGCGCCTCACGGCGGCTTCCTGGTCCTGCCCGTTGTCGAGAACGGCCCGCAGTGGGTCCTCGCGATCCTCATCGGCGCCGTGGTCGGTGGCATCCTGTTCGTGGCCTTCAAGAAGTACGACTTCGAGAAGAACCAGAAGGCCGCTCCTGCAGCCAAGCCGGTTGAGGCCCCCAAAGCCGCTGCCGTCGAGGCCCCCAAGGCCGAGGCTGCCGACTTCGTGAAGGTCGAGAATGTCTTTGTCGCCGAGAATTTCGCTTCTCGTGACGAGGCTCTGAGCTTTGTTTCCAACCAGGCCGTCAAGGCCGGTATCGCCAGCGACGCCGACGCCGTGATGAACGCCTTCCTGGCCCGCGAGGCCGAGGGCACCACGGGCATGATGGAGGGCTTCGCCATCCCGCATGCCAAGTCCGACGCTATTACCGAGGCTGCCGTCATCGTCGTCAAGGACGAGTCCGGCGTGACCGGTTGGGACACCATGGACGGCGCTCCCGTCAACGTGGCTATTGCCCTGCTCATCCCCGGTGCCCAGGCCGGCACCACGCACCTCAAGATCCTGTCCAAGGTCGCCGAGGCGCTCATGGACGAGGACTTCCGTGCCACCGTCAAGGGTTCCACCGACGCCGCCGAGATCGCCAAGACGATCAACGCCCGTCTGGTCTAATTCCACGGTACGCGAATACCATCGCCCCCTGTATATAAGGCGGAGTCCCTCTCCAGGGCCTCCGCCTTTTTTCTATCCCTCCCATAAGTTGCGGTGAAATAGGGACTGTTTAAACGGTTCAACCCCAAATTCAGTCCCTATTTCACCGCAACTTATAAAAGGGCATAGAGGGGGCTACCTATCGAGTCTTTGTCGCGAACAGTTCATCAGCGAGAATTCCGTTCGCACGTTATTACTTTGGATCGACCGAGTTTCCGCAGCTTGCTCGCCGGGCGGGGCGATTAAGTTTGTCGCGAGTTCCGCACGCAAAGGAAAGCACTTAATGTGCTTTCCGT
>CAUDAE010000048.1 GCA_958447445.1 uncultured Collinsella sp.
GCGCAACGCGTTGCGCTGAGTCCTGAGGCTGTTGCAATGAAAATGACAATCAAGGAGTTTAACTTTAAAGAAGGGTCCCATTGGGGGCCCTTTTTTAGTTGAACCACGTTAGCTGGGGATTCGAACCTTCAAAAATGAGGCGCCCCGTTGGACGCCTCATTTGGTTCGATGTGATATCGCTCCGGCCCTACGCCTTGGGTGCCTTGGCTACGGTCTCGCTCTCGGCTGTGAGCGGGCGGTTGTCGATGCGGCGGCCCAAGCGATCGAGCTTCACGAGCAGCCATTCAATGGGATTCGGCCCTGCACCTTCCTCGTCGGCAACTAGGTCCATGACGGCGATCTTGGTGTCGTCCTGCTTGAGCGTAACGCTGCCCACCTTGTCGCCCACATGCACCGTGCCCGAAAGATCGTCGTAGCTAACCTTTTCGGTCACCTCGCCGGCAAGGGAAAACACGGTCGCTTGCGCCGTAGGATCGGCGAGTGTGGCGTCGATCGTCTTATCCGTCCAGTCGGTTTGGCCAATGCGCGCCATAAGCGGGTTGCCGTTGGCGGTCTTTTCCTGCGTGTTGGCGATCGCGACCGTCACCTTGTGACCGTAGTACCAATTGGCAAGGGTTGCGGTATCGGTAAAGCGCTGGTCGGTGGTGGTGGAGTTCAAAACGACGGTGTAGATCTCGTCGCCATCGCGGTTGTAGGCACTCGTAAAGCAATAGCCTGCATCGTCGGTGGTGCCGGTCTTGCCACCGATGTTGCCATCTTGGCCCAGCAAATAGTTATGCGTGTCCATGGAGTGCGAATGGTCGGTGCCGTCGGCGCCCGTGACCTCGATCCAAGAATCCTCGCTCGCTACGACCTCGCGGATCGTGTCGTTTTTCATGGCCTCCTGCATCATCAGCGCCACGTCATGTGCGGTTGAGTGCATATCGCCAGCCCACTCATCAAAGTCCAGACCATGCGGGTTTTCAAAAAGCGTACCGGTACAGCCGAGCTTCTTAGCGCGCTCGTTCATGGCCTTCACAAAGGTGGCCTCGGCGTCTTTGGTCTTAGGGTCGATCTTCTTGCCCACATATTCGGCGAGCACGATGGCGGCGTCGTTGCCCGAGGGAATCATCAGGCCGCGCAGCGCCTGCTCCACGGTAAGCTTGTCGCCTTCGAGCAAGCCGGCGGTCGAATTGCCCACGGTGGCTGCGGCGTTGCTCACCGTGACCTTCTCGTCCATCTTGCAATTCTCGACGGTTAGGATTGCGGTCATGACCTTGGTGATCGAGGCAATTTTGACCTGCTCATCGGCGTCGCGGGCATAGTAGACGGTGCCGTCTTTGCCCATGACGAGGGCATTGGTCGCATCGATATCGGGCAGGTTTTCGGCCGTGATGCCGCGCGCATCGGCGGTTTTGCCGCAAACATTGTCGGTCGTGAGCACTTGGGCGCCGGCGACGGTGGGCGCGCCAGCGGCAAGGGCGATAGCGCAGACAAAGCCGGCGGCAAGCTGGGCTGAGCGCTTTGCAAAAGAGGTGAGGGACTTCACGGATTTCGCTTTCGACGGGATGGTCTCTTCTGGAACTAGAGTATATCGTTTGCCGGCGTCGGCGATCATCGCGTGCGTGCGTGGCCCACATCTGCTCCCGAACGGGCACAAGGGTGCTTAAGGCCGACTTAATCACCCACGCTTGTTGTGTGTGACGGGCGCCCCCTCGGGCATAATGGAGCGCGAGAGGAGCACGCATGAACGAGCGCGTTTTGGTAGTTGATGACGAGAAGGCCATCGCCGACTTGGTTGGTATCTACCTTACAAAAGAGGGCTTTGATGTCCAGATTGCCTATAGCGGGGCCGATGCTGCCAAGGCAATCTTGGAGCAGGAGTTCGATCTGGCGCTGCTGGATGTCATGCTGCCCGATATCGATGGGTTTGAGCTGCTGCGTACGATCCGTTCCAGCCATACCTATCCCGTGATCATGCTGACGGCGCGCGATGCCCAGCAAGACAAGATCGAGGGCCTTTCGCTTGGCGCGGACGATTACGTGGTTAAGCCGTTCCGTCCGCTGGAGCTCATCGCGCGCGTGCACGCTCAGCTTCGCCGCTACACCAGCTACGGTAGCCGTGCACAGGCGGCCGAGTCGCCGACCATTCAGCTCGACGGCTTGGAGATCAACCGCGATGCTCGTTCCGTGACGGTGGACGGTTCACCGGTACGCCTCACACCCACCGAGTATTCAATCTTGCTGTATCTGGTCGAGCATCGCGGCAGCGTGGTGGCCGTGGAGGACCTGTTCCGCGCGGTATGGAACGAGGACTTTATGCCCGGCTCCAACAATACGGTGATGGTGCACATTCGCCATTTGCGCGAAAAAATCGGCGACGACGCACAAAAGCCACGCTTTATCAAAAACGTCTGGGGCGTCGGCTACATCATCGAATAACGCTTTTCGCTTGTGAGGATCTTGATATGACAAAAGACGATAGGCAAGCGTTCGAGGTGCCCGATCGGCTCTTTGAATACGTGAGGTCGGTCGTCGACAACCGCGCGCTTGCAACGGTGCTGCTCTTTTTGCTGAGCCTGCTGCTGATTGGCATCGACAACATCGTCGGAATCTTGGCGGCGCTGCTTGTCGGCTTTTTGCTGATCGATCGATTTGAGATCGTGTGCCGCTGCGTGGTGATTGGCGGCGCCGCGTGGGCCATGACGTTGGCGATTGGCGCCATGGCGCTCGGCGGCATCGAAGGGCCGGTGCTGTTTGATGCCGGCTTTGTATTCAACATGCTTGGCTTTGTGCTGGCGCTTGCCGTGTGCGTGCTGTTCTTGTGCGGCCGCGCCCTGTACTACCAGGGCTACGAGCAGGGCGAGCAGCATGCCGATTGTGTGCTGGCTGTTCGTATTCAAGATCGCCTGATCGATCACCCCGACACCTGGGACAACATCGACGGCGACTTCTTGGAGGTCGAGGGCGCCCTTAACCGCGTGCGTGACCGTGAGCGCAAGGTGCAGCAAGCTCTGCGTGACGAGTCGCATCGCAAGGACGATCTGGTCACGTACTTGGCACATGACCTACGCACCCCGCTTGCCAGTGTGGTGGGCTATCTTTCGCTGCTGCAAGAGGCTCCTGAGCTGCCGGTTGAGCAACGTGCGCACTTTACGGGCGTGGCTCTCGACAAGACGCACCGGCTCGATGCACTCATCGAAGAGTTCTTCGATATCACACGCTTTGACTTCCACGATATCGTGCTCACGCGCGGCTATGTTGATCTGGGGTTGCTGCTGGCTCAGGTGGCTGACGAGTTCTATCCCATCCTCAACGAGCAGCATAAGGAAGCCCAAGTTGATATTCGCGAGGACCTGACGGTGCTCGTGGATGGCGACAAGATGGCTCGCGTGTTCAACAACATCATGAAAAACGCCGTCGCCTATAGCTATGAGGGCTCGACTATCACGATTGAGGCCAGACGCCGGGACGACGGTGGCGTGCGCGTGCGCTTTATCAATCAGGGCGATCCCATCCCTGAGGCAAAGCTCAAGGTGATCTTTGAGAAGTTCTATCGCCTGGATGCGGCGCGTGCGACCAATCGCGGTGGTGCCGGTCTGGGCCTTGCTATTGCCAAGGAGATCATCGCGGCACACGGCGGTACCGTTGCATGTGAATCGACGCCCGAACACACGATATTCACCATCGAGCTGCCCGCCGCATAGTCAGCGTGCCCTTACAAACACTTGACAATGCGCTCACGTGCATATGAGCCGCGATTTCTACTATCGATACTGCTGAATTGATATCGATGTGGAGGTATGCGGTATGACGGCTGCTGCGGCTGTGGAGCCCACGGAGCTTGAAGAACTCATGAAAGCGCAGGCCGAGGCCGCGCACGAGCGCGAGGTTGGGGATGCGACTCGCCCCACGGCAGAGGATCTTGCCGCCTCGCCGACGCGCATCGATGTCGAGGGCCTCGACCTGTTCTATGGCGATCATCATGCGCTCAAGGACGTGAATATCAAGATTCGCGACAAGCAGATCACCTCGTTTATCGGGCCTTCGGGCTGCGGAAAGTCCACGTTGCTGCGCTGCTTTAACCGCATGAACGACGGCATCAAGGATTGCCGCATCGAGGGCAAGATTGCGCTCGATGGTCAAGATATCCTGGGCGATTACGACATCTGCCGTTTGCGCCAGCGCGTGGGCATGGTGTTTCAGCGCCCCAACCCGTTTCCCATGAGCATCTACGACAACGTCGCCTACGGTCCTCGCGGAATGGGTGTGCGCGACCGCGTCGTGCTCGACGAGCTGGTCGAAGACTCCCTGCGACGCGCCGCCCTGTGGGACGAGGTCAAGGACAAGCTCAAGGAATCGGGTCTGGGTCTTTCGGGTGGCCAGCAGCAGCGTCTGTGCATCGCCCGTGCGCTGGCCGTGCAGCCCGACATTCTGCTGATGGACGAACCGACCTCGGCACTCGACCCTGTGTCGACGCTGGTGGTGGAGCAGCTGGCCTGCGAGCTCAGGGAGACCTGCACGCTGGTGGTCGTTACGCACAACATGCAGCAGGCTGCGCGCATCTCCGACTCGGTCGCGTTCTTTTTGCTGGGCGAGCTGGTGGAGCATGCGCCCACTGCCCAGCTCTTCAAAAACCCGATCGATCCGCGCACGGCGGATTATTTGACGGGACGTTTTGGCTGATACCATCTAGTAAAGGTACCTTTAGGGTTAAGATGCGGTCATGCCGGCCGCAAAGGGGTTCAACATGATCTATTACGTCGAGGACGATGACAACATCAGGGATCTGACGGTCTACGCGCTGCGCAAGCAGGGAATCGAGGCCGAGGGCTTTTCGTGCGATGGCGAGTTTAAGGCCGCCGTGGCGCGACGGGTACCCGATGCTGTCCTGCTCGACATCATGCTGCCCGATACCGATGGCTTGGCGATTATGCGTCGCCTGCGTGCCGACCGTCTGACGGCGACGGTGCCCATCATGATGCTTACCGCCAAGGACACCGAGCTCGACAAGGTGATGGCGCTCGATGGCGGTGCCGACGATTACCTGACTAAGCCGTTTTCGCTCATGGAGCTCGCCAGTCGCTGCCGCGCACTGTTGCGTCGCGGCGGTATGGTCAAGCAGGCGAGCGATGTGCTCAGCGTGGGCGACATCGTGCTCTCGCCCAGCCATCGCGAGGTGACCGTTGCCGGCGAGTCGCTTAAGCTCACCCTGCGCGAGTTCGACCTGCTCGAGTACCTCATGCGCAAGCCCGGCGTGGTCTTTACCCGCGAGTCGTTGCTGCAGAGCGTGTGGGGCTGGGACTTCGACGGCGGTTCGCGCACCGTTGACGTGCACGTGCAGACGCTTCGCCAAAAACTGGGCGAGCATGCCAGCGCCATCGAGACCGTGCGCGGCGTGGGCTACCGCTTGGCCGAGCCTTCTGCCGGTGATGGTACCGAAGGTGACGACACCGCGGCCACCGCATCGGAGGAGTAACCCGTGGTCTTCGCCCCCCAGGGAAAACATACGCTGTCGCACCGCGTTTTTGTGACGATTTTTGTCTGCGCCATGGCGGTTATCGTGGCGTTTACGGTGCTGGGTGCGTTCTTTGTGCAAAACACCTTGGCGGATGCCACGAGTGCCAACCTGGCGCAGGAAACCGAGCTCATTGCTGCCGCCCTCGACGAGCAGCAGGAGCCCATCCCGTTCTTGCGTAGCCTCGATCGCGAGGACTTGCGCATCACGCTGATTAACAAGGATGGATCGGTTGCCTACGACAACGAGGCGTCGCCTTCTACACTGCCCAACCATGGCGATCGCCCCGAGGTCATCGAGGCCTTTAAGAGTGGTTTGGGTTCCGCGGAGCGCGCAAGCTCTACGCTCGACGAGATTATGCTGTATCGCGCCGTCGCCCTTGATAACGGCCAGGTTGTCCGCTTGGCGCAGGCCCAGCCTGGCGTTGCGGCGATTTTGCTGTCGATGGTGGCGCCGATGCTGCTTATCGCGGCAGCGGGTGCGGTACTCTCGTTTTTTATGGCGCGCCGCGAGTCTCGTGCCATCATCGCGCCGTTGCAAGAGGTGGATTTGGACCACCCACGCCGTAGCTATGAGCACGCCTATGCCGAGATGGTTCCCATGCTTGAGCGTATCGAGTCGCAGCGCCAGGAGCTCAAGCGCCAAATGGCGGTGCTAGCGGACAACGACCGTATGCGCCGCGAGTTCACGGCGAATATCACTCATGAGCTCAAGACGCCGCTTACGGCGATTTCGGGCTATGCCGAGCTCATCGCAAACGGCATGGTCGAGGGCGAGGACGACCTGCGCAACTTTGGCGGTCGCATCTATCGTGAGGCGGGCCGTTTGGCGGCGCTTGTCAACGACATCCTTACGCTGTCTAACTTGGACGAGGCCGAGCGTGCAACTGAGGGCGAGGCGGTGCCCATTGGGTCCACGGAGCCTATTGAGCTCTCGCGTGCCATCTACGCGGTTGAGCAGCGTCTTGAACAGGTCGCCCGTCAGGCGAATGTGACGATCAGTCATGAGACCAAGCCTGTGGTCATCGAAGGCGTGTCGCGCTTGATCGACGAGCTCATCTATAATCTGGCAAGCAACGCCATCCGCTACAATCGACCCGGCGGTACGGTTACGCTGCAGTGCGGCACCAACGACGAAGGCCATCCGTTCCTCGCGGTCGCCGACACGGGAATCGGTATCGCGCCTGAAGAACAGGGCAAGGTATTTGAGCGGTTCTATCGCGTGGACAAGAGTAGGTCCAAGGCACGCGGCGGAACCGGTCTGGGGCTTGCCATTGTCAAGCATGCGGCCCTGTATCATCACGCCACGCTCGATCTGTCGAGCGAGTTGGGTGTGGGAACCACCATTACGGCGACGTTTCCCATACAGCAGGACGAGCCATTCGCATAGCGATGCAACATAGATATTGATGTAGACGCCGCATTTGACTTTCGGGTGCGGCGTTGTTGTGCAATTTTACGATTGCTTCCGACATTTTTACAGGAGAGCCTGTTTCTTATGTATAGAGTTTGGCCTCGGTAAAAAGATGCGATAACATATGAACAGTTTTGTCAATCCGAACTGGGGAAATGAAAGGCAAGCTGCATGACCCTTCTCGAACTGTTCCAGCTGCTCAAAAAGCACCTTAAGCTGGTCATCACCCTTCCGGTGGTCTGCGCGATCGCCATGGGCATCGTGTCCTTCGTTGCGATGGACAACACCTACACCGCGACGACGAGCATGTACATTCTCGCCAAAACCGACGATAGTGGTCAGATGAGCTACAACGATCTCTCGGCGAGCCAGATGCTTTCCAACGATATCGCCACGCTGCTGGATAGCGATAGCGTTAAGAGCGGTGCTGCCAATGAGCTGGGCCTTGCTGACCTGGATGACTACAAGGTGTCTGTTTCCTCCGAGACCACCACGCGTGTCATTACGCTTTCGGTTACCGGCACCGATGCCAAGGAGACGGCTAAGGTCGCAAAGGCCATGGCCAGCTCGGTGAGCACGGTCGCTCAGAACGTCGGCGCTGCCCAGAGCATCAACGTTATCGACGAGGCTAAGACTCCCGAAGTCCCCAGCGGCCCCAAGCGCACGCTGTACGTTGCTGTCGCGTTCCTCGCCGGTATCTTTATCGCAGTTGCCTATGTCGTTTTGGCAGACATGCTCAATACCCGCATCCGCGGTGCCGAAGAGGCAGAAGAGCTCCTGGGCATTCCCGTTGTTGGCCGAATTCCGGCTATGAAAGGTGGTAAATAGGCATGGCTAAGGCAAAGAACACCGATAAGCTCGTTGTACAGAATGCCGCCAAGACCCTTCTGGCCAACATCCGCTTTGCGAGCGTGGACGACCCCATTCGCACCATCACCGTTACCTCCTCGATTCCCAACGAGGGCAAGTCTACGGTTTCCATTAACCTTGCTCAGGCAATCGCCACGAGCGGCAAGTCCGTGCTCCTGGTCGAGGCCGATATGCGCCGCAGGTCTCTTTCCGATATGCTCGGCGTTCGTTCGCGCGGCGGACTCTATGCGGTTCTTTCCGAGCAGATCTCCATTGACCAGGCGATTGTCGAGACGGGTCAGAAGAACTTCTACTTCCTCGATGCCGAGCCGCATATTCCCAATCCTGCCGACATCATCGTCTCTCACCGCTTTGCCAAGCTGGTAAAGGCACTGTCTGCCAAGTTCCAGTACGTCATCTTTGATGCTCCCCCGGTCGGCACCTTCATCGATGCTGCCGAGATTGCCAGCCTGACCGACGGTACGCTGTTCGTGGTGCGCGAGGACTTCACCAAGCGCGAGGAGGCACTCAACGCTATCGGCCAGCTTAAGAAGTCCGAAAAGGTCAAGCTCATCGGTACCGTCATGAACTACTGCGAGACCGAGACCAGCGAGTACTACTACTCCTACTACACCAAGGACGGTAAGAAGGTGAAGAAGGGCTCCGACGATCAGGGGACTTCCAAAAAGGGCATCTTCACCAACCGAGCAAACGTTTAGTTGATTAAGGCTGACCTATGCGTGACATTCATTGCCATATCTTGCCGGGTGTAGACGACGGCGCCGCCGATCTCGATGAGAGCTTGGCGATGCTCGAGGCTGCCAAGCGGGCCGGTGTAACCAGGATCGTTTGCACTCCTCACTGCCGTGATCCCTATTTTGATTACGACAAGATGTGGGATGCCTTTGAGCTGCTGCGTGATAACGCTGACGGTTTTCCGCTCCAGATGGGCTTCGAGGTCAACCATCGAAAGCTCGTTGAGCTTGGTATCGATGCCGCGGAGCACTTGCATTTTGATGGAACCAACGAGTTTCTGCTCGAGCTTTCGACGCATGCCGATGCGTATGCGTTTAGAGAGTACGAGAACACGATTTACGATTTGCAGTGCCGTGGCTACCAGGTGATCATCGCTCATCCTGAGCGCTATCGTGCGGTTCAAAAGGATGTAAGCGTGGCGGAGCGCCTGGTCGATATGGGCTGCAAGCTGCAGGCTTCGGCGGACTTTATTGCCGGCGGTCGCTTTGGTCGCGAGAAAAAGCCGGCACAGCGCCTGTTCGATCAGAACCTGTACAGCTTCATCGCGAGCGATGCCCATAACGTGGGTCATTACGACTGCCTGGCGAAGGCTCGCGCGAAGTTTAGCGTGCGCGGAGCTCATTTTCGCTAATATCTGTCCCTAACGTTCGCATTGAATGAAAGGGCAGCCATGGATATCCAACTTAAGACGGGATGCTTTGATGACGCGGCGTTGGTGCGCCGCGTCGTTTTTATGGACGAGCAGGGCTACGAGAATGAGTTCGACGCTATCGACAAGGATCCGAACTGCATTCATGTGACGCTCTATGTAGACGGCGAGCTTGCCGGTTGCTCGCGCGTGTTTCCCGAAGAGCTTGAGCGCGTGGCTGACGCAGAGGCCCCGGTGTTGCCGGCATGTGACATGGACGAAGGCGTTGCGGCGGGGGAGACCTACATTATGGGGCGCGTCGCAGTGCTGTCCACCATGCGTCGTCGCGGTCTGGCAAGCAAGATTATCGAAGCCAGCGAAGCTGCGGCGTGCGATGCCGGCGCTGGGCTTATTAAGCTGCATGCGCAGGAATACGTGCTGCCGCTCTATGCAAAGGTGGGCTACACGCAAATTGCCCCGGTAGATTACGAAGACGAGGGCCAACCCCATGTCTGGATGGCCAAGCGCGTAGATGGCAGATAGGGACGTTCCTTTTCTGCCGGCAGTTGGGGACACTCCTTGGTAATTGGTGCATCGGAGCGCTTAGACATACAGTTTTTCGATTCCGTATGTATATATGCGCGTTAATGGGTTATAAAATCTAAGTCTGAACATAGCAGGTCTGCGATGCGGCTCGGGCGACCGGGCCGTTTTTGCGGACAGGGGTAGCGCGAAAGGACTGCACATGCGTCAATTTAAGACCGAGAGCAAAAAACTGCTCGACCTCATGATCAACTCCATCTACACCAATAAAGAAATCTTCCTGCGCGAGCTTATCTCTAACGCGAGCGACGCCGTCGACAAGCTCAACTTTAAGAGCCTGCAGGACCCGAGCGTCAAGATCGACCAGGGCGACCTGGCCATTCGCGTCTCCTTTGATAAAGACGCCCGCACCATTACCATCTCGGATAACGGCATTGGCATGACCGCCGAGGAGCTGGAGCGCAATCTGGGCACTATCGCCCATTCCGGATCCGAGGAGTTTAAGACCGAGAACGCCGAGCAGCAGGGTTCGGATGTCGACATCATCGGCCAGTTTGGCGTGGGCTTCTACTCGGCTTTTATGGTCGCCAGCCATGTGAAGGTCGTCAGCCGCGCCTACGGCGAGGATGTCGCCCATGTGTGGGAATCCGACGGTCTTGAGGGCTACACCATCGAGGACGGCGAGCGCGCCGAGCACGGTACCGATGTCATCCTGACGCTGCGCGAGAACGAGAAGCTCGATGCCGACGGCGAGGCCGAGACCTACGATCGCTTCCTGACCGAGTGGGGTCTCAAGAGCCTGATTCAGCAGTACAGTAACTATGTGCGCTACCCGATCCAGATGATGGTGTCCAAGAGCCGCCAGAAACCCAAGCCCGAGGACGCCGGCGACGATTACAAGCCCGAGTACGAGGACTACCAGGAGCTCGAGACCGTCAATTCCATGACACCGATCTGGAAGAAGCGCAGCTCCGATGTCGAGCAGAAGGACTACGACGAGTTCTACAAGTCCACGTTCCACGACTTTGACGATCCTGCGCGCACCATCAGCTTCCACGCCGAGGGCACGCTCGAGTATGACGCCCTGCTGTTTGTGCCGGGACGCGCGCCGTTCGATCTGTACAGCAAGGACTACGAGAAGGGTCTGGCGCTCTACAGCTCCAACGTCCTGATCATGGAGAAGTGCGACGACCTGCTGCCCGACTACTACAACTTTGTCCGCGGCGTCGTGGATTCCGCCGACGTGTCGCTCAACATCTCGCGCGAGACGCTGCAGCAGAACCGTCAGCTCAAGGCCATCGCCAAGCGTGTGGAAAAGAAGATTACCGCCGACCTTGAGGATATGCGTGACAACGACCGCGAGGCCTACGAGAAGTTCTTTGAGAACTTTGGCCGCGGTCTTAAGTACGGCATCTACTCGAGCTATGGCATGAAGGCCGATGAGCTCGCCGACCTGTTGCTGTTCTGGTCTGCCAAGGAACAGAAGATGATTACCCTGGCCGAGTATGCCAAGGGCATGCTCGAGGATCAGAAGGCCATCTACTACGCCGCCGGCGACTCGCGTGAGCGCTTGGCCAAGATGCCCGTGGTAAAGGGCGTGCTCGACCGCGGCTATGACGTGCTGCTGCTGACGCAGGATGTGGATGAGTTCACGTTCCAGGCTATGCGTGAGTACGTTGCCGCCGATATGCCCAAGATTTACGAGGACGACACTGCCCGCGAGGCTGCCGAGAAGGCTGTGGCCGACGGTGCCGAGCCCGAGGTCGATGATCGTCATCTGGAGCTCAAGAACGTCGCGACCGGTGATCTTGACCTGGCGACCGAGGACGAAAAGAAGGAGGCCGAGGACGCCACCAAGGAGAACGAGGACCTCTTTAGCGCTATGAAGGAGGCACTCGGTGACAAGGTCGAGAAAGTTGCCGTCTCCGCGCGTCTGACCGATGCCCCCGCTTGCATCACCACCGAGGGTCCGCTTTCGCTTGAGATGGAGAAGGTACTCCAGAAGGGACCCGAGGGCGCGCCCGACGGCATGCCCAAGAGCCAGCGCGTGCTCGAGCTCAACGCCAAGCACCCGGTCTTTGACAAGCTTGTCGCTGCCCAGAAGGCAGCCGACGCCGACAAGATCAAGCAGTACTCTGGTCTGCTCTACGATCAGGCCCTGCTGGTCGAGGGTATCCTCCCCGAGGACCCCGTTGCCTTCGCAGCCGCCATTTGTGAACTTATGTAATTGGTTCCGCCGTTCTAACGAACGGCGGACCGGTCGACGCTGCGCGGGCGCCGGAGCGACAACTTGTCATTCAAAGAGGACGGCATGACCAGAAGGTCTATGCCGTCCTCTTTTCATGCCAATTTGTTCGCTCTGG
>CAUDAE010000049.1 GCA_958447445.1 uncultured Collinsella sp.
GCGTGACCTCGCCGGGCACGACCTCGATATTGGGACGAGCGGCAACCTCGGCCTCGACAAGCTCGGAAAACTTGACGCGGTCGACCGCCAGGGCACCGCCGGCGGGAACAGCCGCGCGATGGGCGCAATCGAGCAGGACTGAACCCATGCGCTCAAGCTCGGCCTTCAGCAAACCAGCCGCGGAATCCGGACGGGTCGACTTAAACGAATTGGAGCAGACGAGCTCTGCCAGATGATCGGTATGGTGGGCCGGGGAGCTCACCTGGGGGCGCATCTCGCACAGCTTTACGGCAAACCCGCGGTCTGCAAGCTGGATCGCGCACTCCGAACCCGCCAGACCGCCACCGATAACCGTCACCTGATCGAACTGCATCTGCAAACACCTTTCTAATTGACACGTTTTCCATTGTGACCGAAGGGTGTCTGGGCGTGAAGGGCAAACTTGGAGGGCGCATACCTTCCATCCATCATGCGCTCGATAAGGCCCTCGAGTTCAAGCGAACCCAAGAGTTTGAGTACGCCGACAGCATCGAGCGAGACGAGCGCCGCAATGTCGTCGACCTTGAGTGGAGAGGCGATGAGCGCATGCATCACGGTCTGCTGCGTTGGATCCAGGTCGGCAATGCCGGGAGCATCGGGGCGCGAGTAGCGCAGGGTGCCGTAGATGCGTGAGATAGCCATCTCGATAGATTCCTCGTCGATGATGCAGCAGGCACCGTTCGCAATGAGGTAATTCGTGCCACGCGACTCGGGCGATAGGATCGACCCCGGCACGGCAAGAAGTTCGCGCCCCAAATCCATAGCAGCCTCGGCTGTGGAAAACGTCCCAGAAGGCATACCCGCCTCGGATACAAAGAGGGCTTGCGACAGGGCCGCGATTACGCGATTGCGGCGCGGAAAGGCGAACTTGCGCGGACCCATGCCCCACGGAGAGATCGACACGACCGCGCCACCCGTATCAAGCGTGCGCGTAATCAGCCCCGCGCTCGAACGCGGGTAGACCACGTCGGCGCCCGTCCCCAGCACCACAACGTGTTTGCCGCCGGCGTTGACCGCAGCCCAACCCGAGGCCTGGTCACAACCGACCGCACCGCCCGAAACTACCGTCACTCCCGCCTCAACCGCCACCTTCGCCGCAAGCTCTGCCACGGCAAGACCATACGGCGAGGCCTTTCGCGCACCGATGATGGAGAGCGCGGGCGTCGAAAGCGCCTCGGGGTTGCCGCGCACATAGAGCGTCTGAGGTACATCAGAAAGCTCCAAAACGGTCTCGGGATACAACGCGTCACCTGGATGCAGCTCGAAGGTCCCCTCAGCCATCATTGGTCCCTCCTTCCCTGGTACATCGCCGCCTCGAGCACGTGGTCCTGCGTCACCTGCTCGCTCTCGGCGACATCTGCGATCGTGCGCGCAATGCGAACAAGGCGCACGATGCCACGCCCTGTGAGATGCGTGCGCTTCGACAGGCCGAGCACGCACTTCTCCGCCGCATCATCGAGCTCAAAGGTCGAAACGACGCCGTCAATGGACCGTGTCTCGTCATCCTCGGCCTCGGCATCCGCATCGTCCATGCGGGATTCGCGCCAAGCGCGAAAGGCGCGACCGCGCACAACGTAGTCACGTAACTCGGCCGACGACATGCCCTCCGCACCCTCGATAATCACTTGAGGGTCGGGACGGGTCACATCGATCATCATGTCGATACGGTCGGCCAAAGGACCGCGCAGTTTAGACCGATAGCGCTCGACCATCGCCGCCGAGCAGCGACACGGCACCTCGCGATCGCCCAAAAAGCCGCAGGGGCAGGGATTGCTCGCAGCCAGCAGCTGAAAGCGCGACGGGAAGGTAAAAGCCCCGTCGACGCGTACGATCCTCACGTAGCCGCGCTCGATGGGCTGACGCAGCGTCTGCAGCACGCCAGTGGGAAACTCGGCAAGCTCGTCCAAAAAGAGCACGCCGCCATGAGCAAGGCTGATTTCACCCGGGTGCACCGGGCGCCCGCCGCCGATAAGGCCTGCGGTCGAAATACTGTGGTGGGAACTGCGGAAGGGGCGGTGCCCCGCCAACAAGCCATCAATGTTCTCACCCAAAACCGAATGGATGCACAGTGCCTCCTGCTGATCCTCAACGGAAAGCTCGGGCAGGATGCCGGTCATACGGCGTGCGAGCATCGTCTTGCCCGATCCCGGAGACCCGATCATGAGCAAGCCGAGTTCTCCTGCCGCCGCAAGCGCCATGCCGCGTTTAGCGACTTCCTGCCCCAGCACGTCTGCATAGTCGAGCTCGGGCTCAAAGGTCGCCTCGACACCCTCGGAATCCAAGTAGTGCCGTGCGGCATCGCCCATGCCGTGAGCAAGCTGAGACAGATGGTCGATAAAGCCGCAATCCACGCCCGCGAGTGGCACATGCTGGTCGGACCTGCCGGCGATAAAAGACAGCCCCATGTCGCGAGCCAATAGCTGAAACGCCACCTCGCCTTTGACAGGAAGCACCGTGCCGTCCAAGCCGAGCTCGCCGGCGATAAGACAACGATCGAGGTTGTCGCGGGGAATCTGACCATCGGCCGCTAGAACCGCGATGGCGATGGGCAGATCAAAGCCGCTACCGGTCTTGCGAATATCGCCGGGCGCCAGATTGACCGTAATGCCCGAGCGCGGTATCTCGAACCCGGCGGAGCGCATCGCGCAGCGAATACGACCGCGTGACTCCATCACCTCCATACTCGGAATGCCGAGCATCTGGATGCCCGGAACGCCACCGGCAAGCGAGACCTCGACCGTGACGTGAATCGCCTCGACGCCGCGGATGCAGGCCGCGTGAACGGCAAACGTCTCGAACGCCATCACGACACCTGCCAATCGAACGCGTTGTACTGGTGCTCGATCTCGGCGATATGTCCGCCGCGAATGGTGACGCCCACGGCATCGAAGCGAATCGCCTTGAGCGGATAATGCTCCATGAGATAGCAACTTGCGATGCGGCGGTAGCGGCGTTGCTTTTGGGCGTCCACGGCCTCCTCGGGAAAGACCCGCGTGCTGCAATCCAGTGCGACGCGTCTGGTCTTGACCTCGGCCATCACCACGACATCGTCGAGCTCATCGAGCAGCACCAGATCGGCCTCGCCCTCGGTGCAACGATAACCCTGCTCCAGCAAGGTGTAGCCGCGCTCGTTAAAGTAGTCGATGGTGATCAGCTCGCCCAGCATGCCCAGCTCGCGCGGACTGAGCCCCTTGATAAACTCGGGCGTCATCGCCCCGCAGTCGAGCTCGCCGTTTTCCCAACGCTCCTTGAGCTGCTGCGTCTTGCTCTTTTTGCTTGCGGCACTCATGGGGTCTCCTTTCCCGCACACTGCATTGCCCCGATGATGAGGGCACCTTTCATGCGGGTAAGTACCGAAAGCAAACCAAAAGCTGACCAAATGCCGTCAAAAAACGGGCCGTACGCAACAATGGTGTTGCATACGGCCCGCTACCAGCAGGTTTATAAAACCCCAGAGGTCTCTGTCTCCACAATTGACCTAGAAAAGGCGCTCAGTCTGCAGAAAGTTTCCGCAAAAGCTCACGCGGTGCAGTGGACAAAGTCCATGTTTGCGAATGGCCTCGATGTGCTCGGGGCTCGCATAGCCCTTCGACTCGGCCAGATGGTACTCGGGATACTCGGCGTCGTACTCGACCATCATCTCGTCACGCGTGACCTTAGCCATGATGGATGCCGCGGCGATACAGGCGATTTTGGCATCGCCCTTCACCACGTCGCGCTCATTGGGAACGGCACCCAGGGGGTTACCGTCCATAAGCACGCAATCGGGCTCAAGCCCCGTATCGGCCACCGCACCCGCGACAGCGGCGCGAATGGCGCGGGCCATGCCCATCTCATCGATATCCACAGGAGCGATATGGCAAAAGCCGATAGCAGTTGCCACCTCGGCAATCTTCACCGAAAGCAACTCGCGACGCGCCGGCGTGAGCTTTTTGGAATCGTTGATGCCCCAAATGCGCGGCTCCATCGGAAGGCACACGGCGCACACCGTCAAAGGACCGGCCACCGAGCCGCGACCCACCTCGTCGACGCCCACGACCACACCATCACCGCCGAGCTCATGCATCAGCTCGTACATGCCGTTGACGCGCTCGCGCTCGGCAAGTTCCTTGGCATGGCGCTTAAGGGCACGCTCGCAAGCCTTGATCACTTGCTGGCGCGGATCCTCGCGATAATGCTCCACGAGGGCGGGAATCTCCTCAAACGTGGCGCTCGCCAGCTCGCCGGCAACCTGCGATGCCGAAACCGAGCTCGTCATGTTGGCCATACCAGGCCCTCCTTGCATGCAAATCAGATAAAAAGAAGGGCCACCCGAAGGTGACCCTTGTGTCCAAATGAGTGGACAGACGCTGCGATCTTCTTAGCGCTTCTCGGGGATGCGAGCAGCCTTGCCCACCTTGTCGCGGAGGTAGTACAGCTTGGCGCGACGGACGCGACCATGACGAACGACCTCGAGCTTGGCGATCTTGGGGCTGTGAAGCGGGAAGGTACGCTCAACACCGACACCGAAGGAAATCTTGCGGACGGTGAAGGTCTCGCGGGCACCGGCGCCGGCCATGCGGATGACGTCGCCCTGGAAGACCTGGATGCGCTCGCGGTCGCCTTCCTTAATGCGGTAGTGAACCTTGACGTTGTCGGCGACGCGAACCTGAGGAATGTCCTCGCGGATCTGCTGACGCTCGATTGCGCGGATGTAATCCATGTGCAATTCCTTACTCTTCTAGAGGTGCCGTACCACCTTGGCCGGCACGTAGTTGAACAAACGTATTCGAGTATACACGCGCGGGTTTCTGCTGCAAGAACAATTTTTTACGCAGACAAAAAGACAAAACCCGCACATGATAACCGCCCGCCTCACGAATGAGACGGGCGGCATGAAGGGGGCTACGAAGGCGCCCAAACCCAAAACGTTAGGCGGAACGCTTGGCCTCGAGCTTGGCCTGGGCGGCAGCCAGACGTGCGAGAGGCACGCGATAGGGTGAGCAGGACACGTAGTCCACGTCGGCCACGTTAAACAGGCCCTTGATGGACTTGGGGTCGCCGCCGTGCTCGCCGCACACGCCAAAGTGCATGTCGGGATTGGTGGCGCGACCCTTCTCGACAGCCATGCGCACCAGCTCGAGTACTGCCGTGTCAATGGTCTCGAAGGGGTTGTCCTTCAAGATCTTCTTATGCATGTACAGCGGGATGAACTTGGCCTCGGCGTCGTCGCGAGAGAACCCGAAGGTCGTCTGCGTAAGGTCGTTGGTGCCAAAGCAGAAGAAGTCGGCGTGCTGGGCGATCTCGTCGGCGACCATGCAGGCGCGCGGCAGCTCGAGCATCGTGCCCACGGGAATATTGAGCTCGACGCCCTCTTCGTCGGAAACCTCTGCGATCACGCGCTCGATAACCTCGCGGGTCTGGACATGCTCGGCCGTAATGGAAACGAGCGGAACCATGATCTCGGGATGCGGGTCGACGCCCTCCTTGATTAGGCGGGCAGCGGCCGTGGCGACGGCGCGAACCTGCATGAGCGGCAGATCGCTAAAGACGACGGACAGGCGAACGCCGCGCAGGCCGAGCATCGGGTTGGACTCGACCATGCCGTCGATACGACGCAGGCGGGCGCGCAGGACGGCAAGCTCTTCCTCGCTGGCGCCAGCGGCTTCCTTCTTGGTGATGGCGACCTCAAGCTCGCGAGGATTATCCAGGAACTCATGAAGCGGCGGATCGAGCAGGCGAACGACCACATCGCGACCGGACATGGTCTTAAACATCGCCAGGAAGTCCTCGGTCTGAACCTTGAGCAGGTCGGCCAGGGCCTGCTGCTTCACGGCCTCATCGTCAGAAAGGATAAAGCTCTGGATGATGTTCTTGCGATCGCCCAGGAACATGTGCTCGGTGCGGCACAGGCCAATAGCCTCGGCGCCAAACTCGAGTGCGAGCGCGGCGTCCTCGGGGTTATCGGCATTAACGCGCACGTGGTTGGCGTGGCCACCGGTCTCATCCAGACGAATCTCGTCGGCCCAGGATAGGATGGTGTCCAGATCGCCGGTGAGCTCGGCGGAGACCAGGTCAACGGCGCCGTCGACGACGATACCCTGGGTGCCGTCGATGGAGATGATGTCGCCCTCGTGCAGCACGCGGTCGCTGCCCTCGATGCGCACGACCTTCTCGGCGGCATCGATGTGGAAGCGCTCAACGCCGCAGACGCAGGGCGTACCCATACCGCGGGCGATAACAGCGGCATGGCTCGTCTTGCCACCGTGGCTGGTCAGGATGCCCTCGGCGGCGACCATGCCCTTCAAGTCGTCGGGGTTGGTCTCCCAACGAACCAGAATGACCTTGTGGCCCTCGTTGGCGCGCGCGACGGCGTCGTCGCTCGAGAACATGACCTCGCCCACGGCGGCACCGGGGCTGGCATTAAGACCGCTGGCGAGAGCCTCGTACTTCTTGGAGGCGTCGAACTGTGGGTGCAGGAGCTGGTCGAGCTGCGCGGGATCGATGCGGCTCACAGCCTCATCGCGGGTGATCAGACCCTCCTCGACCATTTCGATGGCGATGCGCAAGGCGGCGGTGGCAGTGCGCTTACCCACGCGGGTCTGGAGCATCCAGAGCTTGCCCTGTTCGATGGTGAACTCGATATCGCACATATCGCGGTAATGATCCTCGAGCGTCAGGAACACGCGCTCGAGCTCTTCACCAGCGGACTCGAGGCCCGGGGTGGCCTTGAGGTCGGCGATGGGCTCGGTGTTGCGGATGCCGGCTACGACGTCCTCGCCCTGGGCGTTAACCAAAAAGTCACCATAGAACTCCTTGGTGCCGTCGGCCGGGTTGCGTGTAAAGGCAACACCCGTCGCAGAGGTCTCGCCCTTGTTGCCAAAGGCCATGGCCTGTACGTTGACGGCAGTTCCGAGCTCGTCGGAAATGCCATGCTGCTTGCGGTAGATGCAGGCACGCTCGTTCATCCAACTGCCAAAGACGGCCTGAATGGCAAGGCGCAGCTGGAGCTCCGGGTCGTGCGGGAAGACGGGCTTGTCGTCGGCGACCTCGAGCTCGGGATACAGGGCGGCCTCAACGTTCTCGGAGAAGATGCCCTTAAAGGTCTCGACGAGCTCCTGCAGGTCCTCGGCCGAAAGCTCGGAATCGACGCGAACGCCGGCGACCAGGCGTGCCTGGGTCAGCGCGTTCTCGAACAGGTCGGCGTCAACACCCATAACGACGTTGGAGAACATCTGGATAAAGCGGCGGTAGCTATCCCAGGCAAAACGCGGGTTTTGCGTCTGGGCGATGAGACCCTGAACGGAGTCGTCGTTGAGGCCCAGGTTGAGGACCGTATCCATCATGCCGGGCATGGAAAACGGAGCACCCGAGCGAACCGACACGAGCAGCGGATCGGAGGCGTCGCCAAGCTTCTTGCCGCAGCGGGCCTCGAGGTCGGCCTCGGCAGCAACGATCTCGTCGAGTGCGCCTTCGGGCCAGAGGTTGCCGGCACCGGAGTACTCGACACAGGTCTGGCAGGTAATGGTAAAGCCACCGGGAACCGGCAGGCCGATACGGCTCATCTCGGCAAGGTTAGCGCCTTTGCCGCCAAGCACGAAGTTCATGGACTTGTCGCCCTCGGTGACACAGGTGCCCTGGGCGTCGGTTCCAAAACGGTAAACCCTCTTGCAATCGCTCACGATACTTCCCCTTCCATGCGCTTACGCGCACGACCGTGGTAACGAATCGACCCGTCAGATGCGGGCCGTGAGGGAACTATACGGCGGGTTTTGAGCGGGCTTAAGCAGAGGATGCGCGGTTTGGTAAACGTGCTAAAACTGGCGGTAAACGGTAGGTAAAGGTGGTTACCTTATGAAGATACCACTGCAATAAAAAAGCAGGTCAAGTGCGATGTTTTTGCTAAATCGCTTTATCAAAATGCTACTACTATTAGGTGCGGCGGGCGGCGCGGCGGGCGCGGGCTTCTTGGATTTCCTCCAAGTGGCTGATGATCTCGGCAGCGCTCTCCTCGATGGCCTTGCCGTCGATACGCACCACAAAGCAGCCCAGGCACTTCATGAGGGCACGGGCTTCCTCGAGCTCGCTGCGAACACTCTCAGGCTCGGCATAGGAGCCGGCGACGGCGCGCGCGTAATCATCGCTTAAGCGGCTATCGCGAATCTCAGAAATAACGTCGACGGTTGAAACCAGGCCGAACAGGCGCATCGGGTCGACCTCGTAAATTGACTTCGGCGGCTCCATGCCATGGGCCAAAGGAACATTGGCAACCTTGTAACCTTGATAGGCCAGATACATCGACAGCGGCGTCTTGGACGTACGGGATACGCCCAGCAGCACGATATCGGCACCCGACAGATCGTCGCAGCCGCGCCCATCATCGTGCTCAACGAAATACTCCATGGCCTCGATACGATGAAAATAGCGGTCATCGGTCTTGTGAATCACGCCCGCAACGCCCTTGGGCGGCACACCGATGAGCGACGACAGCACGGCGAGCGTCGGGCCGATCAGGTCGACCGAACGGATATGCAGCATGCCCAGGTAATCGAGCACACGGGCGCGAAGCGCCGGATCGACAATGGTGTGGAACACGGCAATATCGCGATGATCGGCATCGACGCGCGGACCCACAAACGACTTGACCTGCTCCACCGAGTTCACCTTGGGCAGGCGCAAGAGATGAAAAGCCCCTTCATCAAATTGCCCGGACGCCGCAAGCACCACCTCACAAGCGGTATCGCCGAGCGAGTCGGAGATAACGATAACGGTGGGACGAGCGGTGACCGGGCAATCCATGCGGGGCTCCTTTTGCGCTTATGCGCAGGCTGGCTTACTTTTTGCGGGCAAGCTCACCGATGTTGGCGATGCCGGAGAAAACGGCCTCGAAGCGGTTGAGCAGCTTAAGGCGATTATCGCGGAGCTGCTCGTCCTTGTCCATGACCATAACCTCGTCGAAGAAACGGTCGATGGACGCGCGCAGGGCGGCGAGGGCAGCAAATGCGGCCGGGTAATCCTCGGCAGCGAGGGCGGCATCTACAGCGGTCTGAGCAGCCTCGGAGGCATCGGCAAGCGCGAGCTCGACCTCGCCCATCAGGCTGCGGTCGTACTCCGCGCCCAGCTCGGGCTTGGAGATGTGCGCGGCGCGGGCATAGGCGGTCGCCAGGTTATCGAACGTCTCGGCGTCGTTCTTGCGGGCCTCGTCGAGGGCGGCGCAGCGGGCGAAGAAGACGGACGGGGCGATGATGTGCACCGCGGAGACGGCGGCAACGGTATCGGCCGGGATCTTTTCGTCGCGGGCCATGCTCACCAGACGGCCGTGGAAGAAGTCGCGAACCTGCTGAGCGACCTCGGCGGCGTCGAACTTGATACCCTGCTCGCTATAGAGCTCAAGGGCAAACTTGATAAGCGACGTGGGATCGATCGGCAGACGGTCGCGCAGGATGTTGATGATGCCGATGGCGGCGCGACGCAACGCGTAGGGGTCGGAGGAGCCGGTCGGGGGCTCGCCGATGGCAAAGATACCGGCGATGGTATCGAGCTTGTCGGCACAGGCCACGATGCAGCCAACGGTGCCCTCGGGCAGCTCGTCACCGGCAAAGCGAGGACGATAGTGATCGCGAATAGCATGAGCGACCTCGTCGTTCTCCCCCATCGCGGTCGCGTAATAACCGCCCATCACGCCCTGCTGGCTCGTGAACTCGACGACGGCGTTAGACACCAGGTCGGCCTTGCACAGGTGCGCGGCGCGAGCAGCATCGGCTGCCAGGTGAGCACCCAGGTGTGCCTCACGGGCAATAGCGAGCGCGAGCTGCTCGATGCGATCGGACTTGGCGAGCACGCTACCGAGCTTCTCCTGGAAGGCAACCTTGGCCAGACGCTCACGGAACTCGTCGAGGGAGATCTTCAAGTCCTCCTCGTAGAAGAACTTGGCATCGTCCAGACGGGCACGCACAACGCGCTCGTTGCCGTCGATCACGCGCTCGGCGTTCTCGGGCTTGCTGTTGGAAACGACCACGAACTCACGCGTGAGCTTGCCCTCGCCGTCATAGATCGGGAAGTAGCGCTGGTTGGTGAGCATGGACTCGCAGATGATCTCGTGCGGGACCTTGAGGAACTCCTCGTCGAAGGTACCGACGAGCACCTCAAAGACCTTCTTGGGCGTATCGACATGGCAGCCGGGACGGGCAGCCTCGACCTCGGCGATACCGGCAAGGATGGCCTCGCGACGGCGCTCGGCAGAAAGCACACCGGCGTCCTCGAGCACCTGCTCGTAAACAGCGGGGCTGGCGATCACATGGTCACCGGGGCCAAGCACGCGATGACCGCGCGTGGTGTTGCCGCTCGTCACGTCGGCAAACGACACGGGCACAACGTCCTCGCCCAGAAGGCAGCAGATCCAGCGGACCGGACGAACAAAGGTCGCATGCTCGTGACCCCAGCGCTGAGAGCGGTAGTTGGGCCACTGCAGGCCAGCGATAGTCTTCTCGCACAGGGCCGTCAGGATCGGGGTGGCCGGGGCGGAAGGGATGTTCTTCTCGGCAAAGACGTACTCACGGCCGTCGGTGTCCTCGCGACGGACCAGATCCTCGGCAGCCACACCGCACTTGCGGGCGAAGCCCTGGGCGGCCTTGGTGGCGTTACCGTCGGCATCGAAGGCGATGTTGGCCGCGGGGCCGCGCTTGACCTCGTGAACCTCGTCGGTCGCGGTGGCGACGTCGGCAACGAGCGCAGCCAGGCGGCGCGGGCTCGAGATCACACGGACCTCGCCGTGGGCCAGACCGGCCTCGTCGAGACCCTTGGCGATCATGGTGCCAAGCTGCTTGACGGCATTGTTCAGCGGTGCGGAGGGCATTTCTTCCGTACCGATCTCAAACAGGAAATCCTTAGCGTCTGCCATGGCTTACGCCACCTCGCCTTCCTGATCGGCATTCTCGTTGACTCCGGCGACCTCGGCCATGTAGGCCTCGCAGCACGCCTTGGCGACGGCGCGGACGCGCAGGATGTAGTTGGCACGCTCGGTCGCCGAGATGGCGCCGCGTGCGTCGAGCAGCTTGAAAGCGTGGCTGCACTTCATGACGCAGTCATATGCCGGCAGCGGCAGCTTGCGCTCCAGGCAGGAATGGCACTCGGCCTCGTAGTCGTCAAACTTCTGACGCATCATCTCGACGTTGGCGACCTCAAAGTTATAGGCACTGAACTCGCGCTCGTTCTCGAGGAACACGTCGCCATAGGTCATGGGCGTGCCGTCGGGCAGGTAGCTCCACACCAGGTCGTAGACCGAGTTAACGCCCTGGGCGTACATGGCGATACGCTCCAGGCCGTAGGTGATCTCGACGGGCACGGGGTCGACCTCGATGCCGCCCACCTGCTGGAAGTACGTAAACTGCGTGACCTCCATGCCATTGAGCCAGACCTCCCAGCCAAGGCCCCAGGCGCCGAGCGTCGGGCTCTCCCAGTCGTCCTCGACAAAGCGGACGTCATGGTCGTTGGGGTCCAAGCCAATGGCGGCAAGAGACCCCAGGTAGAGCTCCTGGGCGTTAACCGGAGAAGGCTTGATGAGCACCTGGAACTGATAGTAGTGCTGCATGCGGTTGGGGTTCTCGCCGTAGCGGCCGTCGGCGGGACGGCGGCAGGGCTGCGCATAGCAGGTGCGCCACTCGGCGGGACCGAGCGAGCGCAGCGTGGTCGCGGTATGGAAGGTACCGGCACCGACCTCGGAGTCATAGGGCTGCATAATGACGCAGCCCTGCTCGCCCCAGTACTGCTGGAGGCGCAGGATGATGTCTTGGAAGGAAAGCGATGAAGCGTTCATGCCTCTAATATCCCCTCGTCGAAACGATTACACGGTTAGGTACTGTACTATAGCGGTTTTTAGTCGATAGCGCCGATGCGGTTGAGCGGCCAGTAGCGCACAAGCGCCACAGCGATCAAATCAGAGCGATCGACGGGACCAAAGTAG
>CAUDAE010000050.1 GCA_958447445.1 uncultured Collinsella sp.
CGATATACAGAAACGTCTGCACGCGCGAGTAGCCCAGCACCTCGGCTGCCTCGTATTGACCACGCGGAATGGACTGCAGGCCCGAGCGATAGATCTCGGCAAAGTAACCGGCGTAGTTGATGATGAACGCCACGACGCACGCCGTCCACTTGGAATCGGGCGTGAGCGAAATGCCAAACACGTAGTACGGGGCAAAGTAGATGGCAAACATCTGCAGCATGAGCGGCGTACCGCGCATGACCGAAATGTAGATGCGCGCAATCCAGCGAAGCGGCACGATTTTGCTCATGCGCATAAACGCCACGGGGATTCCCAGCGGAATCGACCCGAGCAGCGTCAGTACAAACAGCTGCAAACTGACCAAGAATCCCTGGCCAAGCATCTGCATCATGACCTGAATAGACATTACTTGAGCACCAAATTATCGAAAGATAGACCATAGCTTGAATACTTGTCGCAGAGATCCTTAACCGTACCGTCATCGTAGAGTGCCTTGAGCGACTCGGTCACGGCGTCGGCCGACTTGGTGTCGCCCTTCTTAAAGCCGACGGCGTAGTGCTCGCTGGACAGCGGCTCATCAAGCTGCGTATAAGCATCGGGCTTGGCGGCAAGCTGATACTGGGCAATCGAAAGGTCGCAAGCCACGGCATCGACCGCGCCGCTCTCGAGCTGCATAAAGGCCGTGTTGTACTCGCCGATCGTGTCGAGCGTGGCAAACGTCGCCGCCAGATCCTTCTGTTCGCCCTCGAGCACATCCTGCGCAGCGGAATCGGTCTGGGTAATCACGGTCTTGCCGGCAAGATCGTCCCAGCTCTTGATGCCTGCATCCTTCTTTACCACCAGCACCTGCTCGTTGAGCATGTACGGCTCGGAGAACGTGTAGTCGTCCTCGCGACCCTCCATGGTAAAGCCGTTCCAGATGCAGTTGATGGCCCCCGAGTTGAGCAGCGTATCCTTGGCATCCCAGTCGATGGCCTCGTATTTGACCTCCCAGCCCTGCTTATCGGCAACAGCCTTGGCCAGATCGAGGTCAAAACCAGTGTACTCTCCGTCGTCGCCCACAAAGCCGTACGGAGGATAGGACTTGTCAAAGCCCACGACGAGCTTCTTGGACTCCGCAGCGCCCTTCACATCCTTGGCCGCGGCAGAGCCAGCAGCGGAGCCCTTGCCGGCACCACCGCCGCAACCGACAAGACCAAGGCCAAGCACCGTGGCGAGCGAGCCGGCTAGACCAACAAACTGACGACGAGACATATCGGTGTTCATGGTATTCCCCCTTGATGACACTTTAGTTAGGTAAAGTGAGTCATGTAACGTTCAGAATCATACACTCTACCTTGATAAAGTACAAGGGAGGGTTTGCCCGGCATGGGCGGGGAGCAAACATCGTTGGACTTATCACTGACACGAAATGGACGCTTGCATATCGTCCGCTAGCTTGGCACGGTACAATGCTTTCAGATTTCAATTTGTAAATTAGTGGGGTTAATTCATGGCAGAATCTCGTGCGGAGCGTAAGGCTCGTCGTGCTTTGATCGAGGCGGCTGAGGGGTCGAAGGAGGAGAAATCTTCTACGAAATCCAAGTCTTCTAAAGCTGCAAAAAGCAAACCGACCAAGAGCAGAGCTAAGACCAAGCGTTCTGACTCTCGTCGAGGCGGGGATAAAGCGCCTCAGACTCGTTCCAAGCGCTCGCATAAAGATCGGGTTTCGTCTGCGCGTAAGGCCGTGGACCCCAAGTCTCCCTGTTCGATCATGAAATCTTGCGGTGGGTGCACGGCGCTCAATCGTCCTTATAAAAAGCAGTTGGCGGCTAAGCAGGCTGCTATGGAGGAGCTGTTTGCCGAGCTTTGTGAGCGCGAGAGCATTGCTGTCGATCCTATTCGCGGTATGGGCGTCACCCTTGGCGACCCGGGTAAATATCCTGCGCCGCGTGGCTTTCGTCATAAGGCTGCCACTCCCTTTGCTCCCGGTAAGGAGGGCGCTGTCCGTTGCGGTTTCTTTGAGCGCGGCACGCACAAGATCGTTGCCGTACCCGAATGCCCCGTCGAGGCGTCGGGCGCTCGTCAGATTCTCAACGGCATCGCACGCGAAGCTGAGCGGTTGCATATTCCCGCCTTTAACGAGGACAAGCATCTTGGTTTGCTTCGCTATGCCGTCATCCGCTGCGGTTGGCGTACCGACCAGGTCATGGTTACGCTCGTGACCGCCCAGCGTGACTTACCGCATGCGCAGGAATTCTTTGAGGCCGTCGCCGCACTCGATCCGCGCATCGTCACCGTCGCCCAAAACATCAACGGACGCCCCGGCAACGCCATCCTCGGCGAGGAAACCCGCATCGTGTATGGCGCCAAGTGCATGCGCGACCAGCTACTCGGCTGCGAGTTCGATATCTCCCCCACCGCGTTCTACCAGACCAACCCGCAACAGACCGAGCTGCTCTATCAGCTCGCTATCGACGGCATGGATTTGCACCAGGGCGATGTGCTCATGGATGCCTACTGTGGCAGCGGTACCATCGGTCTTTGCGCAGTTAAAGATGCCCAGAAAAAGGGCATCGGCATTATGCTGCTCGGCGTGGAGCGCAACCCGGCGGGCATTGCCGACGCACGTCGCAATGCCGAGCTCAACGGCCTCACCCGCAGCGCCTGGTTTATGGCCGACGACGCCACCGATTGCATCCTGGATGCCGCCGATAACAACGAGCGGGTCGATGTCCTTTCCATCGATCCGCCGCGCGCCGGCTCTACCCCCGAGTTCCTCGAAGCTGCCTGCGCGCTTAAGCCGCGCCGCATCACCTATATCAGCTGCAACCCCGTAACTCAAGAGCGCGACCTGCATCAGCTCCTCGACGGAGGCTATTGCCTGCTCAAGATCACGCCCGTCGACATGTTCCCTCACACCGACCACACCGAAACCGTAGCGGTCCTCGAACGCCGCTAACCGACCTCAGTAGATTTTTGGGACAAGAAAGGGGGCGACCCGCCTGGGCCGCCCCCTTCGCTTGGTTTATAAACTCCGCTACATCCCATTGCGCAGATCGCACACGCCGGCTGCCGCCATCTCGCGCAGCAGCGTCTCGCGGTCGCGCGTCACGATCAAATCTAGCGGGAAGTGAATCTCGTCGAGCATCTTGCGCGCGTGATCGAGCTTGCCAATGGCCATGCCAATGTGGGCATCGGTTGACACGCCAATGCCCACGCCCAGCTCGGCGCAGCGCTCGGCGATCTTGCGGCATACGGCCCAATGCTCAGTGTCGACACCGTGTTCAAGACTATGGTTGTTGATCTCGATAATCTTGTGCTTGGCCTTAGCTGCCAACAGCACCTCGTCGATATCGAACGGCACGCCCGAACGCCCCGTGTGACCCAGCATGAACACCTTGGGGTACTCCAGGGCATTGATATACATCTCGGTCGTCTGGGCCAGCGTCGCGCCTTCAGCAATCTGCGGATTATGCACGCTCGCAACCAAATAATCCAAATTTCGCGTAACCAAATCGAACAGCGAATGCTGACGGCTGTACGAATCACCGGCAATATCGAGCGTGACAGGAGTGTCCTCGCCAAACAGGCTTCCGTCCAGCGAAACGATATCGGCCTCGGCACCACGCAGCACCAGCACGCCGCTCCAAATGCGCGGCCAGATATCCTGCGGCAAGCCGTAACCATAGAGCTCAGATGGTCGGCAGATCCGAGCACCTGCAGGCCACGCTCTGCCGCCCAGTACACATTCTCCTCAATGGTCGAATATGCATGCGCAGAGAATATCGTATGGGTATGAATGTCACAAGAAAGCAGGTAGGGCATCAGGTCTCCTTATCTGGCACGGCCGTCGCTTATATTCATTGTACGCATAGCCTTCGATAGTCGTAAAACCACTCCATCCCAAAGACACAACGTCCATGACAACAGGGTCTGGCTTAACACCAAACCCCGTTTCACGTAAAACATTGTAGGCAGAGCGCTTTACTTTTAACGATACTCGTCCGCCAACTGTTTCCAAGCGGGTAGCGAATTGATAATCGTTTCGTAACTCACGCAATAGCCCAGGCGGAACCAACCCGGCATACCAAAGCTGTCCGAGGGAACCGCAAGCAACTCATACTTCTTTGCACGCTCGCAAAACGCATTAGCATCGGGTTCCAGCGCCTTCACCCACAGGTAGAATGCACCATCCGGCTCAACATAGGTGTAGCCGTACTCCGCTAGTGCGTCGGTAAGCGCGGTGCGGTTGCGCGCATAGGCCTCGACATCGCTCGGCTCATCGATGCAATCGATGATTACGCGCTGGAAGAGTGCCGGTGCGCATACGAAGCCCAGCGTACGGGCAGCACCGGCAACGGCGGGCATTAGACGATCTGCCTGAGGATTCGTATTGGGAACAAGGATCCATCCCACGCGCTCGCCCGGCAGCGAAAGCGACTTAGAATACGAGTAGCACACCACGGTGTTCTCGTAGATCGAGGGCACCCAAGGCACCTCGGCACCGTACACGATCTCGCGGTACGGCTCATCCGAGATGAGCATAATCGGATTCTCGGGATCGCGCTGAGCGTTGGCCTCGCGCAGAACATTGGCCAGTCGCGTCAGCGTGTCGCATGTATATACGGCACCGGTCGGATTGTTGGGAGAGTCAATGATGACGGCCGCCGTCTTATCGCTGATCGCCTTGAGCACGTTGTCCACGCTCAGCTGGAACGTATCTTCATCGGCGAGCGCCTCAACACACGTACAGCCGGCCTTCTCAATCCAAACGCGATACTCCGGAAAGTACGGGGCGATAACAATAACCTCGTCGCCCGGGTTCGTAACGGCGTTGAGCGTGCAGGTGAGCGAAGCCGCGGCACCCACCGTCATAAATACGTCTTTGCCCTCATAGCTCGTGCCAAAGCGGCGGTTGAGCGATTCGGCCACAGCGGCACGACATTGCGGCAGGCCCGGTGCGGGCGTGTAGCCGTGCAGCTGGTCGCTCGGCAGCTCCAGGGCCTTCTTAATCGACTCAGCCACAGCAGCGGGCGCCGGAACGCTCGGATTGCCCAGCGAAAAATCGAATACGTTTTCCGCACCGATCTGCGCCTTGCGCTCAAGGCCATAGCTAAAAATCTCACGGATGATGGAGCTTTCCGCGCCGCGAGCATACATAGTTTCGTTGATCATCTGTTCCCCTTTCGCATAGGCGCTATTGTACGCTTTAGCCGAGCAAAGTGCCGCAGCAATGTTAATTGGGGACAGACTTAAATGCGTGAAAACGCTCATTTAAGTCTGTCCCCAATCAACAGACGGCCCCATATCGCTCAAAAGAAAAAGCCTCCACAAGTTTCCCCGCGGAGGCTTTTGTTACAAGGACCATTTGTCGGCGTCGGTGTCGGCATCGGCATCGACGACGGCACGGTCATCGTCAGCATCATCGGATGCGGCTTCGGCATCCTCCTGCATGGCCGCCTGCGCAAAGGCCGCGGCATCAGCCGCCAGCTCCTCCTCGCTCATACGAGACGCGCGCTTCTTGGTCGGCAAGCCAGCCGCCTTGGCATTGCGCTCCTCCTTGGCCGCCAGGATATCGCCCTCGCGCTCAAGGTAGGCGTCCCACTCGTTATCGAGCAGGGCGTTCACGGCGTCGCCTTCGACGGTCTCGCGCTCAAGCAGCACCTTCGCCATCAGATCGAGCTGATCGCGACGGGCGTCCAGGATCTCGACCGCGCGACGATGGGCCTCACGCATAATGCGCTGAACCTCGATATCGATGCGGCGCGCCGTCTCCTCGGAGTAATCCTGATGATCGGCGTAATCGCGACCGAGGAACACCTGATGTTGCGCCTCGCCAAACACTTGCGTGCCCAGCTCCTCGCTCATGCCCAGGCGCGTGACCATCTCGCGCGCCATCTTGGTTGCGCGCTCCAGATCGTTGCTCGCGCCCGACGTAATGTCATCGCACATGAGCTCCTCGGCAACGCGACCGCCCAAGAACACGGCGAGCTCGTCGAGCATCTCGTTCTTGGTCTTGAGGAAGTGGTCCTCCTGCGGAAGCTGCAGCGTGTAGCCCAGCGCCTGACCGCGGCTGACGATCGAGATCTTGTGGACCGGATCGGAGTGCTCCAGGATGTGGCCCACCAGGGCATGACCGCTCTCGTGGTAGGCAATTGTGGTGCGCTCGGCCTCGGTCATCACGCGACCCTTGCGCTGCGGTCCGGCAATCACGCGCTCCATCGATTCCTCGACCTCGTCCATCGAGATCACGGAACGATGACGGCGAGCGGCCAGCAGCGCAGACTCGTTGAGCAGATTTGCCAGATCGGCGCCGGTGAAGCCAACGGTCATCTGGGCGAGCTTCTCAAACTTAACGTCCTCGTCCATCGGCTTGTTCTCGGCATGCACGCGCAAGATCTGCTCGCGGCCCTTCACGTCCGGACGGTCGACCGTAACTTGACGGTCAAAACGACCGGGACGCAGCAGCGCCGGATCCAGAATGTCGGGGCGGTTGGTGGCGGCGATCAGGATGACCGACTCGCTTTCCTCAAAGCCGTCCATCTCGACCAGCAGCTGGTTGAGCGTCTGCTCGCGCTCGTCGTGGCCGCCGCCCAAGCCGGCTCCGCGCTGACGTCCCACGGCATCGATCTCATCGATGAAGATGATTGACGGGGCCTGGGACTTGGCCTCCTTAAAGAGGTCACGCACACGGCTGGCGCCGACACCTACGAACATCTCGACAAAGTCGGAACCCGAGATGCTAAAGAACGGCACGCCCGCCTCGCCGGCAACGGCCTTGGCCAGCAGCGTTTTACCGGTGCCCGGAGGGCCAACCAGCAACACGCCACGCGGGATCTTGGCGCCCAGCTTGCGATAGCGATCCGGATCGCTCAAAAAGTCACGGATCTCCTCGAGCTCCTCGACTGCCTCGTCCACTCCGGCAACGTCTTCAAACTTGACCTTGGGGCGTGTGGCCTCGTTGGTCTTGGCGTTGGTCTTGCCAAACTGCATGTTCCTGTTGTTGGCGCCCATCATCTGGCGCATAAAGTAGAACATGATGGCGATAAGGGCGATCGTCGGAAGCACACTCATCGCCAAGTCGCCCCAAAAATCGGGATCGTTGGTGTTGACGATGTACTTGGTATCGGGGTGCTCCGCCATGAGCTCGGCAAGCGAATCGGAGCCGACATAGGTCGAAGAGAAGCTCTTGAGCTCGCTCGTATCGCCCTTGTCCTTTTTTGTCTTCCAGTAATGACCCGTCACGCTTCCGTCTTGAACCGTATAGGTCAGATCTTCGACGCAATCCTGCTTGATGGCGCTGACCATCTCGCTCGTCGCGAGCTTAACGGTATTGCTGGAGCTGGCAAAGCCGGAACCCATATTAAAGAAGGCATAGCCCAGAAGCGCGCAAGCCAAAAGAAAATACAGCCAGCCCGTACGCGTGGGCTTCTTGCCTCCGGGCATCCCCGGGATCTTTGGGTCCCGGGGAGTCTGGGAATTGTTGTCGTTACGGTCGTCGGGCATCTTACGAATAAACCTCCGGTTTCAAAATGCCCAGATACGGAAGGTTGCGATAGCGCTCGGCATAGTCGAGGCCGTAGCCCACCACAAAGGCATCGGGGCAATGGGTTCCAACATACTTGGGCGTGATGGCCGAGACGCGGTCCTCAACGTCCTTCCACAGGAAGGCGGCGACCTCCAGAGAAGCGGGCTTGCGGCTCTCGAGGTTCTTCATCAGATACTTGAGCGTCAGGCCCGAGTCCAGAATGTCCTCGACGATCAGCACGTCGCGACCGCGGATGTCGATATCCAGGTCCTTAATGATACGCACGATACCCGAGGACTTCACACCGTCGCCGTAGCTCGAAACAGCCATGAAATCGATGTTGGTCGGCAGCTCGATCTTACGCATCAGGTCGCCCATAAAGACCACGGCGCCGCGCAGGACCGCAATCAGCACCAGATCCTTACCCGCGTAGTCGCGCGTAATCTCCTCGCCCAGGCGAGAGACGATACCGTCGATATCCTCCTGCGTGAACAGAACCTTCTCGATATCCGGATGTTGAGAAGCCATGACAACCCTTTCTTGTGCTTATCGCCCACACACCGCCGTATGGACGCGAACTACACATTCTAGCAGCGCACGGGGTATATTTTCCAGCCCGCGCATCATCAGCGCGGGAATACCGTCAACGCCGCACAGAAAAGCTGGTGCGAGGGGCTAATCCGCGTCAACCACGCGAAGCAGATAGGCCACACGCGTCGCCGCCGTGCACTTAAAGCGTTCGTCCGCGCGAACTCCGGCGACCCACACCACGGCACCTCCCGGCGCCGTCCTCACCATGGGCACGCCGGCGCGCTCGGAAACGGGAATGCGAGCCTCGCCTAGCAAGTCGGATACCTTCTTGCTTCGGCCACTCATTCCTAACGGGCACATCACGTCTCCCGGTGCGGGACCGTCCACCCACAGGCGCGCCAATCGCGCCTCTGCAGGGATCTCGCCACGTGAGCCCGCCAGGATCCGCTCACTATCGCTGTCGGCAAAACCCAGGGCAGCCGCGTCTACCAAAGCTGTCACTTCCCCGGCAGCCGCAAGCTCACGGGCGCGGCGCACGATATCGCATCCCGGCTCAACGGCCATCGGCTCTGCGACCAGCATGCGCCCCCCGCCCAACGGCAAACGACCGGGTACGGTAACCCAGTCCGCGACCAGGCCCTCGCGAGCCACCGGCGCCTTAAACGCCAGCATGCCAAATTCGACGCGTGCGTCAATCCCCGCCGGAAGCGTGACCGAGCCGGCGCCCTCGGCAACGCAGGAAAGGACTCGCTCCACATGTCGCATCTCTGGACGAGCGTCCGGATCGATACGTTTAATCGCCAGTCGCACGATGCGCCGCGCAATCACTACCTCGGCCGCAGCAAGGCGCCTGGCATCGAGCACCAGCGCGCCCGCCGCCTCTTTGCGCAGGCAGCTTCGAAACGCCTGCGCCGACAGCTGGGATAGAAACGCGTCTTCGTCACCCAAGATCTCACAGGCGGCGCCAATCGTCTTGCACACGCTCGCATTACGCTGTGCCACCACTGGCATTACCCGATGGCGCACGTAGTTTCGCAGATACGAGACATCCTCGTTGCTCTCGTCTTCACGCCATGGCTGACCATGCACCTGCAGATAGCCCACAAGCTCGCCATGAGTTAGGTCGAGCAAGGGGCGCACCACAATATTCCTTCGACGGGGAATGCTCGAAAGCCCAGCCGGGCCCGACCCCTTAATGGCGTTCATCAAAAATGTTTCCGCGCGGTCCGAAGAGGTATGGGCAGTACAGATACGCGCCGCCGTTCTCGGCGCCCCCGTCTTGGCGCACAGCTCGCGTACATACCTTCGCGCCGCGGCATAGCGCACCTCGCGCGCCGCCGCCTCGATATTTCCCGACTCCCCATCAAAATAAGCGTGCTCCACACACAGCGGTAAACCATATTGCGCGCAGAGCTCACGCACAAAGGCCTCGTCGCCATCGGACGCCTTGCCGCGTAGATGATGGTTTACATGCAGCACATGAAGGCGCTCGCGAGCAATGGGGGCAACGCCGCGCCCATCTTGGATATCCAGCTTTGATGTGCACGCCATAAGAAGCAGTGCCGTCGAGTCCGCACCACCTGATACCATGAGCACAACAGGAGCAGCCTGCTGCCTCGTCCGGGTCTCATCGACTGCCCCAGGCGCGGCATGGTGTCCGTAATGCTGTGATACCGTTGGCATTCGCTTCCTCCTCTATTCGTCCGCACCCATTGTATCCTTTGGAATCTTATGTCTCGCCTGCACCTTCATATCCTCGGCAGTGGCTCTAAAGGCAACTGTGCATTCATCGAGAGCCCGCAAGGGCTCATTATGGTCGATGATGGACTGTCTCGCCGCGAGACGCTCAAACGCATGGCGGAGCTCGGCCTTTCGGCAGACGACGTGTCGGCCCTTGTGGTCACCCATGAGCACAGCGACCACATTAAGGGGCTTGAGGTGTGGTGTAAGCATTGGAATGGCCCGGTCTTTTCCAGCAGAGGCACGCTCACATCAAAAGAAAGCCTCGCACATCTGCCTGTTGAGGAATTCGACCCAGGCGACACCCTCTCTATTGCCGGAGTCCACATTCAGACGTATTCGACATCCCACGACGTCGTCAATCCCGTCGGCTACCGGTTTGACGCTCAGGGTGATTCGATTGGCTTTGCAACCGACACCGGCGCATTGTCGAAGCATGCCATCGATACGCTCAAGGACTGTCGCATTCTCGCACTCGAAAGCAACCACGACGTGGCCATGCTACGTCAAGGAGACTATCCTCGCTTTCTTCAGGAACGCATCCTGTCTGCAAAAGGGCATCTCTCCAACGATCAGGCCGCCGAAGCCGCACGTGCGCTGGTAACCGATCGCACCGAGCAGCTTATCGCGATGCACATTAGCCAAGATAACAATCGCCCAAGCCTTACCGTCAAAAGCTATGCAAACTCACTTGGGGCAACACTCGACAACGAGCTTGGCAGAACCGCCACCCGCGTTGAGGGACTGCATAAACTCACGGTACGTCCCGCAGGGCAATATCGGCCCATGACCATTCAGTAGATCGTCTTAAACAGAAAAAGGGGCTGGGAATCACTTCCCAGCCCCTTTAACGTAGGCACCGATGTTAATAGCCGATAGCGCTAGTCGATGGAAATCTTCGTAACGTTCTTCTTCTCGACAATCTTAGGAACCGTAACAGTAAGGATGCCGTCAGCGTACTTTGCAGAAAGGCCCTCGCTCGAAGCATCCTTCAGGTACACACCGCGCGTCGCGCTGTACGAGCTGAACTCCTTCTGCAGGAAGTTCTTACCCTCGTTCTCCTCGTCTTCCTCGACATTCACGCTAATGGACAGACGACCCTCGTTAAGCTCGACATCGATATCGTCCTTGGCGACGCCGGTCAGATAAGCCTTGACCTCATAGCCATCGCCCTTATCCTCAACGTCAACGGGGAACGCCTTAGAGGCAATCGAGCTGTTCGCTAGGTCGCTCATATCATCAAAGAGATCAAACAACGAGCTAGCAGAAGGACGAACACCAAAGACCGAACGATAAGGAACCATGCTTGCCATGACTACCACTCCTTTAAGGGACTGCCGAGCCATCTTCTAGGTGGCAGGGACTTCTTTTGACGCTCTTATATATGCCCACCCAAATCGTATATATACACTTTGCTATAAAGTTTTTTAAGTCTCTTTCTATAAGCATATCTAAGTCTGTATGACTAAGGTCTTAACAAGGTTAAGGTTCTTTGAACCGTGCCTTAAATACCGTATACGCGCCAGTCAAAACGAGACAAGGGGCTTACAATGGGCACAGACACGTTGTTAATGACAACCTAAGGGCATCATGGACGATAAGACCTCCGACAATTCGTATGAGCCGCTGCAGAACGATAGTTCTGCCTATTCACAGCCCATACGCTACCATCGTCCCCATATTTCCCAAGAGCCCATTAACGATGCAGAGCCTGAGTATGTAACTCGCAATCGTTATCAAACCCTTGAAGAATCTCAATCAGCGCGCAGGCATATGGGAGTCGCCTCGAGCGATCCGGTGTATCTAAAAGATGCCCCCTTATCCAAAAACAGCGCATGCAGCCAGGAGCAAACACAAACACCCACCAAGCAACATCGTAGAGGGCCCCGTCCCAAGCAAACTCTAACGCATTCCGCTCGCTATCTTGAGACGCCTAAGCAGGGGAAATCGATATTTACATCGTCAAACAGACGGCGTAAACAGCACCGTCTCCAATTCGCGCTCTTGATCATTGCCATCGTAGCAATCGCGCTGGTCATTCATTATATTTTCTTCAAATAGAAAAGGCTATTAATCCATAGAGACGTTTAGCCCATATCGATACAACGCAAAAAAGGGGGAGGCCGCGAGGCCTCCCCCTTCTCAGTTCAAGCGTACGG
>CAUDAE010000051.1 GCA_958447445.1 uncultured Collinsella sp.
CGCGCCATGGTTATTCCTCCTCCAGGATCACGTGGCGGAACGCACCGCCCTCGTAGATGCCGTAGCTGTGCGTGCCGTCCTTGGGAATGCTCACACTGCCGGGGTTGAAGAGCCACAGGCCCGGGTGCGCGGCACTTTCCTCGTTGACCTTGATGTGCGTATGACCGTAGACGAGCGCGGAGCCCTCGGGCAGCGCGGGCGCGTGGTCGACGCTGTTGTGCATGCCGGCGCCAAAGACATGGCCGTGCGTCAGGAACAGCTCGCGGCCGGTCTCGTCGAACAGCGTGGCGTAGTCGGCCATGACGGGAAAGTCGAGGACCATCTGGTCGACCTCGGCATCGCAGTTGCCGCGTACCGCGATGATGCGGTCGGCCAGAGCGTTGAGCAGCGGGATCACGCGCTTGGGGGCGTAATCGCGCGGCAGGTCGTTGCGCGGACCGTGATAGAGCAGGTCGCCCAGCAGCACGATGCGGTCGGGCTGCTCGGACTCGATGGCGGCAACCAGGCGCTCGGCCCAATATGCCGAGCCGTGGATGTCGGAGGCGATGAGGTATTTCATGGTGGTCCTTTCGGTGGGGTTAATAGGATTGGTGCAGCGCGTCGTTGGCCTGTGTCACTCAAATCGCAGTGCCACGGCTTGTGCCGCCTGCATCACGCGCTGGAGCGGCACATTGTGCTCGCGGGCGAGACGGGCGCAGTCCTCGTACTCGGGCGCTGCACGCTCGCTGCCGTCGGGCAGGGTTGCCACTTTAACGGACACCTCGCCCCACGGCGTCGTCACCTGCTCAAAGCGGCGTGGCAGGCAAACGCGCTCCATAACCTGGCGACGGATGCCGTTGGTCGTGGTTTCCAAAAAGATAATCGTCTGCAGGCGTTCGATATCCTCATGCGAGCAAATCACTTGCAGCTGCCAACCGGGGCGGCCTTTTTTGCAGTAGAGGGGCAGCCAGTGCACCTCGCGCGCACCCGCCTCGCGCAGGCGGTCGGCGGCGTAGGCGAGCACCTCGGGCGATGCGTCGTCGATATCGCATTCCAACTTGACGATGGTTTCGGGTGCATCGGTCTCGCGGGACAGCGGGGATGTGCTATCGCATGGCATACGGTCCGACTCCTTTCCGCACGGGCTCGTTTTGTTCATCCAAACGCTAGCACATCGGACGTGGCACAGGCGTGACTTTCGTCCGTCGCCGCCCTCGCCCCTATCCAAACATATACATCAGCCTCCAAACATGTCATTTTCTGCAGCTTTTGGAGGCTGATGTACATGTTTTGAGAGCGCAAGCGAGGCCGCACCGCGCGTCGCGCAGCCTTTCCAATCGATTTCGAGCTCCGGCGCGCGCGGCGTGTTGAGAGCTGCAACATTACAATGGAGCGGATTCGCCAAATGCAAAGGAGTCGCCATGCCCGCATGCCCGCTGGTCGATTGCCACACCCACACCTCGTTTTCGGACGGACATGCCTCGTTTGAGGACAACGTTCGCGCCGCTGCTGCGGCCGGTTGCCGCGTCATGGTCTCGACCGATCACCTCACCCTGCCCGTCAGCATGGACGCCAACTGCGAAGTACAGGTTGTCGAGGGTGACCTGACGGCACATCGTCTGGCCTTTGAGGACGCCCGCAAGCTCGCCGCGCAGATCACGCCGGAGCTCGAGCTTATCTATGGCTTTGAATGCGATTGGTACGAAGGTTGCGAGCCTCTGGTTGAGCGCTGGTCCGCGAGTGCCATAGTGCGCTTGGGCAGTGTGCACTGGATTGGCTATCCGGGCGATATCATGGCCGGTGCCGCGGGTGCGGCGGGAACGGAAGACGTCGCTCGCCCCGATACACCCGATTCGCGCTGCGGCTGGATCGATGATGACACCAACCTGCATGTTTGGGAAAACCTGGGGGTACACGGCGTGTGGGAGCGCTACGTCGACGACTGGTGCCGCGCCTGCGAAAGCTCACTCAACTTTGACGTAATGGCCCATCCCGACCTGGTCATGCGCTTTTCGAAGGAAGGCTTTGCGCCCGACTTTGACCCGACGCCGTTCTGGGGGCAGATGGCCGAGTGCGCTCACGACACAGGCCGCCGCGTTGAGGTCTCGACCGCCGCGCCGCGCAAGGGGCTCGACGATTACTATCCCGCGACCGGGCTATTGCGTTGCTTCGCCCACGCCGAGGTACCCATCACCTTTGGCTCGGACGCACACCGCGCCTGCGACATCTGCTGGAACATCCGCGAGGCCCAGGCCCACGCTTACGACTGCGGCTACCGAACCTTCGACATCCCCCACCCCAACGGCGAATGGGAACCCACACCCCTCGACTAGCCATCCCTTCATAAGTTGCGGTGGAATAGGGATTGTTTTGCCTGATGAAGCGCTTAAACAGTCCCTATTTCACCGCAACTTCCATGACCCCGTTACACCAACAAAGACTGTCCCAAACGACTAGTCGTTTAAGAACGTCCCCAATGACTAGTGGCGGCGCGCGTTGAGTTCGCCGGCCAGTTCGTCGAGGGTGATGCCGTAGCGCTCGAGCGTCACGAGCAGGTGGTAGATCAGGTCGCCAGCCTCGTAGCGGATGTGATCGTGATCGTTATCCTTGCAGGCCATGATCACCTCGCTCGCCTCCTCGGCAAGCTTCTTGAGCAGCTCGTCCTCGACGTCGGTCAGCAGACGCGCGGTATAGCTCTCCTGCGGCGATGCATCACGACGACCGTGAATCACCTCGGCCAGACTTGTCAGCGTCTCTCCGATATTTCCATCCTGAACGTTTGCGGTGCGCACACCCATAGTTCAATCCTTTCTGGTGGCCGAGCGTCTAATCGAGCGCCCGCCCTACGCGAGTTTCTTAAAGAAGCAAGTACGGTTGCCGGTATGGCAGGCCGGACCCGGCGAGTCGACCTTGACCAGCAGCGTATCGCTATCGCAGTCGGCCCAGAGCTCCTTGACCTCCTGCATATTGCCGCTCGTCGCGCCCTTGTTCCAGAGCTCCTGACGGCTACGGCTCCAAAACCACGTGGTACCGGTCTTGAGCGTCAGCCCCACTGATTCCTCGTTCATCCAAGCAACCATAAGCACCTCGCCAGTGTCGTACTGCTGAACCACACAAGGAATCAGTCCCTTGGCGTCGTATGTAAGCTTTGAAGGATCGGTTATCTCTTCCATTTCTCTCCCCAAATTCAAACTTCGCAGGTCGGCGAGGGTTGTCCAGGTGCCCGAGATTCCGAGCGACAAGCCCGACGACGCGTACTTAAGTACGCGAGGAGGGTTGGAGCCGGAAGGTCGGGTGCCTGGGCAAGCCGCAGCATTAGAAGTCCAGCCTCACAGGAATACCTTGAGAGGCCATATACTCTTTGACTTCGCGAATGCTGAACGTCCCAAAGTGAAAGACGCTGGCTGCCAGCACGGCATCGGCCTCGCCCTCGATCACGCCCTCGGCAAAATGCTCGAGCGTACCCACGCCGCCGCTCGCGATGACGGGAATCGGCACCGCGCGCGCCACGGCACGGGTGAGTGCCAGGTCAAAGCCGGCCTTGGTACCGTCGCGATCCATGCTGGTGAGCAGGACTTCGCCGGCGCCGCGACGAGCCGCCTCCTCGGCCCACGCCACCGCGTCGATACCCGCAGCGTTGCGACCCCCTGCGGTAAAGACCTCCCACTTGTCGGCACCGGATGCGCCGGGAAAACCGACGCGCTTGGCATCGATCGCCACGACCACGGCCTGGCTGCCAAACGCCGCGGCGGCCTGGCTGATCAACGACGGATCGCGCACGGCGGCAGAGTTAAGCGACACCTTGTCGGCGCCGGCGGCAACCATGGTTCGCATGCCCGCCAGGTCGCGAAAGCCGCCGCCCACGGTATAGGGAATAGCGAGCTCCTCGGCCGCATGCGCCGCCATCTCGATGGTCGTCGCTCGGTTGTCGCTCGTCGCGGTAATGTCCAAAAATACGACCTCGTCCGCACCCTCGCGGTCGTAGGCGCGGGCCAGCTCCACCGGGTCGCCCGCATCGCGCAGGCTCACAAAGTTGACGCCCTTGACCACGCGGCCGTCCTTAACATCCAGACAGGGAATCACGCGTTTGGTAAGCATGGGCTACTCCTCCCCTCGGGCGGCGGCCAGCGCCTGGGCCAGCGTAAAGTTGCCCTCGTAGAGCGCACGACCGGTAATGGCACCTTCAATCGCGCCCTCACCCACCGCGGCCAGCGCGCGGATGTCGTCGAGCGTCGAGATACCGCCCGAAGCCACGACGGGAAAGCCCGCTACCTCAGCCACATGGCGATACGCCGCCACATCGATACCCGTCTGCATGCCATCGCGCGCAATATCGGTATAGACCAGATGTTTAAAGCCCAGCTCGGAAAGCTGCGCCACGGCATCGTCGAGCGCCACGCCCGCGCCGTCACGCCAGCCGTTCACCTTGACCTGGCCGTCGCGCGCGGCGATATCTGCCACCAGCAGCTCGCCAAAGCCTTGGGCCGCCACCTCGGCAAATCCCGGCTCGGTCACGAGCACCGTGCCCAGCGCAATGCGGCGAGCACCGTAGCCAGCCAGCTCGTCGATGCGTGCAAGCGAGCGAACGCCGCCGCCCACGTCCACGGACAGACCGTCGACGCCGCAGATGGCCTCGATCGCTGCCGAGTTGGCAGCGCACGCGTCCTCGTCCTCGCCAAAGGCAGCGGACAGGTCGACGACGTGCACCCAGCTTGCGCCCTGCTCGGCAAAGGAGCGGGCAACGGCCACGGGGTCGTCGGAATATACCTTGCAGCGGCTGCGGTCGCCGCGCTCCAGGCGCACGACCTTGCCGCCGATCAAATCGATTGCGGGAAACAGGATCATCGGCCGGCCTCCTCGACGATGTTGACGAAGTTCTTAAGGATGCGCTGACCCAGCGCAGAAGATTTCTCGGGATGGAACTGGCAGCCCCACACGTTGCCGTGGCGCACGATGCACGGGAAGCTCCGTGTGTAGTGCGTGCGCGCCAGCACATCGACGGCATCGGCGTCGTCTGCCACCGCGTAGCTGTGGGTGAAGTACATGTTGGCACCCTCGGCAAAACCGGCAAGCAGTGGATCGGCCGCACCGGCGGGCGTCATGTGCACCTGATCCCAACCCACATGCGGCACCTTCAGTCGGCTCGACTCCAGGCGCGTGCACGAGCCGCGCATGATGCCCAGGCCATCGACCCAGGAGCCACCGGCCTGCTCGGAGGCATCGTCGTCCGCGTCCGCACCCTCGTCCGCCGGCACGCCCTCGTTGCCGCGCTCAAAAAACAGCTGAAGGCCCAGGCAGATGCCGAGCAGCGGAGTTCCGGCGGCGACGGCATCGAGCACCGCGTCCGCCTCGCCGCCCTCGCGCATAAAGGCAATCGCGTCGTAGAACGCACCCACGCCCGGGATGACCAGGCCGTCGGCGTTACGGATCTGCTCCGGGTCGTCCGACGTGCAGGCGGCGGCACCGGCGCGCGCAAGCCCGCGCACGACGCTCGACAAGTTGCCCTTGTGGTAGTCGACCACCACGATCTTCGGTTCGCCCACGCGACCCCTCCACTTCTCATCATCCAAAACCACCACGAAGGTGCCTGTCCCCTTTGTGGTGGTTTTACCCTTGTGACGGTTACAGTGAGCCCTTGGTGCTGGGGATGCCCTGCACGCGGGGATCGAGCTCGCAGGCGTGACGCATCGTGCGGCCCACGGCCTTAAAGGCGGCCTCGATAATGTGGTGCGAGTTGCCGCCCGCCAGCTCGCGCACGTGCAGCGTGAGCTTGGCGTCGCGCGCAAAGGCGTAGAAGAACTCGACGGCCAGCTCGGTATCGAAGGTGCCCACGCGCTCGGTCGGCACGGGCAGCTCGCAGTAGGCCTGCCCGCGACCCGAGATGTCAACGGTGGCCATCACAAGCGTCTCATCCATGGCGATCGCCGCGTCGGCAAAGCGTGTGATGCCTGCCTTGTCGCCCAGCGCCTGGCAGAACGCCTCGCCCAGCACAATGCCCGTGTCCTCGACGGTGTGGTGTGCATCGACCTCCACGTCGCCCACCGCGTGTACCGTCAGATCAAACAGGCCATGGCGGCCAAAGGCGTTGAGTATGTGGTCGAAAAACGGCACGCCGGTCGAGATATCGCACGCGCCGCTTCCATCCAGGTCGAGCTTTACGACAATGTCGGTCTCGCCCGTCTTGCGGGTCACCTCGGCATAGCGGTCCATCTACATCTCCTCCTTCACCAGCGCGGCAAACGCAGCCAGCACCTCGTCGTTTTCCCGCGGGGTGCCCACGGTAATGCGCAGGCAGTCCGCGAGCCCCGGCGCGTAGCTAAAGTCGCGCACCAAAATCGAATACTCGTCGCGCAGACGCTCGCGCACGCGCGTGGCATGCGACGTACGCACGAGCACAAAGTTCGCCGCGCTCGGCCATGCCTCCACGGGCATGCCCTCGGCAGCCATTGCACGCAGGGCGCACAACTCGCACTCGCGCTCGGATGCGACCTGTGCCACCACAGGCGCATACGCATCGCGGGCACGCACGCAGGCAAGCGCCGCCGCCTGGCTCAGCACGTTGACCGAATAGATCTGGCGAATCGCCGCGAACACGTCGATGACCTCGGGCGCCGCGATCACATAGCCCAGACGCGTGCCGGCGGCGCCAAACGCCTTGGACAGCGTATGCAGAATCACCAGGTTGGGATGCTCGGCGATAAGCCCCTGCGCCGTGGTAGCCGCGCCAAACGAATCGTCCGCAAACTCAACGTAGGCCTCGTCGACCATCACCATGCCGGGGCACGCATCGCACAGTGCCGCGACAAAGTCGAGCGGCGCCACGTCACCCGTGGGATTGTTGGGCGAGGTCACGATCGCCAGATCGCACTCGGGAGCCGCCGCAAGCACCGCCGCCTGGTCGAGCTCAAAGGTCGCCGGGTCGCGCCACACGTCGCGCACCTCGGTCTGACAGAGCGATGCAAAGAACGCATACTCGCTGAAGCACGGCGGGCAGTTGAGCAGGGTCCGGCCCGCGCCGCCAAACGCCAGCAGGTAGTTATAGAGCAGCTCGTCGCCGCCGTTGCCCACGCAGATATTCTCGCGAGCCACGCCATGCCAAGCGGCAAGCTCGTCGCGCAGGTCACAGGACATGGGATCGGGATAGCGGTTGAGCGGTGTAGCAGCCAGGGCGGCGTCGACCGCTTCGCGCACGCCGGCCGGCACGGGATAGGTGTTCTCGTTGGCCGAAAGGTTGATGCGCGTGGGCGTAAAGTTGGGATCGTAGGGCTCAATGCCGGCCAAGTAGGGCTGGACGAGCTCCTTCATGCGGGGCGTCAGCTCGGCCATATTAGGCCTCCTCGCCGGTCGCGCCAGCGGCACCACCCGCAGCTGCCGCCAGGTCCACGCCCTCGGTAACCGTCGCCACGGCGTCGCCCGGCCAGGCGACCTTGGTCAGGTCGGCCGCAGCCAGCGACTCGGCACTCACGGCATCCTCGCCCTGCTCCAGCACGCGACGACGCAGGGCGGCAGAGAGCGCGTGCGCCCACAGGCCCTCGGCCTCGGCCAGACGTTGTGTGGCGGGAGCGTCGGAGAGCAGACCCTCGGGCGTATAGCAAATGACGCTCGAGCGCTTAACGAACTCTTCGACCGAAAGCGGGTTGGAGAACATGGCCGTGCCGCCGGTCGGCAGCGTGTGGTTGGGGCCAGCAACATAATCGCCAAGCGGCTCGGAGCTCCAAGCGCCCACAAAGATGGCGCCGGCGTTGCGAATGCCGCCAAGCAGGCCCATTGCGTCCTTGCAGTGCAGCTCAAGGTGCTCGGGCGCCACGGTGTTCACGGCCTCGACGGCAGCGTCCATGTCGGCGGCCACCACGATGGTGCCCTCGTTGTCGAGCGAGGCGCGCGTGATCTCGGCACGCGGCGACTGCGCCACCAGGATGTCGATGCCGGCCTCGACCTCGCGCGCAAACTGCTCGTCGCAAGTCACCAGATAGCAGGCTGCCAGTGGATCGTGCTCGGCCTGAGCCATCAGGTCTGCCGCGACCACCATAGGCTTGGCCGTGGCATCGGCCAGCACGCAGACCTCGGACGGGCCAGCGACCATGTCGATTCCCACATCGCCCGAGACGATCTGCTTGGCAGCGGCAACAAAAGCGTTGCCCGGACCGGTGATTTTATCGACACGCGGAATGGTCTCGGTACCGTACGCCAGCGCGGCCACGGCCTGAGCGCCGCCCACCATATAGATTTCGTCCACGCCGCCGAGTTTTGCCGCGGCGAGCGTGTAGGGGCTGATCAGGCCGTCCTTTTGCGGCGGGGTCACCATGACCACACGCTTGACGCCGGCAACCTTGGCGGGAATGGCGTTCATGAGCACGGTGGAGGGATATTGCGCGCGGCCGCCCGGTACATAGATGCCGGCCGCCGCGAGCGGGGTTACCTTAACGCCGAGCATCGTGCCGTCCGGGCGCGTGGTAAACCAGCTCTGCTCGACCTCGCGCTGGTGGAACTCACGAATCTGGCGCGCGGCCTTCGCGAGCGCCGCGACAAAAGCGGGATCGAGGCCTTCGAGCGCGGCATCGATCTGCTCTTGCGGCAAGCGGAAGCTCTGTAGCTCAACACCGTCAAAACGCTGGCAGTAATCGCGCACCGCGGCATCGCCGTTGGCACGCACGTTAGCCACGATATCGCGGGCGGCGTCAACGATGTTTTGCGGCAGCACGCCCTTGCGGTTGAGCTGGTTGGTAACGAGGCGCTCACCGGGAGCAAGCTTGATAGTCTTCATATCGGTATCCCCTATCGATCGAGGTTGTGTTCGAAAAACGAGAGACCGGGCGGCGGCGCCAATCGGACCGCAGCCCGTACGTTGGGGCGCCCGTGCGTGCTCGCGCTATTGTGCCGAGCCCGCGACGGGCTCAAAATGCTTGTCCTTCACGGCCGCCGCCAAGCGATCTGCCAGATTGCGCACGCGCGGATCAAGGCGCGCAGCACCCGGGTTGACGAAGAAGCGGGCCGTGCAGTCCATGATGCGGCCGGTGATGACCAGGTCGTTATCGCGCAGCGTGGCGCCCGTGGCGGTAATATCCACGATACGGTCGGTCATACCGACGATGGGGCCCAGCTCGATGTTACCGTGTAGCGAGACGATATCGGCGTTCACACCGCGCTCGGCATACCAGGCACTCGCGATGCGCGGATACTTGGTGGCCACGCGAAGCGACCCACGGCGGGCATAGTTGCGATCGGCCTGGCCGGCGCGCCACGCGGGCTCCGCCTCGATAAACGTGCACAGGCCGTAGCCCAGATCGACCAGCTGCAGCAGGTTGAGGTCGGCCTCGATAAGCGAGTCCCAACCGCAGATGCCGCAGTCGGCACCGCCACAGCCCACAAAGGCGGGCGCATCGCTGGGGCGCACGATGACAAACTCGATATCGCCGACCGTGCCCTCGTCGGCACGCGTGTCGCGGCCGCGCACGATTAGATGACGGCCGGGGTCACGCAGCTCAGAGACGTCCAGGCCCGCGGCCTCGAGCACGTCGAGCGTATCGGCCTTAAGCGAGCCCTTGGGCACAGCGATGCGCAGCGGGCCCTCGGCGCCACGGCCCGCGGCGTGATCGCCATCGGAAGCGGCATCCTCGGCCGAGGTGCGCGCGGCCTCCAGGCGCTCGAGCGAAAAGGCGAAGCCCGCCGCCGGCACCTCGATACCGTCGCCAAATGCGCCGGTAAAGATGGAGTCGTAGCGACCGCCCGAACCGACCGGATCGGGCAGGCCGCCAGCATAGGCCTTAAAGACCAGGCCCGTGTAGTAATCGAAAGAGTTCATGATGGAGAAGTCGAACGACAGCACCTGGGCGTCCTCGGGTGCCAGGCCCTCGACCAGGGCACGCAGCTCGCGCGTCAGCGGCGCGACAATACCGGCGGCCTCCAGCAGCGCGTCCACGCGGTCGAGCACCTCGGCACCGCCGTGCAAACGCGGCAGCTCGCTAATGGCGGCCTTGACGGCATCGGACTCGGTGCTTGCCGCCACGCGGGCATCGAGGCCCACAAAGTCGTTGGCGTGCACGCAGCGCAGGGCCTCGGCGGCCAGCTCGCGATCCTCGCACGCCGCGAGCAGCTCCTTAAACGGACGCACGCTACCTGCGATAATGCGCGCATCGGGAAGTGCCAGCTTGCGCACCGCCTCGGCCACGAGCGAGACGATCTCGACATCGCCCGCGGTATCGCCCGCACCGATAAGCTCAAAACCCAGTTGCGTAAACTGACGCGAGCCGCCGGCATTGCGCTGACACTCGCGAACCACCGGCGCCTCGTAGCGAAGGCGCAGGGGCAGGTCGGCCGCGCGCATGCGGGTCGAAACCAGGCGCACGATCGGCAGCGTGTTGTCGGGACGGACCACCAGCAGGCGACCGTCGTCATCAAAGAGCTTAAACGGCGTGTCCGCAATGCGGCCGCCTTCCTCGAGTGAACCCTTGTCCTCGAGCAGCGGCGTCTCGACCGGAAGGTAATGATGCTCCCTAAAGCAGCCCTTCACCGTACATGCGATCTCCTCGCGTGCCTGAGCCTCCTCGGGCAATATGTCCCGGAATCCCCACGGTGTGGCCGTCATCTGGTGAGCCTCCTCATGCTGTGTTTCATATAGAACAGAAGACCGGCATAGCTCCGCCGGTCTTCTGGGTACTTTAGCATACTAGAGTGTTTGCGGGGAAAATCCGTCGCAGCCGCTCACGCCGTATTCATTTGGAAACATAGGGCAGATTGCCGCAACCCAACCCCACCTAGGCGCCAATCGCACGACGGTACTCCGCCATAACCTGAGCGTCGGCCGCCGCAGGATTGGCAAAATAGCGCCAGTCATAGGTCTCGGCCGAAACAACTCCGCGATAGCCGCGCGCCACCAGCCTGTCCAGGTCGGCGCGCATATCGCGGTTGCCGTCACCCCAGGCAAGATGCGTCGTGCCATCTGCCGCAACATCGACAAAATGCACGTGGGCGACATCATCGCCAAGTAGATCGAAATAATCGTCGATGGTATCCCCCGCCACCGCCATAGCGCCCATATCCAGACACGCCTTAAGTGCCGGATGATCAACTGCCTCGATCATGCGCTTCGTATCGGCCGCCGAGTTCACGATCATCGACTCAACCGGCTGTAGGGCCTCGAGCACCAGTCGCACGCCGCGCTCTCCCGCATGCTCGGCAATCGCACGCAGCATCGAGGCGCTGCGACCCCACGCGCCCTCGATCGGCTCGTTCAAAAATGCCCAGCCGCTCGAGACCATGACCTGCTCGGCTCCAAGTTCCGCCGCGATATCTACAACGTTCTTAAAGTACGCGAGCGTGCGGGCACGCGCCTCATTCCCGCGCGCCGCGATATTCCACGGCTTGGGGTTGTTCTGTTCGGGACAAAGTCCCACAATCCGAACCCCATACCGCTGCGACAGCTCCCGTACCCGCTCGAGCGAATCGTATCCATGGCAATCGACATACAGATGCATCGCCCCGGTCCAAAGCTCGCAACACGTGTAGCCCGAAGCCGACGCCGAAGAAAAGAACTCCTCAAGATCAAAGTAGCGATGGCTGATATTCATAACGGCAAGCTGGGGGTAGCTCATAATTACTCTCCAACCCAAACGGGGCCCCGTTCCATATAGGAGCGAGGCCCAATTACACAAACGTTATTTGCTCTTAGTAATCGAACTGGTGATAGTAACGACGGTAGTTGAGGTTGTGCTTGGTGACCGTCTCGTAGTAAGCGGCAAGGCGATCGGTGATCAGCGAGGAGAGGATCCACGGGGACACGATGACGCGGAACTCGTCGTCAAGGCCGGGGATCGCGAACTCGGCGGTGTCGA
>CAUDAE010000052.1 GCA_958447445.1 uncultured Collinsella sp.
CTGCGGAAACGCGGAGTCCGTTCAGGCTGTTGCGTTGAGATTGAAAATCAACCAATTTGATTTTTACTCATTTGGAGGGCTTGGCACGATCTTCGGTGCATCGCGATATAAGAAAAGCCCCCGTTTCCGGAGGCTTTAAATTCAATTGGTGCGGCGTATAGGATTCCGCGCATCCGCTGCGCGGATCCGCACCGGCTTCGCCCGCCTGCCGGCGGACTCGCCCGCTCGCTAAAAACGCTCCGCGTTTTCTTGACGCTCGCGCCTCGACCGAGGTTCGAATCTCCGCAATGCCCCCGTAAAGGAAAAGCCTCCGTTGCCGGAGGCTTTAAAGCTCAATTGGTGCGGCGTATAGGATTCGAACCTATGACGTTCTGATTCGTAGTCAGACCCTCTATCCAGCTGAGGTAACGCCGCAACGCATGGATTATTATGCACGCGAGCCCTCGATGGGTCAAGCAACAATTTAGAATTTTTTTTCGAAGCGCTGATTAAGTTGCCATGCGGATCCGCACCGGCTTCGCCCGCCTGCCGGCGCGCTCGCCCGCTCGCTACGGACGCTCCGCGTCCGCTTCACGCTCGCGCCTCGACCGAGGTTCGAATCCATGCAGTGTTTACGTAAAAGAAAAGCCCCCGTTGCCGGAGGCTTTAAGTTCGATTGGTGCGGCGTATAGGATTCGAACCTATGACGTTCTGATTCGTAGTCAGACCCTCTATCCAGCTGAGGTAACGCCGCAGCGCAAGACATATAAAACCACTTTAGTTCATTAGAGTCAAGCAAAATCTCAAACTTTTTTCGCGCGGGCCGCAATTTGTCACGCTGCACCACGAGCATCAGCGCTTTTCGTGCGATCGATTGGCTTTTCGATCACATCGAACCCGACGCCGAGCTCCCCCAGAAGCGACCGTACCCGTTGGGCACAGTCGTAGTCGGCAAACGAAATGCTCAGCATTCGGGCCACCTGATTAGAAGTTCCAACGCCATAGAAGTGCTCAAGGACAACAAGCGCCTCATGCGCCACAAACGTCTCGACCACATGCGGCGACTCCTCATAGCACCATTGCGTCAATGGCCCCTCACTCGTCTGCCGAACCACCAAGCCACCCATACCCGACGGCTCACACGTTACAAGCAGGTACTCCCCACCCTCGTCGCTCTCAAACAAAACCACCCGATCATCAAACAGCTCCATCACATCCCCTTTCTCTTGCTCTTAGTTAGCAAAAGCATAGCAGGTAAATGGCTGTATACAGAACGTTTGTTCGTGTGTTTTCTATCGAGCTGTCCGCACGGCATGGTATAGCCGTACACAAAAAGGGCGCCCCTAAAAGGAGCGCCCTCGCAAATCGCCTATGCAGCTAGCTTACGCGACCGGCTCGATCTTCTCGAGGCCGCCCATGTAGGGACGCAGAACCTCGGGGATCGTGATGGTGCCGTCGGCGTTCTGGTAGTTCTCCAGAATGGCAGCCATGGTACGACCAGCCGGCAGGCCGGAACCGTTAAGAGTGTGCAGGTAGCGCGAGCCCTTGAAGTTCTCGGGGTCGCGATACTTGATGTTGGCACGACGGGCCTGGAAGTCGCCGCAATTGGAGCAGGAGCTGATCTCCTTGTAGGCGTTGTAGCTCGGCAGCCAAACCTCGACGTCGTAGGTCTGACGGGCAGAGAAGCCCAGGTCGCCGGTGCACAGGCTAATCACGCGATACGGCAGGCCCAGCTGCTGCAGCAGGTACTCGGCCTCGGCGGTCATGCTCTCGAGCTCCTCGTCGGACTCCTCCGGCTTGGCAAACTTGACCATCTCGACCTTGTCGAACTCGTGCTGGCGAATGATGCCGCGGGTGTCGCGACCGGCGGAACCGGCCTCCTCGCGGAAGCAAGGGGTGAAGGCAGTGTAGCGGCGCGGCAGGGTATCGGCGTCCAGAACCTCACCGGCGTGCAGGTTAGTCAGTACGACCTCGGCGGTAGGGATCAGGAAGTTGTCGCCCGAGACGTGATAGGCGTCGTCCTCGAACTTAGGCAGCTGGCCCGTACCGAACATGGTCTGACGCTTGACGACGATGGGAGGCCACCACTCCTTGAAGCCACGGCTCGTGTGCGTGTCCAGGAAGAAGTTGATAAGGGTTTTTTTTTTAATGATACGGCGACCACCGAGAACGGTGAAGCGGCTACCGGAGAGCTTGTTGCCGCGCTCGAAGTCGAGGATGTCCAGATCGGTACCCAGATCCCAGTGCGGCTTAAAGTCGAAGTCGAACTCGCGCGGGGTGCCCCAGCGGCGACGCTCGATGTTCTCGTCCTCGTCCTTACCGTACGGGGTAGCCTCGCACGGAATGTTGGGCAGGTGAGACATGAAGTCGTACTGCTCCTGCTCAAGAGCGGTACGGCGCTCGGCCAGACCGTCGATCTTCTCGTTGACGGCGCGCACGGCCTCCTTGGCGGCCTCGGCCTCGTCCTTCTTGCCCTCCTTCATCAGGGCGCCAATCTTCTTGGACTCGGCGTTACGCGTGGCCTGGAGCTCCTCGACCTCGGTGATGACGGCACGGCGCTCGTCGTCGAGTTCAAAGAACTTCTCGCGATCCCAAGACGTTTGGCGATTTGCCATGGCGGTATCGATGGCATCGGGGTTCTCGCGAACAAACTTGATATCAAGCATTAGATCCTCCGGCGATATACATTCCATTTAGGTTGCAACCTTGTACATGTATGGGCAAGTATATACTTATGAGCGTTTACGACCCAACTCAACTACGCAAGAAGGCACCCAATGGACGCAGTTTTTTCCTTTTTGTTTGGCACCCGCACCGGTTTTGCCATCCTTTTCGCCGGCGGCATCCTGCTATTTGCGATTCTTGCCTTTGTGATGGAGAAGCGCACCCATAAGATGTATGTCGACCGTGGCCCCAAGTCCGAGGACGAAGAAGACAGCTTCTGGGACTAACCTGCCAAAAAGGACAGGTTATTTCTGGTCGGTTTTATCTGGGCAAACGCAAGCGTCCCGCAACTGGAATTGAGCCAGTTGCGGGACGCTTTTTGCTCAAGGTACAGAACCGCAGGAAAACCCTGCCAAAATAAACCTGTCCCTTATTGGCCAGTTTACTGGAGAGTAGCGTCGATGGCCTTGACGAGGGCGCTGCGCATGCCGGCATCCTCGAGCGCGACGACGCCCTTGATGGTAGCACCGCCGGGCGAGCACACGGCATCCTTCATCGCTGCGGGATGCTGACCGGTTGCAAGCTGCAACTTTGCCGTACCCAGCACCATCTGGCTCACAATGCGATAGGCATCGGTGCGCGGAATACCGTGTTTGACAGCCGCATCGCCCAGAGCCTCGATCGCCATGGCGACAAACGCCGGGGCGCAACCGCCCACGGTACCGCCCACAAACAGCAGGCTCGAATCGAGCTCGACCACCGTGCCAAGCTTTCCGAGCAGACCGAGCACCGTGACACGCTGCTCATCGCTAAGTGTGGAAGCCTTCTCGCAGGCGATAACGCCCTCGCCCACCGAAACCGGCGTGTTGGGCACCGTCGAGATATGAGCGACACCTGGCAGGACCTGTTCCCACTTGGCACTATCCCAGGTCCAGGCGACCGAAAGGACGACCTTGTCGGCAAGCGCATCCTTGAGTGGAGCGAAGACCTTCTCAATCATGTACGGCTTGACCGCCGCAACCACGATATCGGACGCGGCAACAACCTCCGCCGCATCGTGGCAGGCAGCCATGCCCCGCGCCTCGCAACGCTCAACCAGAGCATCGTAGCAGCCTGCGCAAGCGCACATGTCGCCCGCGGCCACGCCGGCGGCAATCCAGCCATCTGCCATAGCGCTCGCCATATTGCCAAAACCGACAAATCCGATCTTCATATCACACAGTCCTCTCAGATGCGTTCCTCAAAACGAAAGTCATTGTCCCACGCCATTGTTTCGTATTGCCGACCTACTTGTGATACGGCTCGTCACGGCTAATCTTGCAGGCGCGGTAGATCTGCTCCAGCAGCACCACGCGCGCCAGGTTGTGTGGCAAGGTAATGCGTCCAAAGCTGAGCATCTCGTCGGCGCGGGCGCGCACGGCATCGCTCACGCCGTCCGATCCGCCGATTACAAAAGCGATGTCGCTGTTGCCTCGCAGCATGAGGTCATCGAGACGGGTCGAGAACTCCTCGCTCGAACGCTCCTTGCCCTCGATAGCCAGCAGAATCACATGTGCCCGCGGTGGCAGGGCAGCAAGAATCGCCGCGCCTTCTTTGTTACGCGCGGCATCCACACCGCCCGCCTTGGCCGGATCGATATCGGCAACCTCGCGCATATCTACCTTGGCATAGGCGCCTAGGCGTTTGGTGTATTCGGCGCACGCGTCCTTCCAAAAGCGCTCTTTGAGCTTACCAACGCAAACAACGGTATATTTCACGCGCGTTTACTCCTTCGACTCGTTCTGAACTTTGCCGGCGGTCAGCATCTGCTCGAACATCGAGGCCGACTGTGAGAAATCGCTCGGCAGCACGACCGTCGAGGTTTTGCCCGTGCGAGCGAACTCCGTCATCATCTCGGACCACTGCGTAAACATGAACAGCTGGTTGGCCTCATCGTTGCCGACGCCCGTCTCCTGGATAATCTCGAGCGAGTCCTTGATGCCCAGCGCGATGGCTTTGCGCTGGTTGGCGATGCCCTCGCCCGCCTTTTCCATTGCCTCGGCCTCGGCGGTCGCCTCGGTAACGCGCTTGATGCGGTCGGCCTCGGCGAGCTCCTGCGCAGCAGCGCGCTTACGCTGGGCGGCGTTGATGTCGTTCATGGAGTTCTCGACCTCGGTCGGCAGCGCGATCTTGGTGATAAGTGTCGACACGAGGGTGAAGCCGTAGGCGGCCATCTGCTCGGACACGGTGGCGTTGACGTCCTTGGCGATATCGTCTTTTTTGGCAAAGACCTCATCGAGCGTGTAGACGGGGATGGAAGAGCGCAGGGCATCGGTGATGAAGTCACGCATTTGGTCGACGGGCTCCTGCAGCATGTAGTAGCTCTTGTAGATGCCCGAATCTGCCGGGCCGGCGCCCATGTCATAGCTCACGTGGTACTGAGCAGAGACCTCAAGGCCGATAGTCACGTTGTCTTGGGTCTTAACGTCGATGCCAAAACCGTTTTTCATGGTGCGCAGACTCACCGTGGCGGCTTTGCGGTCGATCACGGGCACCTTCATGTGGAAGCCCGCGTTGACGATGCGGTTGAACTTGCCCAGACGCTCGATGATCACAGCATGCTGCTGTTCAACGACATAGCAGGCGTTGGGGAGCAGTAGCAACAAAATGATGATGGGAAGTAGAAGGCTCGTAAGGGTAGCGATGATACCGGACAACAGCATGGTTTCTCCTCTGATAGGCACGCGTTGGGACTAGGATACCCGCACGAAGCAGCTGTGTGACACCAACAAGAGGACCCGTGGTCAAAAAAGGCCAAATATGAGTACTGTCACCAGTTTAGTAACAGCGTATTTGGGTCAAAATCGCCTCTTTGAACCCGAGGTCTATCGAATTTACTTCGTTTTGTCTCAAGATTGGGTCAAATTAGCGTACATCTGTTGCGTAAAATGAGCAAAAATAGCTTCGTGAAATGTCTCTATTTTCATGCCAGTACTCATATTTGCCACTTTTTGACCACAGGGGCATCTACCGCGCGAAATCGATATGTCAAATCTGCCAAAAACGGCCCGTAACAAAAGAGCTCCCATCGCTGGGAGCTCTTTCATTTAATGGTGCGGGCGAAAGGACGTCCGCGCATCCGCTTCGCGGATCCGCACCGGCTTCGGCCGCCTGCCGGCGCCCTCGCCAGCTCGCTAAAAACGCTCCGCGTTTTCTTTACGCTCGCTCCTTCACAGGTTCAAGTCCCTGTGATGGGCCCATAACAAAAAAGCTCCCATTGCTGGGAGCTCTTTCATTCAATGGTGCGGGCGAAAGGACTTGAACCTTCATGGGGTTGCCCCCATACGGACCTGAACCGTACGCGTCTGCCAATTCCGCCACGCCCGCGTGCAGGAATTAGAATAACGGAGCGCCACCGCGAACGCAAGAACTATTTTTGAAAAAGTTTGCAGGCATTTTCCCAGGCGGCTCGAGCGATTGCCTCAGCGTCCTCGCCGGTACGATCGACGCGGTCGTTGACCAGCGCGTTTGCTGTGATGGAAATCATTGCAGGCTCGCACTCAAGACCGCGAATGGGCTCCGGCGCCATATAGGGACAATCCGTCTCGAACAAAATACGGTCGAGCGGGGTTGCCGCGAATGCCTCGCGCACGTCGTCGTTGCGCTTAAAGGTAGCCGCGCCGCCATAGGCGATGTAACAACCCAAATCCACAAAGCGCTCCATCGTGGCTCGTTCCTCGCCAAAGCAGTGCAGCACGCAACCGGCCTGGGGCACGCCGACCTCGCGCAACACGTTGTAGGCGTCTACATGCGAGGTGCGCTCCTCGTCCGTATCCTCATGACGCAGATGCAGCTCTACCGGCACATTGCGGCGTACGGCGACCTCGAGTTGGCGCGCCATACAGTCGATCTGCACGTCGTGGGGCGCCGGCGCGATATCGTCGTCATAGTCCATGTGGTAGTCCAGACCGATCTCGCCAATACCGGCGCATAAGGGATCATCGAGTGCGGCAACGACCTGTGCGTGAACGTCGTCGGTATAGTCCGGTGCGCCATACGGATGCACGCCGGCAAGATATTTGATCTGTGGAATATCCTGCATCGGCAGAATCTCGTGCGTCAGCCAGTCGCTATAGTCCGCCACGCTGCGTTTGTCAGCGATGGGGTCGAGCATCGTCACCAACAGGTCGACGCCCGCGGCTTTGGCGCGCTCAAGCGTCTCGGGCACTTCCTTGCTCCAAAATGAGAGCAGGTGCGCATGCGTATCGGCAAGCGGCGCCAGCGGCACCGGGCAGGCCACCGTTTTCTTCTTTTTGGTAAACGTCACGAGTTCGACATTAGGCGTCATAGATTAGCTCCTGAGCCAAGCGGACAAAGGCAGCGACGTCGAGCGTCTCAGCGCGCGTGGTAGGTGCGATACCGCAGGCCTCAAAGGCGGCGTCGAGCGCGTCCTTGGCAAAGCCGTTGGCACTCATGGAGTTGCGGATCGTCTTGCGGCGCTGAGCAAACGCGGCATCGATCACACGGGCCACAAACTCGCGGTCGATGCCCTCGGGCACCACGCCGTCAACACGATCGATGCGCACCACGGCAGAATCCACATGCGGCGCCGGCATAAAGCAGCGCGGCGGCACCTCAAAGCGCCCCGTCACCTGCGCATACAGGCCGAGTTTTGCCGTGTAGCCGCCATAGGTCTTGTTGCCCGGCGTTGCGCCAATACGATCTGCAACTTCCTTTTGCACCATAACGACAGCGCGCATAAGCGCGGGCATCGTCTGGAAAAACTGAAGGATGATCGTCGCCGCCACGTTATAGGGCAGATTCGCGACAAACACCGTGGGTTCACCACCGGCGGCATGCTCAATCTGCTCCGGCGTCACCTTGAGCGCATCGCCCATGATAAAGCGGAAGTTGGCATAGTCGGCGGCGTGGGCGTCAAGCACCGGCTCAAGCTCGGGATCGGCCTCAATCGACGTAACGCACGCCGCCTCCTGCAGCAGGGCCAACGTCAGCGTGCCGCAACCCGGGCCGACCTCGAGCACGCGCTCATCGCCCGTAAGCTCAGCGAGCTCACAGATACGTTCGATCACATGGTTGTCGATCAGGAAGTTTTGGCCCAGGCGATGCTTGGTCGCAAGGCCAAACTCCTCTAGCAGCTCCCTAGTTGCCGTGGGGTTTGCCAAAGGCGAAGTTGTCATGGTTGCCTCCTTAACATGGTGGCTGCATCGTAAAGCAAAAGGGCATGGACCGTTGCGGCCATGCCCTTACAGCTAAACAGCAAATTGCCGATATGGCGCGCAGCGGCTTAGCCCAGACGCGGGAACAGCGGCTCGCCCTTCTCGACGGGCTGACCACCGGCAAGCAGGCCCCAAGCGCAAATGCCCTTGAGGTCGTCGCTCGCGGCCTCGTCCTCGCAGGACAGGCGGCGCAGGGCCTCGGCAGAAGTCTGGGGCATGAGCGGCATCAGCAGGTGAGCGGCAATGCGGATGGCCTCGAGCAGGTTGTAGATCACAAACGCCAGCTCGTCAGCCTTGGCCTCGTCCTTGGCAAGCGCCCAGGGCTCGGAGTCCTCGATGTAGTGGTTGGCGGCATGGATGAGCTCCATGACCTCGTCCTTAGCTCCACCATAATCGAGCACGTCCATCTTGGCCATGTAGCGATCGACCAGGCCATCGGCAATCTTTGCCAACGGGTTGTCGAACGCATCGAACGATGCGGGCTTGGCGGGCGCGCAACCGTCAAAGTACTTGCCGCTCATGTTGAGCGAACGCGAAATGAGGTTGCCCCAGCTGTTGGCCAGGTCGGCGTTGTAGACCTGCTCCATGCGATCGAAGCTGATGGCACCGTCGGTGCCGGGGACGACGTCGGTCATGAAGTAATAGCGATAGCCCTCGACGCCCAGCATGTCGATAACGTCCTGCGGAGCGATGGCGTTGCCGCGGCTCTTGGACATCTTTTCGGCCTTGCCGGTCTCGGCATTGCGCACGGTCAGGAAGCCGTGGGCAAAGACGTGCTCGGGCAGGGCCTCACCGATGGCCATGAGCATGGCGGGCCAAATGACGCAGTGGAAGCGGATGATGTCCTTACCCACGATGTGGAACTGCGCGGGCCAACGATAGGCCAGCTCGGCACGCGCCTCGTCGGTGTCGACGCCGTAGCCGACGGCCGTCATATAGTTGAGCAGCGCATCGAACCACACGTAGGTCACGTGGCCCTCGTCAAACGGGACCTGAATGCCCCAGTCAAAGCTCGTGCGGCTCACGGAAAGGTCGTTAAGGCCGCCCTCGACAAAGCTGCGCACCTCGTTCATGCGGAACGCAGGCTCGACAAAGTCGGGGTGCTCGTCGTAAAGCTTGAGCAGCTTGTCCTGGAAGGCGGAAAGCTTAAAGAAGTAGGACTCCTCCTGCACGCGCTCAAGCGGACGGTGGCAGTCGGGGCACAGGTGCTGGCCGACGCTGCCGTACTCCTCGTCGCCCTTCTGGACCTGCGTATCGGTGAAGTAGGTCTCGTCAGGCACGCAATACCAGCCGTCGTAGCTGCCCTTATACAGGTAACCGGACTCCTTCATGCGCTCCCACAGGTACTGCACGGCATGATGCTGGCGCGGCTCGGTGGTGCGGATGAAGTCGTCGTTGGAGATCTCGAGCTTGCTCCAAAGCTCCTTGAAGTGCGGAGCCTGGCTGTCGGTCCACTCCTGCGGCGTCATGCCATGCTTGGCTGCGGCCTCGGCGACCTTCTCGCCGTGCTCGTCCATACCGGTCAGGAACTTGACGTTATAGCCGGCGGAGCGGCGATAGCGAGCCTGAACGTCGGCGATGATGGTGGAATAAGCCGTGCCCAGGTGCGGATCGGCGTTGACGTAGTAGATGGGCGTCGTGATAAAGAACGAAGGCTTGCTTTGATCCATGGGGTTTGTCCTCCAGAAAAACGTTGCATACAGGGGATGATTCTAGCGCAAGGGCTGGATATCCTCCATCTATTGCATATCGAGCACCATGGCATAGACATCGCGCTTGCGGCGCGAATACTTCTGAGACAGGCGCTTGGCCACCGCAGAGGCGGGCTCCCCCTCCTCGAGCGCGGAGCGGATATCCTCGCACAGGGCCTCGTCGGGATCCGCTGCCGCGGCGCCAACCGGCACGATACCGGCCTCCTCATCCTCGCTCGGCGGCGCGATGACCAGCGCAATCTCGCCCTTTACCTCGCCGCGAGCACGCAGCTCCTCGGCGAGCTGGGCAGCAGGCCCGCGCAAGACCTCCTCGTGCAGCTTGGTGAGTTCGCGGCAGACGGCAACCTCACGCTGGGGAAAGACCTCCGCCACGGCCTCGAGCGTCGCCACGATGCGGTGTGGAGACTCGTAGAAGATGAGCGCGCCGGGCACTACGGCAAGGCGCTGCAAACGGCGCACGCGGTCGCCGTGCTTTCGGCCCAAAAAGCCCTCGAAGAAAAAATGCTCGCAGGGAATGCCGGACGAAACGAGCGCCGTGACGCAAGCAGAGGGCCCGGGGATAACTTCGACGGGCACATCGGCCTCACGCGCTGCCTCGACCAGCGCCTGGCCGGGGTCGGACACACTCGGCATGCCGGCGTCCGAGGCAAAGGCGAGGGTCTCCCCCGCCAGCAGGCGGTCGACCAGGCCGGCGGCGCGACTGGCGATCACATTCTCGTCGCAACGGACAAGCGGCTTGGAAATGCCCAGATGCATCAGCAGCTTTGACGTCACACGCGTGTCTTCGCAGCAGATGGCATCGGCGGCGGCAAAGGCCTCGCCAACGCGCGGGGACAGGTCGCCCAGGTTGCCGATGGGCGTGCCGACCACATAGAGTTTGCCCGTATGGGCGCTGTTTTGCGTCATATCAACCTATTCAATCATGCCGCGCTCGAGCGTACCGAGTGCCGCGCGGGCGTCCCATGCTGCAATGCGCTTCTCGGTCTTCCACGTTTGGAAGAACCAACCGGTAGCCGGCGCAAACGAAGCCAGCTGGTTGGCGATAAACACGCGCTCGTAGGCATTGCGGCCCTCGGGCGTAACCGACGAGTTGGCAAAGATCGCCGCGCCCGACCATTCGCCCACCAGCACGGGGAACCCTGTCGAGATCGCTTCTTTAAGCTCGCGCTTGTTACGCGAAATCGCCGTCGTCAGCCCGCGGGGGCTCGTGATGTCGAGCGCGTACTCGTCGCGGTAATGGTACAGGTGAAGGTCCATGTAGACGTTCTTGTACTTGGCACCGCGCATAAAATGCTTCCACTCGCTGGGATGCCCCGAAGACGAGAAGACGACGATCTTATCCTCGGGCATATACGAACGGACGAGCTCGTAGGCATCGCGATAGAAATTGCGCAAGTAGTGGGCCGGAATTCCATCCGTCATGGTAAAGAGGCTCTTGCGGACGCTCATCTGCGGCGTGTCCAGCAGCTCAATGCCCAGCAGGCTCTCGGCCTCGCCGTAGCGATCGGCCAAGCGCTCGAGCACGTCGAGTGCGACATGACGGCCGTTGGTGGACGAATGCCACTCGGCAACAGTCTCCGGCGTGGTGGGCGAATCGTTGGAATCGCCCTGGCCACCGGGCACCGTCGCCAGATCGAGCAGCACGCGGATGTCGTACTTGGCAGCCCACTCAATTGCACGGTCGATGTAGTCGACAACCGAGATGTAGGACGCATCGGCCTCCTGCGAACCAAAGGCATACCAGGGCACCGGCAGACGCACGGCATTGAGACCGATCTGCGCCATGCGGCGAAAATCGTCCTCACTCACAAACGTCTCGTAATGACGGCGCATGCGCTCGTTATAGGCGGCGGTGCCCATGGCCTCCTGCAGCTCGGCCGCGTTGGATGCACCGGTCGCCGCGTATAGCGACGGGGTCACCCAAGGCTCGGGAATAAACCAGCCAGAGAGATTAACGCCGAGTATCCTCTCCATCACTGCCCCCTTCGGATCGTGCAGGCCAAACCTGCATCGTATTGCATAGGAAAAGTATCGTTTTGAGTATACCCGCGCGTGCGGACAGACGACCGAACGGTCTGTAAAGTGGCGCAAAAGCGGGAGGAATGTCTGGGGCGAGCGGGGTCAAGATGACGTACCGAGATGCGCATACACGCCGAGGGCAGGCGCCGGACAGCGCAGTCCATTCTTTCGCTCCTTGATGGGGGGGGCTGTCCGCGGGTCCGCATAAA
>CAUDAE010000053.1 GCA_958447445.1 uncultured Collinsella sp.
GAACCTGATCTCGCTCGCCAAGCTCTATGGTGTGAGTCTGGACGAGCTGCTCAATCCGAGCGATGAGATTGAGGACGATATCGAGTTTGAGAACGAGGACCGCGCTCGTCAGCGCGAGGCCGAGGCGGCAGAGCGCGCCCGCACCCATGAGGCGGCGGCGCGCGCTACCGAGGCGGCAACGCAGGCAAGTGACGCGGCAGCCAAGGCGGCGCAGGCGGCAAGCTGGAGTGCGCAGGCCGCCAATGCCGCTACGGCACAGGCGACGAGTGGCGGCGCAGTTGGCCCGACTCCGGTGAAGGGCCCGTTCCAGTCGTTCCCGTAGTGGGCCGCGTGTTGGCTGCTGTTCTTTTTGCTGATGTTCCTGTTTGGTGCCGGCCCCTTTGCCGCGCTGATCTTCTTTACGATTCCCATCTATCACTGGGTGGCGCGTGCGCTCGATGGTGATTGGGCACGCGGGGATATTCAGGTTGGTCCGGCACCGGTGGCGGCTAGGGCTCGGAATGCTTCCGCCCCGGTTGATACTGACGTGGCTACCGCGACTACCGCTGAGCCGATTGCCAAAGAGGGTGATGAATGATGAAGCTTTCGCATGAATCCAAGGTACGCTTGGGCGTTGGCATCGGAGCGTTTGTGCTCATCATCGGACTTGTCTTTGGCATTTCGCGGACTTTGATTCATTTTGATGGCCCGTGGGACCTCGACGATGTTGTATCCGGCTTGTCTGGTATGGACGATGCGGTTGACGAGGACGATCTTTTGGATGGCGGTAACTATTCCGCTCGGCCTCAGCAGCTTTCGAGCACGACTTTTGATGCCGATGAGTTCCGCTACCTCGATTTCGATATCAATGCGGCTTCGGTGGACGTCAAGGTTGTTGATGGCAACAAGGCTCGTGTTATCGAGCGGGGGCGCGTTGCCAAGGGTATGGATGCCTCCAAGGCCGCGACGCAAAACATCGCATCCGTCGAGGACTCGACGCTCAAGGTTTCCCAGTTTGGAAGTGATGACGATAAGGCAATCGATCGCTCAGTTACGGTCGAGCTGCCGCGCCGTGTTGCCGAACATCTGAAGGGAGTCAACGCGCACGTGGGCTCGGGTGATCTGCAGATTGTCGGTGTCATCTGTGACGGTTTCGACCTTTTCCTGGGTGCGGGAGATGTAGAGTTTACGGGCAGCGTGACTGATGCGCTCAGCGCTGAGGTCGGTTCGGGCGATGTGACGTTCGAGCTTTACCAGGCCCCCGCGAAATCGATGGACGTGAGTGTGGGCTCGGGCGATGTGGAGATGACGGTTCCGAACTCGACGGGCTTTAAGGCGAGCCTCACCTTGGGCAGCGGCGACTTCGAGAGTGATTTCCTTCCGCTTGGCTACGACGGCGAGACCATTTTGAATCTTGAATTCGATAATGGCGATAAGTCCGCCACGTATCGTTTTGAGGTTGGTTCGGGCGACATGTCATTTGATTCAGAGTGACGGGCGGTTATCGAAGACCTATAAACCATAGCTGCGCTGTTTGATGGAGGCGCCGGAGCCGTGACGGGCTCCGGCGCCTTTGCCTTTACAATGGGGGCATGGAACAGATTATTTTGAACATACTCGAGGCCCTGCGTCGCGGCGAAACCGTTGACGACAAGGCGCTCGTCAAACTGATACATGCCGAGGCGCGCCGTGAGGGTGCCGACAAGCGCGATCTGGCCAAGCGTCGCCTGCTGCCGTTTTACCAGCGGGTAAAGCGTGAGGAGCCGGCCCGGTGGGCTGCGTGGAATGTCGATGCCGAGCTGGAGCGGCAACTGCTGCAGGTGCTGAGGATGAAGCCTCGTCGCACGGCTTCGGGCGTGGCGACCATTACCGTCATCACCAAGCCCTGGCCATGCTCGGGCGATTGCCTGTTTTGCCCCAACGACCTGCGCATGCCCAAAAGCTATCTGCACGCCGAGCCGGCGTGTGCCCGTGCGGAGCAAAACTGCTTTGATCCGTATCTGCAGGTGAGCGCCCGTTTGACCGCGCTTTCGCAGATGGGGCATGCGACCGATAAGATCGAGCTCATTGTGCTCGGCGGTACCTGGAGCGACTATCCGGAAGGCTATCAGACATGGTTTATGTCGGAGCTCTTCCGTGCGCTCAATGATGATGCGGTGGCGGGCGTGGCGGCCAACCCCATGCTGGCGCGTCCGGGCATCAGCCGTGCCGAGGCGGGGCGCCTGCTCGATGACGCTCCCGCCGATGCGCTGCCGCCGGTGGTAACAGAGCGCCGCGAGCGCTATCGGGTTGCCGGCATTGCGACAGACGAGGCTGAGCTTGCTGCTGGCGTTGCCGACGAGCAGGAGCGTGTGGATGCTGCCGTGGGCGGCTACAACCGCGCGGTGCGTCGTCTGTACGGCCCTGGTACGCCGTGGGGCGAGGTTGCCAAGTGGCAGACGGCAACGATGGAGGAACTTGAGCGTCAGCAGCGCATCAACGAGACGGCGAAGCATCGCGTGGTGGGGCTCGTTATCGAGACGCGCCCCGATGCCGTAACGCCGCAGGCGCTTACGCTCATCCGCCGCCTGGGCTGCACCAAGATCCAGATGGGTATTCAGAGTCTCGACCAACATTTGCTCGATATCAACGAGCGTCGTATTTCGGTGGCGCAGATCGAGCGGGCGTTTTCGCTTGCGCGCCTGTTTGGCTTTAAGATCCACGCGCATTTTATGCTTAACTTGCTGGGCGCCACGCCCGAGGGGGACAAGCGCGACTACGAACGCTTTATGACCGAAGGGGCCTTTATGCCCGACGAGGTCAAGGTTTACCCGTGTGCGCTCATTGAGGGCTCGCGTCTGGTGGGCTGCTACGAGCGCGGCGAGTGGCGTCCCTATACCGAGGAAGAGCTGCTCGATGTGCTGGCCGACGACATCGTGGTGACGCCGGCGTTCTGCCGCATCAGTCGCATGATCCGCGACTTTAGTTCCGACGACATCATGGTGGGCAACAAGAAACCCAACCTGCGTCAGCTCGTCGAAAACCGCTTGGCCGCTCGGGGTGACGGTGCGACGGTGCGCGAGATTCGCTATCGCGAGATCAGCACGGCGGGTGCCGACTTGGATGAGCTATCTCTTGATGAGGAGGTGGCGTACGAGACGCCGGTGACGCACGAGTGCTTTTTGCAGTGGGTGACGCCGCAGGGCAAGATCGCGGGCTTTTTGCGGTTGTCGCTGCCCGACCATTCGTTTGTTGCCGCGCATGCGGACGAGTTGCTGACGATGCCGGACGAGGCGATGATTCGCGAGGTACACGTGTATGGCATGGCGGCGCGCGTGGGGTATCAAGGCCAGGCGGCCCAGCACCATGGGTTGGGGCGTCTGCTCGTAGAGCGTGCGTGCGAGATTGCCCGGGATGCGGGTTATACGCGCATCAACGTGATCAGCGCGATTGGTACGCGCGAGTACTATCGCCATTTGGGTTTTTACGATCATGGACTCTATCTGCAAAAGGAGCTCTAGATGAACAAGCCGAGTGTTTCTGCTGGCGTCGTTGCCGGCGTTGCCCTGGGAGCCGCGGCGCTTGGTGCGGCCGCCGTCGCTGTTCGTGCTGCCTGTCTGCAGGTTGCGCGAACCCGCAATGGGTTGGCGCGTGTGAAACGCGTGCACGATGGGGACGGCGATGAGATTCGCGTGTTGGTGCAAGGCGGCGTCTACCAAAGCGCAAGCTACGTTGGTGAGCGTTGGGCGGAGCCCGTCTTTGCGTACTATCGTGCGTTTGACGACGTGTTTGAGTCCGAGGATGCGATGCGCGATGCTTATGGTCACGGCATCAACCGCATGCTTGTGCTGGGTGGCGGCGGGTTTGCCTATCCCAAGTTCGCGCTGATGTCGCGCGAGGGCTTGCGCATGGACGTCATCGAGTATGACGGAGAGATTACGCGCCTGGCGCGCCGCTGGTTCTACCTAGACGAGCTGGAGCGCGCGGCGGGCGATCGCCTGCGGGTGATAACCGCTGAGGCTCGCTCGTATTTGGGTGTGACGAGCGTGGGCCATCGTCGCTACGACGTGGTCGTGAGCGATTGCTTTGGCGGTGCCGAGCCCGTACGCGAGCTGGCGACGGTTGAGGCATTGCGTTTGGTGCGGGGCAGCCTAAATGTCGGTGGCGTCTACGTTGCCAATATCGTGAGTGCAAACGAGGGGAGCGATGTGACGTTCCTGCGCGACTGCGCTGCCACGGCACTCGAGGTATTCGCCCATGTCTGGGTGGTCCCCTGTGGCGATGCGGAGTTCGGCGGCGAGGAGAACTACCTGCTCATCGCCAGCGACGGCGACTATGTCTTTGCCGAAGCCGTGCCCTTCGACGCCGACTTCCTCGGCACCGCCCTTCACGACAAGTAAGTCTCTCCGTCCCAAAAAGACTGGTCTTAGGCGTGGTCGCGCCAGCTGAGGACGCGCTGCTTCATGCCCTCTATGTCGAGCACGCCTTCGGCAAAGCCCTTGCGCACGAGCTCTTCGGGAACAAACTCGTCGTAGCGGTCAAAGTAAGGCACCTCGCCAGGATAGACGAGCTCGATGGGATCGAAGTCTTTCTCGGCCTCGGCGGCGAGTACCTCAAAGAACGTCTCCTCGTCGGCCTTCATCTTAAACTGCATAAAGTACGGGCGTGACGGGTCGAGTCCGCGAAGGCCCAGCTCAGCTGCGCATTTGATTTTAAGCATACGCTCGAGCGCCAGAAAGGCGTAGCTTCCCAACCAGGGGAAGAGCGCCCAGGTGTCGCCGCCCAGGTTAATGAGCGGCCTAGTTCCCGCACCCGAAATCTCAGCCGTATGGCGAGCCTGCGCCAAGCGGGCCCGCGCGTTACCCATAAGATACGGATACGTGGCATGTTCGTTGAGCGCCTTGCGCATGCGCTCGAGTACGTGTGTATTGATGTCTCCGGGGCAATCGCCAAAGTATGCCGGCACACGGCCCTTGACCTGCGTGGCAAAGACGGTGTGGCGCTTCCAGTCCACTTCCTCGACAATCCAGCAGTGTCCGGCGATGGCGATGCGCTCACCGGGCGGAGGGGGGTTGACGATCGTGCCCAACTCGGTCGACTCGCTGCGAACGGTGAACTCCTCGTTTTCCTGGAACACGGCGTAGAACTTAAAGTTGTTGATGATGCGCTCGCCCGCGAGGCCCACGATGAGCCCATCGCCCTCGGTGACCTGGATGTGGTCGATCTTGATGAGGTGACGCAGCAGCACGCGATAGTCATCGGCCGAGACGCGATGGAAATAGCTGAGCGTGAGCACGCGCTGGGCAAGTTCCGCCGGCGTGAGCTCTCCGGTGCTGGCGAGGGTCGACATGGTCTGGTGATAGAGCAGACTGTAGGGGAGTCGATCGAGCTCAGGCGGCTCGACCCACTTTTCCTCGCGATAGAGTTGTACGAGCGCGATGCCCTGGAGGAGTTTCCAAGGTATCGTTTCAGGCATCATCGTGCGCGGCTCGGGCTCTTCCTCGCGCATGACAAACCACATCTCGGGCGGAAGATCGCGGCGCCCCGTGCGGCCCATTCGCTGCAAAAAGGAGCTGACGGTAAACGGCGCATCGATCTGAAACGCACGCTCCAGACGGCCGATATCGATGCCGAGTTCCAGCGTAGAGGTGGTAACGGTCGTCTGTGCCTGTTCCTCGTCGCGCATAAGCTCTTCTGCCGTCTCACGCAACGATGCCGAAAGGTTGCCGTGATGGATGAGGAAACGGTCGGGCTCGTGTCGACTTTCGCAGTAGCTGCGCAGCATGGAGCATACGGCCTCCGCCTCTTCGCGCGAGTTGGCAAAGACCAGGCACTTGCGGCCGCGGGTGTGTTCGAAGATATAGCCCATGCCGGGGTCGGCGTTGTCTGGTGCTGTGTCGGTGGGGTTGAGTAATGCCTGTTCGGGTGCTCGGGGAATGTCGACTTCGCCCTCGGGGGCCGAGGAAGTGCGACGGTCCTTGGGGGCAGCCTTGCCCCGTGCCTGCTCGCGACGTTGGCGGCGTTCCTCCTGTGTGAGTTGTCCGCTATGGCGCATGTCTTGGGTGCTGACGGGCAGTGCCGCGGGTGCCGCTGCCTCAATGCGCTCGCATGCAAGCACTTCGGCCTCTTGAGGACCCATGCTCTTGAATCCCCGCTGCTGCGCCTGGGGACCCGAGTTGTAGAAGTGCTCCATGGAGATACGCCACACGCGGCGCGGTTCCTCAAAACGAGGGATAACGCAGTCGCGTCCCGTTCCCTGCGAGAGAAAGGCACCCGTGCGCTCGGGGTCGCCGATGGTAGCCGAAAGGCCAATTCGGCGGGGTTGTACGCCGGCCATGCGCGACAGGCGCTCAATAAGGCAGAGCGTCTGCCCGCCTCGATCGCCGCGCATAAGCGAATGGACCTCGTCGATGACGACGTAGCGCAGATCGCAGAACATGCGCGGAATCGCCATGTGCTTATGGATCAAGAGCGCCTCGAGCGACTCGGGCGTAATCTGCAAGATACCGCTCGGCTTTTTGATGAGCTTTGCCTTGTGCGACTGCGAAACGTCGCCATGCCAGTGCCAGACGGGGATGTCGGCTTCTTCGCAGAGGTCGTTGAGGCGGACGAACTGATCGTTGATGAGCGCCTTGAGGGGGCCAATGTAGAGGGCGCCCACGCTTGCGGGCGGGTTCTCCCAAAACTCGGTCAGGATGGGAAAGAAGGCCGCTTCGGTTTTGCCGGAAGCTGTGGATGCCGTTAGGAGCACATTGTCTTGTGTGTTAAAGATGGCATCTGCTGCCGCAACCTGGATAGAGCGCAGACTCTCCCAATCGTGGGAGTAGATGAAGTCTTGGATAAACGGGGCGTAGCGGTCAAAGGCGTTCACGGGGCCTCCTCTCAAAAACGAATCTCTCAGCGCGGCTGGCAACGGCTTGCTGCATGACTGCCTCAACGTTTTCCCAGATAAAACCTGCCAAAATAAACCTGTCCCTTTTTGGCAGGTTAGATGGTGAATTCGGCGAAGTTACGGTCGCCGCCTGCGGTATCGGTGTCACCTGTTGCGGCTGCCGTCGCCAGCGCGTCGCCGCCGACGCTTTGCAGCAGCTCGGCCACGTTGGCGTCGGGGTTTTGGCATAGGATGTCGAGCAGCTCGATAAAGTCACGAATGACTTCACGCGGCGTCAGATGCGTGTCGGCTCCCACGCGACCGAACTCGATCTTGAGGAAGTCCACCAAGTCGTTCTCGGTAAGCGTGGGCGTCCAGCCAAAGTAGCCGGCGTGAATTTGCATGAGTTTTTCGATCAGCACCAGCAGCTCCTCGTAGGTGAGTGGCTGCAGACGGATGATGGGCGCGAGCATGTCCTTAAGGTCCTCGCGCGCAAAGCGACCCTGAGCGAGTCGGCTGCGCAGAGCCTCGTAGGAGAACACGCCGCGGCGGCGGTCTTCGATGGAGGTTGGCGTGCCGCCCATAATCATGCCCAGGTACTGCGCCTTGCCCTGAAGTGTGTCGTTGTACATGGTCAGGATCTTCTCGTAGTTGTACTGGCGCGTGATGGCGTTGGGAATCTTATACAGATTCACGAGTTCGTCGATGAGCACCAGCATGCCCTTGTAGCCGCTGCAAACCAAAAAACGCGCTATGAGTTTGACGTAGTCGTACCAGTCGTCATCGCTGATGATGGTTGAGGACCCCAGTTCGGCGCGGGCCTCGCTCTTGGTGCGGTATTCGCCGCGGATCCATTTGGTCACGCGGCTCATGGCTTCTTCGTCGCCCTCGGATACGGCCGTGCGATAGCGGCGGAGCATGCGGGTGAAGTCGAAGCCGTGGACCATCTCCTCGAGCGGGGCCAGTTGGGCATTGACGACCGACTCGTCGACGTCGGCGCACGAGGCGACCCAGCGATCCAGAATAAGGTTGGGCGCACCGCCCTCAGGGCGCGTCTTGGTCGATATGTTGCGGATGAGCTCGCGGTAGGTGGCAAGGCCCTGTCCCTGACCGCCCTGCAGGCGGCGATCAGGGGAAAGGTCGGCATCAGCGACGACGAATCCCTCGCCCATGGCATGCGTTCGGATGGTCTGAAGCAAGAAGCTCTTGCCGGCGCCGTAGCGACCGACTAAGAAGCGGAAGCTCGCGCCGCCATCGGCGATGAGACTCAAATCGGTGAGCAGGGCGCGAATCTCGACCTCGCGACCCACGGTGATATAGGGAAGGCCGATGCGCGGGACCACGCCGCCCTTGAGCGAGTTAAGGATAACGGCGGCGACGCGTTTGGGTACACGGGGCGCTGCGGATGCGGTATCACTCATGGTCTAGGTATCCTCTCACGTCTGCTTCGTAGTCCTCGATAATCTGCGTCCCTGCCGCGCTAAATTCAATTACGGTGTCGCCCACCAGGTCAAAGAGCGCCTCGTTGATGCTGTCGACGAGCATGTCCTCGCTCTGCCCCGATTGCACTACCGCCGATTCCGCCTGTACTGCGTTGTGCTCGAGCAGCGCGCGGAGATAGGCGTCTGCGGCAGGCGCGAGTTCGTTCGTGGCGTCAGCGGGCGCAACAGCTGCGAACGCGGGCGTCGGCGCGAGAAGCGGTGCCACGACACCAAACTGTTCGGTGGATATGGTTGGCTCGTCGGTCTCGTCCTGCCGAATGGGTGCCGCGACCGCCTCGACAATCGCGTCGGCTACGGGCTCGGCTTCCGGTTGCCCTGAGTCCGCTGCCTCGGCTTCCACAGGTGCGCCGTCCTCGCGCTCTTCGTCGATTAAAAGTGCTTCGCGCGTTTGCGCAGCGGCGCTCCGAATGTGCCCCAGCTGAGTCAGGTCGATATCGATCTTGACGGGCTGGTGTGCGGCGTCCCACGAAAGCCATGCCACAATCTCGTCATCGATAATCTTGGCCATATATTTGGGGACCTTTTCTTCCTTAAGGGGATGGGCGGGGTCCAGCGCCAGGCGCAGGCGTTGGTCGCAGGCGCGCATCATTTCACCGAGCTTGCTGCTCTTTTGCCTACTACCATGGATACGCATACATTCCCAAAAGCCGTTTTGGCAACGGTAGATGTGGATGGGATCCAGGCGGTATTCGCAGTCCTCGTGGCGCTCGGGCGCAAAGAATACGGCCGAGGCAAACATGGTGTAGGGCATGGCCGTCTCCTCCCCAAACAAGCTCGCTACGATGCCGGTCTTTCGGTGCGTGTCATAGTAGCGCGCCATGCGGACATACACGGCGCATGCCACGCGGCGCAGATCGCGGTGGTGGCTGCGGTCAAGCCGCGAGTTACTTAGGTTGTACGTGGAGAGGGCGTTGATGGCGGCCATGAGTCGCTCCTCGCGCACCTCATCGGGCGGAAGGGGGAGCGTGGGCTCGGAGGTTTTGCGACGTTTGGGGGTCTGGTCGGACGGTGCCGGTGCCGGTACAAGGTCTCGTGCCGCGCGCCGCAGCTCGATAAGGGCGTTATCGAACATGACGGTTTTAGAGTCGCGGAGCAGCTTGGGGTCGAGCCCATGGAATACGGCGTAATCCTGCAACCACACGCGTGCAAACCGATCAATGCCGGGCTCGAAGGCGCGATAGACATCCCAAAAGGCCTTGATCTTGTTAAAACCGTCGAGTGGGTCATCTACGCCAATGCCGCAAATCAGCTCATAGAGATACAGAAAGGCAAAGGACGTAGACGTTTCCTCGACGGTTCCGCGGCGCACTTGGGCACGCCAGGTAAAGTAGCCGCGCAGCTGCCGGTCGCTCATGGCGTTGTAGGTGGGAAAGTACGACTTAAAGGTGCCGTTGTAGGGACAGTCGTCCTCAAAGTCGGCCATCAGCAGGCCCTGGCGGTAAAAAAGCTCGGCTTCCGAAAGCCAGCGGCCCGCACCGCCCTTGGGGTCATCCTGCCAGCGTGATATCTCGCGCATCTTGCGGTATTGGTCGGGGAGGAAATTCTGCATCTGTCGGCCGGTTTTGAGAATCGGCTCGTCTGCGTAGATTTCGTTTGAGAAGCGGGCGGACTGATGGGTCCGGGCCTCGGCCATAATGCGCTCGATGAGCATCTTGATGTCCTGGTCGGCCACCGCTTCTCCTCTCCTAACGCAGCTTCGGTGGCCTCATATCATAGCACAGCATCAAACAGGTGTTCGAGATACTGCTGCGTAGATAGATTTAGAACAGGAGGGCGTAGATGACGGCGATGACGACGGAGGGGAGCATATTGGCCGTGCGGAAGGTCTGAGGACGGATGAGGTTGACGCCGACGCAGAAGATGAGCATGGAGCCTACGAGCGAAAGGCTGTCGAGGGCTGCCGTAGTCATGATGGGGGAGAGTGCGCCGGCAAACAGCGTGATCGTCCCCTGGAACACGGCGACGGGCAGGGCGGAGAAAATGCAGCCGCGGCCAAGCGACGCCGTCATGGTGCAGACGATGATGCAGTCCAATGCGCCTTTCAGGGCAAGCGTTGACCAGTCACCGAGCAGACCGTCCTGGATCGATCCCACAATGGCCATGGCGCCGATACACACGGTGAGTGAAGTCGAGACAAAAGCGTTGGTGAACTCGTTATCGCCCTCGCTGCCGGTTTTGCGCTTGAGCCATTCGCCAAGGTTTTCAATGGCGGCCTCCAAGTTGATGGCCTCGCCGATGAGCGAGCCGAGGGCGAACGAGACGATGAGCATGGTGGTGCCGGTGGTCGCTAGCGCCTTCCCATCGATAAGGAGCATCTTTTGCATGGTGCCGCCAAGGCCGATAAACAGGACGCACAGCCCCGATGCTTTCATGAGCGTGTCTTGGATGCGCGGTGTAATGAAGCGGCCGCCCGCTAATCCCAAAAGACCGCCCGCAACTAAAAGCACAACGTTGATGATTGTTCCCAAGCCCGGCATGAGCCCTCCTGTATTGATGCCAACGTGGCAATCGTAGCAGAACGAAATGCGAGGTACATCGCGACTCATCTAATACGTTATATAAGTGGTATTAGGAATGATGCGCGGCATTTAAGCCTCAGGTGGTTGTCGGGACATAGGGATAGTATTCAAAGCGCAGTGTCATAAGCCGCTGTGGGGATTCAATAGCCGCGGCAATGATATTGGCATCGCGGGCACGATCAAACCCTTCGAGCTCGATCTGGTACGAGACGTCTTGCATAATGTCCAGACGTCGCCAGGCTAGGAGTGTGTCACCATCGAATTCCAAGGTCTTGCCTCCGTCTGGAGCAACGGCGTATAGACGCAGCTTGGCGGTGGTTGCAGGGTCAACAACTGTGACCTTTTTAATTTCGTTTCGAGTATTCTTGGCGCCCAACAAGGTGAGCAGTGTTGGGGCCACGACCTCGCCCGATGGCAAAAAGACGACTTCGATGGATTCAGGAAATGCGATGATGGCTGACTTGCGGACGGGCTGATTGGCGGCGGCAACTTCGATGTTCGCAGCGTCGATGACCTCTGTGTGGTCGAGCGCGGCAAGCACGCAGCAGTTACCTTCATCTATCTCTTGAGGATCAGCAAGCCCCAGGCTGTCCGCGAGCTCGGTATCGTTTGGATCGGTAGCGGGCTCATTCGGTGCTTCGAAAGAAGCTGGGACGCTGTTTGTCGGCGGCGGCGTGTCGCCCGCATCTGCTTCTTTGTCCGCGCCCTCTTCTTGTATGGTTGCGTTAATGGGTTCGTCGTTTGAGGGGAGCGTCTTGGCGTCAAACGCGGAGGGGAGAATTCCGATGGCTCCGGATCCGTTCCATTCCATTTCGAGAAGCGCCGGGTCGGCAAGAATGCGTTGCCTGCTTTGCGCGTGGGCATCGATTTCAATAGGGCCT
>CAUDAE010000054.1 GCA_958447445.1 uncultured Collinsella sp.
GACCTTGTAGCCCACGGGGCTCAGGAAGACCTCGCACAGCAGCTCGGCGACAGCGCCGGTCAGCGAGCACATAAGGACCTGCACCCAGGTCCAACCAAAGAACGTGTGGCTCACCACAATGGCAAAGACCAAGTTGTCGATAAACTGACCAACACCCGTGGACACATAGGAGCGGAAGGCAAAGCTCGCAAAGTTATTCTTTTTGAGCATACGGCCAAGCGACTGGTTGAGCGTGGAGTTAACCACGGCAGAAACGAGCATTGCCAGCGAAGAGCCCAGCACCACGTACCAGGTGCCGCCGATGGTGGCGTTAAGGGCGGTGTTGACCTCGATCATGCCCGTGTCGTAGTAGGCGCCCCACATACCGGGCGTGAGCGAGCATGCCCAAAAGCACAGGCTCACGGCCAGGTTGACCAGCAGCGCGAGGATAGAGATTTTGATGGATGCCTTGGCGCCAAAGCGCTTGCAGATCATGTCCTGGCACAAAAACGAAACCCAGCTCACCACAAAGCCGCAATCGAGTGCCAGATACGGCAGGCTGATGAGCTCCTTGTTGGCCAGCAGGTTCATCATGATGACGCTCACGAAAAACAGTGAAACCGTTGCCGCGGGAATGCTCCGCAACAGGACCTTGTAGTCCTCCATGACCTTCTTGATCATTATGTACTCCTTTGGTTTTAGGTTTAACGAGCAGGATATCGGACCCGAACTGCTCGGACGCCCCGGTCTTGAGACGCCGGTGGGTATGATAGCCGCTCACACGGCATCAGGCAAGCAAACGGCGCGGCAACCCCGCAGGGCCACCGCGCCGATGCGCTAAAAGGCCACGTTGCCAAACTCCGACAGGATAAGGTCGGGGTTGTGGTCGGTTGCCCAATCCACGTTCCACGGGCTCGTGAACAGCAGCAGCTTGCCGCCGCGCATGTCCTCGACGCGCAACGTGTCGCGCGTGAGCGAAAGGCCCGGGATATCGATGGTGTCGGGGTCGTTCTGGATCCAGCGGATGTCCGTATAGGGCAGCGGCTGGCGACGAACCTCAACACGGTACTCAGCCTTGAGGCGGCGCTCGAGCACCTCAAACTGCAGCACGCCGACCACGCCCACGATGACGCTCTCCATGCCGGCGCCCAGCTCGCGGAAGATCTGGATGGCGCCCTCCTGGGCAAGCTCCTCCATACCCTTGACGAACTGCTTGCGCTTGAGCGTATCGACCTGCGTAATGCGAGCGAACATCTCGGGGGCAAACGTCGGGATCTGCGGATACTGCACGTGGCGCTTGCCGGAGCACACGGTGTCGCCGATGCTAAAGATACCCGGGTCGAACAGGCCCACGATATCGCCCGCGTACGCCTCATCCACGATGGCGCGGTCATCGGCCATCATCGACGTGCCCGTGGCAAGCTTGAGTTTGCGGTTGCCCTGCACGTGGAAGGCATCCATGCCGCGCTCGAACTTGCCCGAGCAAATGCGCACAAAGGCGATGCGGTCGCGGTGGTTCTTGTCCATGTTGGCCTGGATCTTAAACACAAAGCCGCTAAAGTCGTCACGGCAGGGATCGACCGGCTCGCTGGTGAGTGTATCGGTATAGGCGCGCGGCGTCGGGGCCAGACGCAGGAACTCCTTGAGGAAGGGCTCCACGCCAAAGTTGGTGAGCGCCGAGCCAAAGAACGCCGGGCTCAGCTTGCCGCAGGCCACGGCATCCAAGTCGAGCTCGTCGCCGGCGCCATCGAGCAGCTCGATGTCGTCCATCAGGTTCTTATGGTTTTCCTCGCCGATAAGCTCGTCCATGGAAGGATCGCCCAGCTCGGCCTCGACCTCGGCGACCTTCTTGGTGGCGTTGGCGTGGCCATCGCCCTCAAAGGCAATGACGCGACGGGTCTGACGGTCGAACACGCCGCGGAAGTTGCGGCCACTGCCGATCGGCCAGTTCATGGGATACGTATTGATGCCCAGGACGTTCTCGATCTCTTCCATGAGCTCAAACGGGTCGCTAGCCTCGTGGTCGAGCTTGTTCACAAAGGTAAAGATGGGAATGTGGCGCAGCGTGCAGACCTTAAAGAGCTTTTTGGTCTGGGCCTCGACGCCCTTGGCGCCGTCGATGACCATGACAGCGGCGTCGGCGGCCATAAGGGTACGGTAGGTATCCTCCGAGAAGTCCTGGTGGCCGGGGGTATCGAGGATGTTGACGCAGGCGCCGTTGTAGGTGAACTGCAGCACCGAGGAGGTAACGGAGATACCGCGCTCCTTCTCGATGTCCATCCAGTCCGAGACGGCATGCTTGGCCGAGCTCTTGCCCTTGACCGAGCCGGCGGTCTGAATGCTGCCGGTATAGAGCAGCAGCTTCTCGGTAAGGGTGGTCTTACCTGCGTCCTGGTGGCTGATGATCGCGACTGTGCGGCGCGACGAGATTTCATCCGACAGGCTTGCCATGCGGATCCTTTCTTGCATTGAGTGCATTACGTCGTTGTAACCGCACTATTGTAGCCGCGAAATCCCGCTCTAGGGCACCTATCAGGACAAATTCATCAGTTGGGACCTGGGCAGCCGGCCCAATCGGCATTTGTCTCTTGCATAACTGTGCATAGTGTATATATACTGTGTTTACCGGTTATATACACGTGTAGCCCAACAGCTAAGGAGCCGCTGTGGACATCATCCTATCCAATTCGAGCGACAAACCCATCTACGAGCAAATAGCCTCGCAAGTCAAAGCTCAGATCCTTTCGGGCACGCTCGCCGCGGGAGCAAAACTCCCCAGCATCCGTGCACTCGCGAGCGATCTTGGCGTGAGCGTCATCACTACCAAGCGCGCCTACGCCGACCTGGAGCAGCTCGGGTTTATCTGCACCGTGCAGGGCAAGGGCTGTTTTGTCACCGAGGGCAACCAGGAGCTCTTGCGCGAAAACCAGCTCTGCCATATCGAAGATCTGCTTGCGAAAGCGGCAAGCCAAGCCGAAGCCTTGGGCGTCACGCGCGACAAACTGCACGAGATGCTCGACCTGGTAGCCCCCGAAACTATGCAGTAGCCATCTGCAAGAAAGGCTATGCCATGCAAAACCTTTTAGAACTCAAAGGTATCTCACGCCGTGTGAGCGACCGCTTTTCACTGCGCGACGTCGCGCTTGCCGTGGAGCCTGGCCAGATCGTCGGCTTTGTTGGTGCCAACGGTGCTGGCAAAACAACGACGATTCGAGCTGCTCTCGGGCTTATAAAGCTCGACGCCGGCGAAGTGCACCTGTTTGGGCAGCACTGTGGCGCCGACGCGCCCGATGAGTTGCAACGCCATCTACGCTCCCGCGTCGGTCTTGTCCTGGACACGTGCCCCTTCCCCTCCACGCTCAAGGTGGGCCAGATCGAGTCGCTCGTAGGCCCGGCGTACCCCACGTGGGACCGCGAAACGTTCGCCGAATTCATCAACCGATTTGGACTCGATCCCAAGACAAAGGTCAAAGACCTCTCCCGCGGCATGGGCATGAAGCTGCAGCTTGCCTGCGCGCTCAGCCACAATGCCAAGCTGCTCGTTTTGGACGAAGCCACCGCGGGCCTCGATCCCATGGCACGCGAGGAGCTGCTTGATGAGCTGCTTGCCTTTGTCGGCGACGGCCAGCACAGCGTGCTGCTCTCGAGCCACATTACGTCCGACCTCGATCGCACCGCTGATCGCGTCATCTGCATCGATAACGGTTCGATTGTGTTTGACCTGCCGCGCGAGGACATTACCGACCGTGCCGGCATCGCCCACTGCACCCAATCGCAGGCTGCCGAGCTTATGGCTTGCGTCGAAGGCGCCTGTGCCGTCCACCACGCCTATAGCGTGGACGTGCTCGTGCCCAACCGTCGCGAAACGCTCGAGGCCTTTCCCGAGATTCCCTGCAATCGGGCAACCATTGATGACTATCTGCGCCTCATGCTGAAAGGGGCTTCGAAATGAAACGCGCCTTTATGTCCGAGCTCGCCATCGTTCGCTCACTTGTCCCGAGCATCGCGGGTGTCGGCCTGTTCATGTTCGTCGTGCTGACGCTCGCCAACGCGTCGGATGGCGATTCCGGTATGAGCGCCGGCGCTTGCGCCGTCAGTGCCATGTCGCCCATCATATTCATGAACTCACTGGCCGGTTTCGACAATCAAAACGGTTGGGAGCGATATCGGGCAACGCTGCCCTTCTCGCGCAAAGACATCATCTGCGCACGCTACCTGAGCATCATTGTCTTCTCGGCTGTCATGGCGTGCGCCGCCGCGCTTCTGAGCATCGTCTCCTTCCCGCTCTTCAACAGCGCGGGTATCCCGTTGACGGGACAGATCGTCTTTGAGATTGCAATAGCCTCGGCAGCATCGATGCTCATCTCCCTCATGATGGTGTTTTTGGCGCAGCCGCTGTTCTTTCGATTTGGACACATGGAGGCGCTGCGCCTATCCGTTGGTCTGTTTGCCCTGCTTGGCTGCGGCACCATGGCCACGTTGAGCTCCTCCAACCCCATCAGCAACTGGCTCATGTCGATTGCCGGAGCGAATCCCGACCCTGCCGTTCTGGGCTGTCTGTGTGCAGGAATTGCCGTGCTGGCCCTCGCACTATGTGCAATCAGCTGCACCGTCAGCACCAAGGTTTATCGAGTACGCGATCTGTAATCGACAGCTAAAAAAGCTTAGGTGGTACCCCGCTAATTTTTTCAATGAAATAAGGCAGCATAGCGTCACCACCGCCCCTCACAGCAGGCCGTCTAGTTCTTGGCAACCAAAAAGACACCGTCAGCATATCGAAGGTGAATACTTTTCCGAGAAGTGAACGAGTAAAAACAGTGCCCTGTAGCATCGACATTTTTAAGGACTCAATTCCTGCGGTTTTTGTCTAAGAATCCTGCAGTTTTGTTCGAAAAAAGTGTGCATGTTCCAGGGGTCCAGATTTACTTTCGATTCGAGCCTTAACCAAATGCCCTCTCGAACTATGGCCCCTGTCTCACCACAGCGATATCAAAGCTTCATGGCGGGACGGTATCATCGTACGAGCGCCGTAAATCTGGCGCGGTCGTTCTTTGGGGAGGCATTTCACCCGTGTCGTGGGTCGCAGCAGCATTTGTGTCGGCTTTCTTTGCTGGCATCACATCTATCCTGGCCAAATGCGGCATCAAGCAGACCGACTCCGATGTCGCGACGGCCATTCGCACCTGCGTGGTGCTCGTTTTCGCCTGGGCAATGGCGGGCATTTCTGGATCCATTGGAACCATCGGCAGCATCGAACCCAGATCTTGGCTCTTTCTCGTCTTCTCGGGACTCGCTACCGGTGCTTCGTGGATCTGTTACTTTAAGGCGTTGGGCATCGGAGACGTCAATAAGGTCGCACCGGTCGACAAGATGAGCACCGTACTCGCCGCACTGATCGCCATCGTACTTTTTGGCGAGACGAGCAACCTTGCGGTTAAGCTCGTGGGAACCGCTGTCATCACCCTCGGCACGTTTTTAATGATCGAGAAGAAGCAGCCTGCCGGACCCGAGCAGCAGCAAGACCGGACCTGGCTCGCTTACGCCCTCGGCGCCGCCGTGTTCGCGGCGCTCACGTCCATCCTTGCCAAGGCTGGCATCGAAGGCGTCGAATCCAACCTGGCCACGGCAATCCGTACCTGTGTGGTACTGATTATGGCATGGGCAATCGTGGCAGCTAAAGGCAAGATGGGCCAAGCCGTGCACGTAGACCGCTACGAACTCGTATTTCTCGCGGCATCGGGCATTGCGACTGGCGCATCGTGGCTGCTATGCTACTACGCCATCGCCACAGGCCAGGTGAGCGTCGTGGTGCAGATCGACAAACTATCGATTGTCGTATCGGTACTATTTGCGCGCTTGGCATTCAACGAAAAACTCTCACGGCGCAGCGCCATCGGTCTCGCCCTCATCGTACTGGGCACCACCGCGCTCGCAGTTTGGAAGTAGCGCGGCCAGCAGCCGCTACATCCTCACACCTGGCTTAGGATGCCTGTACTGACCGTGGGATGCTGTGCGCTTACCGTGCGAGATGGCAAATTTGGGACAACAGTGCAGGCAACGAAGGCAGGCTGCGCACTCCGGCTTTGTCCAGACGGGAAGGCCGTCGCGCATCTCAATCGCCGCCATGGGGCAGCGCTTAGCGCAGAGGCTACACCCGACGCAGCGGCTAGCATCGACGGCAAACTTGCTCGTCTGCTGCATACGCGGCAGCCCAAACGCATGATACGCGCACGATGCAAACAGGGGCACGCGATGGCGCATCATATTGCCCGTGCGCCGCTCCCGCACCGCCTCAATCACAGCATCAATCTGCGCCTCAGCAGCCCTATTGATACCCTCAACCTTTTGAGGGTCAGACAGGTCGAAAACAGGCGTCCAGGTATCAGGCATCTTAACGCTCATCGCCGCATCTAACTCGAGCCCACGCTCGTGCAGCAGATCGCGGGCAAACTTGGCCGATTGGCCGGTCGTCGAACCGTACGTCGAAACATAGAACGTATAGAGGCGCTCGCCGCCCTTTGCACCGGCAGCAATCGACAGGTCGGCAGTCTTCAAAAACTCGATCATCGGCGTCGGCAGACCCCAGGCATACACCGGAGCAACAAATCCCAGCTGGCAGGGGCCTTCCGTCGCAACAAGGCGAAGGGCTTCGGCATCAAAGCGCTCAATCGACATAACTTTGTCGCTTGTCGCCGCTGCAATGCGACGCGCCACATGCTCGCTGTTCCCTGTCGCGCTAAAGTACAGAATCATCTTGTACCCCTGGAATTGACTCGTGAAAAACCGTGCTACTTGCGCAGCGGCTTGGGCAGCGGAATGCCGGCGGCGATAACGGCGGCGATGATCATGCAGACGATACCCTTGAGTGGGAAGCACATGAGCAGCAGGCCCACGACCATGACGGGCTGGCGCATGACGGCGCCCATCGTCGATGCCGTGCAGACGGCGACACAAAAGACCGGATCGGCGCCGGTGATGATGGCAAGGCCGTAGCCCAGGCTTACGCCCGAGAAGATAACCGGGAAGAAGTGACCGCCGCGCCAGCCCAGGTTGATGAGGGCGGGGGTCAGCATGGCTTTGACAAGACCGGTCGCGATAAGCACGCCGGCGGGAATGGTCAGATAGGTTTCCATGAGCACGTCGGCCTGGGTCTCGCCGGCAAACATGGTGTAGGGCAGGACCGTGCCACAGATGGCGAGCGCCAGACCGGCTAGCATGGCCTTGACGACAGGACGCTCCCCTATTGCATGGGACAGCGCCTCGCTTGCGTGCTCGGAGACAAAGTACAGCCAGCCGCAGATTGTTCCGATCAACGACAGAGGGACGAGCCAGGTAAGCTCCAGGTTGCCCACCACGGCAGCCTCGAACCTGGGCATGCCCATGCCGCTGCCCATGAGCTGGCCGAGCAGCAGATAGGTGCCCAGGCCGCCGGCAATCGCAATACCGTAGACCACCGTCTTTTGCGCCTTGGGCAGCTTGATCGTGATCTCGTCGGACGCGGGCTCATCGTCATTAGCGCTCTGGTCGTCGGCGCTACCGGCAAGCGGTGCCACAAAGCCAAAGACGGGCGCGGTAAAGAGCGCCGTCAGCGCGGCCTGAGTGCCCAACAGCGTAAGCTCCCTAAACTCGGCGCCAAAGCGACGCATGCGGTCGCCGACCCAGCTGCACAGACCAGCGATAACGCCGGTCAGGCCGGCCTCCGGTCCAATGCTTCCGCCAAACAGCAGCGGCAGCAATGCCGCGAGCGAAAGCTTGCCCAGGTTGTCGTACGGGTAGCGCCCGTCTTGCTTAACCTTAGCCATCACCTGGTTGAGGTCATCGGTCTTGGTGCCTGTCATCTTTTCGTACAGACCGATTAACAGGCCGCCCAGCAGGCAGACAAAAAACGGGTACGGCAAAAAGCCAAACGGGCCGCTGGCAAGCTCGGGCGAAGAGACGCCCAGCGCGTGCGGAATCCCGGTCCATAGATAGTCGATACCGTGCTCCATCGCAAAAAAGAACAGCCAGACCGCGGCACCTGCGAACGCACCGGTCACGGCAACGCTAACTAAAAACAGCGCGCGGTTTGTGGGTTTGGCAAGGTTGTCCATCGGGTCCTCCCGCGGTCAAAGTCGACATAGATACGTTTTATTGTAGAGCGAGCGTTGCCCGAACGAGCCAACCATCCACGCCGCGAACGGCACCATTGGGAGCCATAGTGGGGCAGGCTCAAGACTTATCCGTTGATAATCGAGGCAATCTCGCGCAAATCGTCGGCAAAGTAGATGCCGTGCTGGCGCCGCGGGCTCGATAGGCCCTTATCAATCATGTGCTCGAGCAGCGCCTTGAGGTCGTTGTAGTAACCGTCCAGGTTATACAGGATGCATGGAGCACTCAGGTGCCCCAACGACACCGCGGACATGACCTCGGCAATCTCCTCGAGCGTGCCCGTCCCACCGGGAAAGGCGATGAACGCATCGCCGAGCTCAATCATCTTGGCCTTGCGCTCCGCCATATCACTCGTCACTATGAGGTCGTCGATACCGTCATGTTGAAACTCAGCCTCGATAAAAAAGCTCGGCTCAACACCCGTCACACGTCCACCCGCCTCGAGTACGCTATCGGCAAGCGCACCCATCAGGCCCGATTTTGACCCGCCGTATACCAGTGCGTGTCCGTTGGCGCCAATCCAGTTGCCCAGCTCCTGCACCGCGGGCAGAAACGCCGGATCATTGCCGGCACTGGCACCCAGATACACGGTGATATTCATATTTGGTCCCCCTTGTTGTGGCGCGCGACGTTCGTCTTAGCGTTGGCGTCGACGATACTCGCGCACGCGGCGCGAAAGATCGGCGAGCTCGTCGCGATCGAGCTCTTCCAAATGCTCCAGATCATCCATAAAGCGCGCCATGGTGTCCTTTTGGCGCAGCTTGATGAGCGTATTGCAGTAGTTCACCGCCACGCCTGTGAGCATAGCGATGTAGAAGATGCTGATAACGCTCAGGATGACGGTAATGGCGCGGGCGACCGGCGTCTCCGCCGGGATATCACCAAAGCCGATGGTCGAGACCGTCTCAAAGCTAAACCAGAGACCATCGCCAAACGTGAGGGTCGTGGGCTCGGACAGCCAGACAGCCGTCGAGCACAGCAGATAGAAGATAAGAAACAGGCCCGTGATGCGCGCAAAGCCAGCCTGGCGTAACACGTCGGCAAGCGTCCTCAACTTGTTCATCGCGACCCCTTTTCCCAGATGCCCAATCACGTTCGCTCGGTATTGTCCCACGCCTCCCCCGCAAACGAAACTAGTCATTGGGGACGTTCTTAAATGACTAGTCAAACAAGAACGTCCCCAATGACTGCCGGGCGGGAGCGTTTAGCGGTGCAGCTGCCGACTGGGCAGGTTGAGCTGGTATCCTTATGCGGTAATGTCTCGATTCGTTAGGATTGCATGTGAGAGCTGCCACTGTCCTTCGTTCAGTTATATATCGCGCTCTGGCCATTGTGCTTGCCGCGCTTGCCGTACTAAGTTCTATCGCGCCCGCCCCTGCCTTTGCCGCCGACTCCGATCAGCCAGTCAAGACGGTCCGCGTTGGTTGGCTCGTCAACAGCGAAGGCTTCTAGAACGGCACCCCCGGGGAGCGTCTTTCGGGATGGGGCTACGAGTACCTCCAGACCCTGTCGTACTACACGCCCGGCTGGCGGTACGAATACGTCTCCGGCACCTTCACCGAGCTTATGGACATGCTCGAGGCAGGCGAGATCGACCTCATGCCCAACATCTCCTACTCCGAGGAACGCGCCCAAAAGCTGCTCTTTTCCTCGAACCCCGAGGGCACCGAGCGCTACTACATCTACGCCAAGCCCGATCGCGACGATCTGGCCAAGGGCGACCCCCAAGCGCTCCAAGGCCTTACCATCGGCTACAACCCCGACGTTATGCAAACCTTCGTTGGCCAGCAGTGGCTCGCCAACGAAGGCATTACCTGCACCTATAAAGAAATCGACACTGGCGGCGCCCTCTTTGGCGCGCTCACAAACGGCGAGGTCGACGCCATCATCATGAACGACACGCTCTCGTCGCCCGAGGCGTCGCCCATGTTCTACGTTGGTTCGAGCGACTACTACTTTGCCGTCCCCAAAAGCCGCCCCGACCTAATGGACGACATCAATGCCGCCATGTCGGCAATCGCCCGCGTCAACCCACGCTATATCGACGAAGTCAAATCTAACTACTCGGCCCAAAACAGCGGTTCATCATCGCTCAACAGCCCCGAACGTTCCTGGCTCAAAGCAAATGACAACACCATCACGCTCGGCTACATTACGGGCAAACTCCCCTACTGCAACGAAGACGAAGACGGCAAAATGGAAGGCTCGCTCGCATCGCTTGCGGCGACGTTGCACGATAAATTTGGCATTACGGTCAAAACCGTCGCCTTTGATAACTACAAGATGATGTCAAAGGCCCTGTCAAAGGGAAGCATCGACGTTGCGCTGCCGGTATACCGAGATTACTGGTTTGCCGAGCAATCAGGCGTTGTGCAGTCGGTATCGTTGGGGACCGTGTCCCTCACCGCCATCCACACCGGCAGCAACCTGAACAAAGACCTTCAGAACATCGCCTGTACCAAATCATCGTTTGTCAACAAAAATGCACTTGAAAGTCTGTTCCCCACAGCGACCGTGACCGAATACCGATCCGACGATGAAGCGTTCGACGCCCTCAGGAAGGGAACGGCGCACTGCATCCTCGCCCCCAGTTCACGCGTAAAAACCATCGGTGACCGTTATGATCTCGAGGACTGCGAGACGGCCGAGCTCCCTGGCACCTGTGAGCTCTCGTGCTGGATTTCGCGCGGAAAACCCGAGCTGTTGGGAATCATCAACAAGGGCATCATCAATGCCGGAGAATCGCTCTCCGCAAGCAATTACTCCTCCACGTCGTACACGGCCCAGGAATCCAACACGCTTCAATTCCTTTATCGCAACCGTGCCGCCGTTGCAGCTGCCCTCATCGGTATGTTGTCGGTCGGCATCGTCCTGCTCATCTGGGCACTCGTGCGCGCTCGAACCGAGCGCAAAAAAGCCGATGCCGCCAACGCCGCCAAGACGGCATTCCTCACGCGCATGAGCCACGACATCCGTACACCGCTCAACGGTATCCTGGGCCTTATCGAGATCGAGGAATTGAAGGAAGGCGATATCCAGGTCGCCCGCGAGAGCCGTGCCAAGGCGCGCGTTGCCGCCAATCACCTGCTCTCGCTAATCAACGACATCCTCGAGATGGGCAAGATCGAAGACCGCAAGCTAACACTGGAACATGTGCCTTTTAACCTCAAAGAGCTCTGTGACGATACGCTGGTGCTGTGCAAGCTCCGCGCGTCCAGTAACGGCATCACAATGCAGGACAATAGTCTGCCGTACGCCACGGGGCCATACATGGTCGGCAGTCCCACCCATATCCGACAGATCATGATCAACCTGTTAGACAACAGCATTAAGTACAACAAGCACGGCGGCTCCGTCACCTTTAGCTCAAAGACCAAGCCACTCGATAACGGGCGCGCTCTCTTTTGCTTTAGCGTTTCGGATACCGGCATTGGTATGACTCCCAAG
>CAUDAE010000055.1 GCA_958447445.1 uncultured Collinsella sp.
GCTCTGTGGGATCGCTCACAATCGCGACAAAATCCCGTATATCCCGAGGCATCTCAACGCTCAGATACGTTTTATTGACGCGGCATCCGTTCTGCTGCGGCACATCGACCTGCAACTCAAACACATGCACGGTGGCATCGATGGCGTTCATATGCGTATCGAAGATCTGGAACTCGGGTGCGCACTGGGGGTCTCCCGCCCAGGTAACCTCATAGCGCCACACCGCGCCGGCGTCTGCCGGCAAATAGCGAATGGCATCGATCTCGTAGCGACCGCAGCATTCGCCACGCTGCGCATCGCGGATAAGCGCGCACAGCGCAGGCTTTGCTTTGTAGTTAATCTTAGATTCCAGCTTGGCAATACGACTATCAAGGCGAATAGAGCCCAGCCTTTTGTCGCCGGACGCAAAAACGACATCCATCGACGTACCATCCAAAAACGGAAGCACCAAGACGGCAAGCTCGCACTCGTAATCGGCAACGGAAGGGCAAAGCGCCAGCACACGGCCATGGTCAACCGGGAGTGCCAGCGACGGCACACAAGAACCGCTCGTCGTCGCATGGGCAAACGCTTGAGAACCCTCCCGCTCAATAAGCGCGGCGACATCCTGACCGGCAAAACGAAGCAGCACAAATAGACGGCCCTGACTGCGGCAAAGCGCCAAACGCTTGATACTCATCTACACCTCTCGCTTTCCCAGGGCGTTCGCTGCCATGCGTTTACAGGCACCCAGGCGCCCAAACCTCAAGACGTCGTAATCGAACATGAGCTTTTTGCACCCACGGGCATTGGGGGCCTTGCTGGTAAGCGCCGCACCCACCATAGCAGCAACAGAAGGAGCGCATTGTGCGAGCGCAGCATCGCTGCCCACGGCAGAACCGGCAAGTGCCGTGGCAACGGCAGCAAACACCTTGCCGCAGTCCGAACCCAGCAACCTGAGCGCATCGTACAGCACCAGGTCGCAGAGGAAGTACGCCAGGTCATCGGCATGCTGAGCATCGAGACCGTCGCGCTGCCAGTCAGCCAGCACCGCGGAGTAAATCTTCACGTGCTCCAGCAGACGTGTCTCGTCGTCGTAGCGCATGGTGTCCATGAGCGAACCTTTGCGCGCCACGCGGTAGTCGTACAGCTTGTTCGAAATAAGCGCGGTCTTGTGCGAACGACCGTACACGGCAAAATCGAAGACCTGGTCCTCGCCATACTTAACGGTTTCGTCGAACACGATCCCGTTACCCAGCAAAAACTCACGCCTGCAGGCGGTGCGCCATGCAAAGGGGCGAGATGCTTCCTTAAACAGCAGGTCAGAGCTATAGCCTTCAAACGACACACCGCGTGGACTCAGTGCATAGTTAAGCCACGGATACCCCGCCTCCAGCGGATACGGATTCGCGCCAAAGGTCAAAACGTCGCAGTCCTCGCGCTCAAAGGCATCGACGATCACGCGGCATGCATCGGGCGTGAACCGATCATCGGAATCCAAAAACGCGACGATAGGCGCCGTGGACGCAGCAATGCCTGCATTACGGGCGCTCGACAGGCCGCCGTTCTCCTTATCGACCAGCGTAAAGCGCGCGTCCTTTTCGCAATAAGCGGCCGCGATATCGCGCGAACCATCCGGCGAGCCATCGTTGACCAGCACGCCTTCCCAATCGGGCATGTCCTGCGCAAGCAGGGAGTCCAGGCACCAGGCCAGGCACTCCTCCACTTTATAGATGGGAACGACAACGGAAATCTTGGGGGTAACCATAATCACTCGCTCCTACAGTGCGGCCGGAACGTCATCAGGGTGCGGGTTGTCGCCGTAGGTGCGCTGATACGTCAGCACGCGCCAGACCAGCGGCAGGCCGCCAATCTTAAAGTAGTGCTTAAACGTATTGAGCTTGCCGGGCTTCTTAAAGTCAAAGCGCGAATCGATATAGGCGCGGGGCGACTTGACCATCAGGCGCAAGTCGGTCTCGCCACGCGGATCAAACAGCGACAGGTCAAAGCGACCGGCATCCCAATCGGCCTTGAGATCGGACGAGGCTTTCTTCCAAAACTGCTCACGCAATTCATCGACCAGACGCTCATCATTCCAACGATACGTATCGACCTTCATGCGCATTAAAATGCCCTGGAGCTGAGCCTTAAGCTCGGGACGCTCGTCCAAAAAACGTTGCATCTCGGCATATTCGTCGCACACGCAAAACACTTTGTTGGGCGAATTAACAGAGCTCTTCTCGTTATCCTGGCGATAGCACAAAATGGGGTCCGTAATAAACGCGGCACGCTCAGCGCAAGCCCAAACCTTAAAGTTAAAGCCGGCGTCCTGATACGAGGCACCTGGCGTGGGAAGGAACCGAATCTGATTGTCGTTGAGGAACTCGCGTCGATAGATAGCCGACCAAATGGAAGGTTTGCGGTAGAAGATGCCCGGGCGATCGACGGGGCGATACGCGGCGCCCGTCATATGCTCGTCGATAATCCCAAACAGCTCACGGCGTTCGCTGGGCGTGGACCAATACAGGTAAAAGTCGCCCTTTACCACATCGGCGTGCTCAGCATCGGCCTTGGCGACCAGCTTTTGGAGCGAATCCTCAAACATAAAGTCATCGGATTCAAGGATGCCCACGTACTCGCCGCATGCCATCTCCAGGCCGCGATTCATCGAGTCGCCGTAGCCGCTGTTGGCTTTGTCGATCATCTTTACACGGGGGTCGCGCTCCATGTACTCGCGGATGATATCTGGCGAGCTATCGGTTGAGCCGTCATTGATGCAGATGATCTCGATGTCCTTGAGCGTCTGAGCCACAGCAGAATCGAGGCACTCGCGCAGGTAGCGTTCGACATTGCAAATGGGGACGAGCAGCGAAACTTTAGGGGTATCAGAGTTCTGCAAGAGAACCTCCTGTTGAATAGCGTGTAACAGGGTTATTTTAGCAGCCGAGTTGCGGCGGGCGGCAGCGCCTGGAATTAGATAAAACGCTCCAGGCAGGCTTTGAGACCGCGAGTCGAAAGATAGAACAGTGTGGCGTCTGCCATCGAAACGCCCGAGGTCGCCGCAACGAGCTTGTGGGCAACACGGCGAACGGCGCCCTTAGCAGGCATATCCGCCCACTCCGTTCCCAAAAACGTCGTGAGGTCCATGTTGACGCGAGCCGCCACGCGATGGAAGTCATCGGAATCCAAGCGCGCCAGGTCGAACACAATTAGGTCTAAAAACCAAGTTATCAGCTCGCCGGGGCACAGGTCCAAAAGACCGTAGGCCGCCCAGTCCTCCAAGACCTCCTCGAGCATCCTCATGTGGGCGTCAAGCTTTTTGGCGCGAGCCTCGGCACTGTTGAACTCGTGCGTCGCTGATTCGCTCTCCATCACGTAGTGGTAGAACCTGTCCGGCATGACGACGGTCTTGCGGGCAAGCGCATAAGCCGCAAATTGGAAGACGACGTCCTCGCCCAAAGCCAAACTGGGGGCGAAGCGAATGCCTTCGCGATTGAGCAGCTCGCACGAAAAAGCCGCACGGCAGGCATAGGGCTGCGCATTCGAATGGAACAGCAGTTGGGGATCACGGGCGCCGAAGGTACCGGCTTTGGGGCTCATGAGTTGCTGGACGCGTTTGGGGGCGGCGTCGGCAGGTTCACAGACGCCGCCAAAAACGGCGGCCTCGGCATCTGCAGACTCCATGGCATGCAGCACGCGCTCGACCGTCTGGGCATCAATGTAATCGTCAGCGTCCACAAAGAAGACGGTCTCGCCCTCGGCGGCATCGATACCGGCATTTCGAGCGCACGAGACGCCCGCGTTTTCCTGGTCAATCACCAGTACGCGATCGTCGGCCTGCGCGATCCGGTGCAACACGTTCAACGAATCATCAGTCGAACCGTCATTGACGCAAACAACCTGAATCGAGCGCTCGGACTGGGCCAACAGCGAATCGACGCATCGCTGAATGGAGCGCGCAGAGTTGTAAACGGGGACGACAATCGTAGCTTTAGGACACGAGGCCTCTCCCATGCCGACCTACCCCCTCAGCGATTCGATGAGGAAGGCGGCGACCACGCCCGGGCCTCCAACCGAGGCGTAATACTTAGCACGCCCCAAGGCACCATCCGTCGCAAAACTCGGATGCTCGTCAACCCAGCCCTCAGGATCTTTGAGGATGGCAGCGAGATTCGCGCGTTTCCACGGCTTGAGGTCGTCAAGCGAAAACTCCCCCGCGTCCAAGGCCGCCTGAAATTCCTTGGCCGTCTGAACCAGGAACTCCTTATAGAACTTGGGCGCCAGGCGCACGTAGTTCCACATGTACGAATCGTACTTAATGAGCTGGTTGAACTTGAGCATGCGCGCGACATCGCCGCTTGCGTGGCCGCGGGCATAATCCTCTCGAATCCAACGCTCAATCTCGGCATACTCGGTATTGACGCAAAAGACCTTAGCCGAAGAATTGACCGAGGAATTCTCGTTGTCCTGTCGATACGACAAAACAGCATCATGCAGGTAAACAGCCTTATCGGCGCACGCGATCACCTTAAAGGCGAATGACGTGTCCTGAAAGGATGCCCCCGGAGTCGGCAGGAACGTAATGCCGTTGCGCTCAAGAAAATCGCGACGGTACACGGCCGACCAAATCGACGGCTTTTGCTTAAAGAACTGCGTCGTGTCGCTCGGGTGCACCGGCTTGCCGCAGTCCTTGGCCTTAAACATCTCGTGCAGCGAACGGCGCTCCTCGGGCTTAGACCAGTAGAAATCAAAGTTCGCCTTCGCAAAGTCGGCATTATTGCTATCGGCGGCCGAGACAAGCTTTTCGAGTGCGTCGGGCGCCATAAAGTCATCGGACTCCAAGATGCCAACGTACTTGCCACGCGCCATCTCCAGACCGTGGTTCATCGAGTCGCCGTAGCCACTGTTGACCTTGTCGATCATCTTGACGCGCCCATCGCGCTCCATATACTCGCGGATAATCGCCGGCGAGTTGTCGGTCGCCCCGTCGTTAATGCAGATGATCTCAATATCCTTGAGCGTCTGCGCCAGGGCGGAATCGAGGCACTCGCGCAGGTAGCGCTGAACATTGTAAATGGGAATAAGCAGCGACAGAACAGGGCTGCCAGAGGCGTTAGTAGACAAATGTGCTCCTTAGGAAATACCTGTCGTTTCATGGTATCAAAGGGTCAGCACGCCAGCGGGCGTTTATATAATCTATGGAGCCTCTTGCGGGCAAAGCAGCCCCACGTCATGCGGCGGGCCCATGGCAGGTTCCTGCGTTTTATTCAAAGCTTGCCGCCAAGGTGCGCCGAGCCTTTACAATAGGACAGTCCCAAGGACGTATTCGATAGCTTCCGTGCAGCGCATGCGCGCCGCGCGTGAAAGGATATATTGCCCCATGTCTTCCACCCTTCCCGCCCCCATCGATAAGCTCGCCATCGTCGTCGTTACGTACAAGCGTCAGGAACTCCTGGCCAACTTGTTCGACTCTATGACCGAGCTCACGGCAACGCCCTGGCGCATCGTGATTGTCGATAACGAGAATTCGCGCGAGACCGAGGCCATGTGCACCGCATTCAACGAGCGCTTGGCCAACCTGTGGGGCACCGACACCGAGCAGCCCGACGCAAAGGGCGGCACCGACCGTGTGATCTACGCCCCGCAGCTCGAAAACGGCGGTGGTGCGGGCGGCTTCTCCGCCGGCACCAAGTGCGCCTACGACCTAGGCGCCCAGTGGTTCTGGGTAATGGACGATGACGTGCTCGTCATCCCCGAAGGCATCGAGCGTCTTGCCAAGTGGACCGACCGCTACGATGTCATCCAGGGTTCGCGCCTGGACTTTGACGGCGGCGCCTTCTTTTGGCAGTACCAGCTCATCCTTTCACTCGGCATTCCCAACCCCATCGCCAAGTGGGATCTGGGTCCCGAGGGCTACCGCACTATGAACCAGCTGTGCTTTGAGGGCGGAATGTTCTCGCGCCGCGTGGTCGACAAGATTGGCCTGCCCGACGCGCGCTTCTTTATCTACGGCGACGATGCCTGCTATGGCTACGTGGCCAGCCAGCACTTCCCCGCCGCCGTTGTTGCCGACGTGGTGCTTAAGCGCGCCCGCGCCATCTCTAACTGGGATATTGCCGGCAAGCGCCAGCTCAACTCCACGAGCGACACCAACCGCTACTACATCATGCGCAACCGCGGTTATCTGGCCCGCTACATGCAAATCTACGGCGACTATCACCCCGTGCTGTTCCGTCTGGGCAATGCCGCGACCTTCTGCAAGGAATTCATTCGCCTGGCTGCGGTCGATAAGTGCTTTAAGACCGGCATTCCGGCGCTGCGGCGCGGCATGAAGGACGCCCGCAAGATCATCAAGGATCCCAACTGGAAGCCCATGCCGCCCATGAAGGACACCGAGTAACGGAAGCCGGAAACACCTCGGCGCTTAAAGCCGCTGGCACACCGTAGCCACATGCTGCCCATCAAACCCAAACCCCCAGCGCATGCGGCCAACGCCGGGTCGCGGCACACGGATTTCGTCGATACCGTCGCGCTCTATGTCGAGCAGCGCCTGCACGGCCAGCAATTCCAGGCCCAACGCATCCACTCCGGGGTCATACATCATGTTAATCGTTATCAACGGACGTTCATCGAGCATACCGATCGTATCGGCTATGTCGAACACGGCGCCCGTAGGAAAAACCTGGATGTCCCAGCGATCCGTGCCGCACTTTCGCCTCGAGGCAGGATTGGCATAGCCCGGCAATCCAAAGCAGAGCCCCTGCAAGAGCAGGTGATATGACAGCGACGCATCTGGGTCGGTCGCACCGATTCCCGCATCTCCCAGGATGCGGTCTAGCGCCTGTCTCACCGCACCCTCGTCCCCACGGCACAACCCGTCTCGAAACGCATCGACGTCTCGAACGTCCTCGACAGCACACTCAAACCACTCAATAATCACCAGACGCAAGGCCTGGCGAAGCTCATTATTGGGCAACCGCAGAGCACGGAGACGACCACCATGCTCCGGCTCCTCAATCATATCCGTCGTCAGGAAACCGGACAGATACAGCGCCGTCCACATGCCATCGTCAGGCGAGACATCTGGCTCTGCAGCGCCCAAACAAAGCGGGACCTCAGCGCACCCATGGGCCTCGAGCAAATCAAAGAAGACCGAAAGGCGGTCGAGATTCCACCCGGCAACTACCCTACTCAGGCAATCGGCATATCCATACAGATCGGCACGCACAGGCGCCGTGCAGCCTCGGTCCAGAAAACCGATCACACGCTCTGGACTCGAGCAATAGGCCCTGCCAAACCGATACCCCTCGAGCCATTCACGCGCATCATCAAGGTATTCCTCGCGCCCAGCATGATTCAACAGAGCCTGGACCTCGGCATCCGAAAAGCCGAACCAACGATCACACAACGCCGACAGCGGCGTCGTCAGACAATACGAGCAGCCGCGCGAAGAAAGCGCCGCTTCGGCAGGACCGGGACACTCCCCCATCAGACACGTCAGCCGCAACGAATCGCGCGCAGTGGCAATGGCGTCAAACAGCACACGGTCAAGTAGTTCTGCCGGATCGGCGTCGGAAGCGTCCCTCGCGCTCGCACGGCGAGACCACGCCGCATCGTACCCATCAACAAGCAATACAACCTGCTCATCGCAGGCAATCTCCAGCAGCTCTATGAGCACACCGAGCACAGAGTCAACCTCGTCCGCGCTCGCTACGCCACGCGCAACGCGTTCGATGTGACACACCTTATCTCGCGCTAAATCCGGAGCCCCCAAGAGCGCCAACAAGCGAGCGCACTCGCCCGAAAGAACATCGCGCACGACGTCGGCAACAGCGGCGCCACGCCTCGCAGCACCAGAAAAGTCCAGCGATATCACCGGATAGCAAGCATACTCGTCCCGATAGCGCCCGCCGTCCGCATCCCAAATCTGAGCATCGGCAAACAAACGCTGACCAGAGCGATCGACCGCTGGACGCTCCAGAAAAGCCCTGAGCATCGACAAGTTCATGCTCTTGCCAAAACCCTCGGGTCGACAGCACACCACAACGGACGCGTCGCAGTCCAACACATCGGCAATAAACATGGTCTTGTCAACCAGCATGCAGCAACCAAGGGCCTCCGCATAGTCGTGCATGCCAATGGGCAAAACCGCATCGTCGGCACAGCCGATCAAGCGCACGCCAAAGCCAGCAGCACAATCAACATTTGCCTGTTCAGATACCAAAATGTTCCCCCTAAATCGCTGCACGATGCCAATTGTAATGACCGCCTCGCGCGTACCGACGACGCCACGCGAACATATCGGGCAACGGTAGCAACAAGAGGTGTGAGGGGGCATAACTAATCGTTGCACAACAAAACGGGGCCCGATGCATTCGCACCGGACCCCGTCCCGATTCTTTAGTTATCTGGCAACCGAGAGGCTATTCCTCCGAGCCGTCCTTCCCAGAAGCCTTCTTCTGCTGATCGAGCTTATGCTTGCCACTCACAATAGACGTGGCACCCAGCGTGGCCAAGCTTGCACTGGCAAGGCTCGCCATCACGATGACGTCGCCCGTCTTGGGCATATTGCCGCCAGATGACTTGGTTGTGGTGGTCGTCGTGGTCGTAGTGGTCACCGTTTTGGAGTCATTTTGCTCCTGAACCTGGTTGTCAGCACCGCTCTTGTCGTCGTCTTCGGACTGTTTCTTTTCGCCCTCGGTCTTGCTCTCGTCCTTCTTCTGTTCGGGCTTGTCGCCCTTCTCCTCAGAGCTAGAACCCTTATCGGATTCGGTCTTCTCGGAAGCCTTGTCCTTGGAGTCGCCCTTTGAGGCCTCGGTCTTTTCCGTGGAAACCTGATCAGAGTTGTCCTTGTTCTGGGCCGAGCCGTTATTGACGCCAGCCATCAGCGAAGAACCCAGCGTAGAACCAAGCTGCTCGGAGAAAGAGGGCTTCTTGTCCGGCGAAGCAACGGGAGCGTCCGGCGCTTTATTCGAGTCGTCCTTGGAAGCATCGGAATCAGGGGTTGCGTCAGAGCCGGAGCCGTTGTTAGAGCCGGTGTCAACGAACGAATCGCTCGAGCCGGTGGATGAGTTAGAGGTGCCAGCGTCGGTCGAACCAGAAGCGTCGCTGTCCGTATTGCCGGCAGAGCTTGAAGACGAATCGCCCGCAGCAGAGCCGTTCGCATTGGAGCCGTTCGAGGTAGAGCCGTCGTTGGTAGTGCCACCAGCAGAGCCATTACCGTCAGCATCGGTCGAGGGCGCATCCATCCTGTCATCGTTGGCATCGTCACTCGAGTCGTCATTCGAATCAGGTGTCGGCGAGGGCGCCGGCGTAGGCTCGGGCTGCACGGGCGTCGCAGCGGCAGCCTCATCCTCGGCGATATAAGCCAAGCAGTCCTTCAGCTCATTCTTATAACGGTTCTTCCAGCCCTCATGATACTGGGGCTGGCTCGAATACTTGGTGGCGACATTGTTGACCACGCTATTGGAGAGCGCCGTCACAAACTCACGGTCAGTCATATCATTAGAAAGATTCGCCCAGCGGAAGAAGTCCCTGCAGCCACCGGTGCCACACATGTTGGTGATGCTCCACACCATGCCCTTGACGCAATCGGCACGGCCCGAAATATCAATACCAAGGCCGCTCTTGAGCCACGCCTCGGTCACCGCATAGTACGAGTTGTACGCATAGGCATCTTGAAGTGCTGAGAACTCAACAGGATCGGTGTTGTACGCACCTTGGAAGGCATCCTGAGCGATATGGCCCAACTCGGTGAGCTGACCGTTCTCGTACATGGCATTGCTCGTGTTGGAAATCTCGCTGCCGCGATCAATCGCATCCTTGAGCATGCTGTATTTTTCGGGGCTGTAGTTGTAGACCTGCTTCATAAACGGAATGAGCGACCAGCGGCGATCAAACTGATAGTAGCCCAGTGCGTTATAGCCGTCACCGTACGAAAAGCCCTGGTTGTAGTTGCCATGGCTCTCGTACTTGGTAAAGTACTTCATCTCGGGAGTCACGTTGACAAACGAAACGCCCTGGACCGACCTCAGCACGCCCGAGAAGGACTGCTGGGTGTAGAGACCCTTATCGATATCGGTGGCATCCGAGGCAACGCCCGGCGTGGGCTCCTCGGCAGCGGCGGGTGCCGGCGCGGAAACGGCGCCAAACGAAAGCGCCAGCGTCAGGCCCGCGACAATAGCAGAATGCTTGGGCTGCATAAGATCCTCCCTGCATTGGTGTAGTTAAAGTGCAGTTTGCAAAGATAAGAGTAAGTATTGCAGCTCGCCCGTTGTTGCACAACAACCCCTCGGTAAACGGCAACAACCTTCCGCGAAATCTTAAGGAATTAAACAAACTGGTCGTCGGGCGCCATCAGAAGCTCGCCGTATCGCTCCATCAGCCCGTCCCTCAACTGACAGAAAGCGGGAATATAGACGTTCAAGATGCGCTGAATCAAATCTTGAGCGAGCTTGTTGTCATAGATATGGACGTTCGTATTGCGGTCTCTGAGCATATCTAGCCAGGCCGCCTCATCAATAAAGTCATAGAATCGGTACGACTCCTTCAAGATGGCACGAGGAGACCCCGACGCGGCAAGCGTGGCACCCTCATACTCGAGCAGACGCTTAAGGAGCTTCCAGCTCAGTTCAAATTGAAGATTGAACTTATTAATCAATCCACTCTGAACAAAATCATTGTTGAGATCCTGATTGGGCGCATCCTCAAGATTCGCCAAGGCACTGGCAAAGTTCTCATATTTTTTCATACAGAATCACACCATCCCTGGCAATTTCATCGAGCAATTGCTGCGACAAGGACTCGTCGAGATTGACGACATCTACATCTAAAAGAGTATCAAGACGCTCCTCGATCAAATATGAGAAACGGCCGAAATCCCGACAACCTGCTACGGCGATGTCAATATCGCTCTTGGGTAAGTTGTCGCCTCGAGCACGAGAACCAAACAGCACAACCTTCTCGGCGTCACATTCCCGAGCAAAAACTTCGATTTGTTTGCACACCTTGTCGAGAGATGCCATTTGCAGCCCTACAGCTTAATGTCAAAGTTGATTTCGGGAACGGCGGCCAAGTCGGCCAGCGTTACGCCGTCGACATAGTTCTCGATGACCTCGTCCAGGCCGCGCCAGAACTTGACGGTGGAACACAGGTCACTGCGGGCGCAGCTGTTGTCGATGCCGTCGCACGCCACGGGCGCCGTGCTGCCCTCGACAGCGCGCAGGATGTCGCCCGCACGCACCTCGGCCGGGTCCTTGGCCATCATGTAGCCGCCGCCCTTGCCGCGCACGCTCTTAAGCAGGCCAGCCTTCATAAGCGGACGAACCAGCTGCTCCAGATACTTCTGCGAAATGCGCTCGCGGTCGGCAACCTCGCGCAGGGCAATCTTGCCCTCGGCGTCACCGAGCGCTGCAATATAAATCATCAAACGGAGAGCATAGCGGCCCTTAGAAGAAATGAGCATACCTAGCCTTCCATAGCGCTGGGGACAAGCACTTCCTATGAATTTGTCCCACAATCTGAAAAGTCGAGTGGATTAGTCGGGTTTTCCCTTGACTAACGCCGAACCCATAGTAACTTTATT
>CAUDAE010000056.1 GCA_958447445.1 uncultured Collinsella sp.
TGGTCACGATGTCGCGCGGGCACAGGTTGTGTTCGGAGAGCCACACGGACTGACGGCCGGCCTCGCGCGCAAACTCACGCAGATCGGAGCTGGTTGCGGGCAGCAGGGCCGTGCCGGGGAGCATAAGGCCCAGGGCCTCGGCGGTAACCTGCATGGTCGACGCGGTGCCCATAAAGGAGCAGGCGCCGCAGCTGGGGCATGCGTTGTGCTTGGCAAACTCAAGTTCCTCGCGAGAGATCTCGCCGCGCTCGTAGCGGGCAGAAATCGCACCGAGCTGCTCCAGGGTCAGCAGGTCGGGACCGGCATCCATGACACCGCCGGTAACGACGATGGAGGGGATGTTGATGCGGCCCATGGCCATGAGGTTCGCAGGCAGACCCTTATCGCAGCTGGCGACAAAGACGCCGGCGTCGAATGGAGTGGCCTTGGCATGAATCTCGATCATGTTGGCGATCATGTCGCGGCTGGGCAGCGAGTAGTTGATGCCGTCGTGGCCCTGGGCCTCACCGTCGCAAATGTCGGTGCAGAAGTAACGAGCACCGTGACCGCCAGCCTCGGCAACGCCAGCACGGACCTCCTCGACCAGATCAAACAGGCCGGCAGAACCCGGGTGCGAGTCGCCGAACGTCGACTCGATAATGACCTGCGGCTTGTCCAGATCCTCGATGGACCAGCCAGAGCCCAGACGCAGCGGGTCCATCTCGGGGCTGATGGTGCGAAACTTGCCGGAACGCGGCTGCAGCTTGGCAACCAGGTCGGCGGCCTCCTGCTAAATCTGTGCCTTGGTCTTCTCGTCCATGATGCTCTCCTCTTTTGATTTGAACGGTTGTACCAACCGTTGGTTAATGAATCAGGTGTAAATGGGTACCGAGCGATGCCCTCGGCAAAAGATGCTTAGCTACGCGAACTGGGCGAAGAACGAAATCACCAGGGCGCAGGCAAGACCCGAAAGGCCGATGAGCGTCTCCATAATGGTCCAGGACTTGAGGGTGGTTTTCTCGTCAATCTCCAGGAACGAGGAGCACATCCAAAAACCGGCATCGTTGACGTGCGAGAGGGCCGTGGCACCGCCGCAGATAGCAAGACAGATGGAGGCACGCATGAGCACCGAAGCGCCGGCGACCGCGGGCATGGCGGCCATAATGCCCGATGCCATGGTCATAGCGACGATGGAGCTGCCAACAGAGGCACGCACCATGACGGCAATCAAAAAGGCAACGACCACCAAAGGCAGCGGTGAAGCCTCGAGCATGGGCCCAATAACCTGGCCCAAGCCGCAGTCCTGCAGCATCCAGCGAATGACGCCGCCGCAAGCGATAACCAGCAAGATCATGCCGACGGGCTTAAGAGAGCGGTCGAGCAAGGCCTTGAGCTCGGCGCCGGAGTAGCCGCGGCGCGCGCCCAGCAGATACATCGCGACGAGCGTGGCGAGCGTCAAAGCGACGAACGGCTTGCCCAGGAAGGCGAGAATCGAGGCGAGCTCGGCGGGCATGGGGATATAAGAGGACAGCGTGCCCAGCAAAATCAAACAAAGCGGCGTGAGCACGATGGCAAGCACCATGCCAAAGGAGGGAAGCTCCTTTTCGTCGCTCGCGCCCTCGGCAGAGGTAAAGTGCTCCGGAACATCGGTAAAGATGCGACCGCCCACGTTGCGACCCCAGATGACGCCGGCGATCGCCATGGCGATGAAGGCGGTAGGGATACCGACGAGAATCATGGTGCCCAGGTCGACACCGAGCGTGCCGGCGACCAGAACCGACCCGGCCGATGGCGGCACAAACGCATAGCCAGCGGCAAGTCCCGCGAGCAGCGCGATGCCGTAGTAGAGCGTCGACTTTTTGGTCTGCGATGCCACACTAAACGCAAGTGGGATCAAAGCGACCACGCCGGCCTCAAAGAACACCGTAGTGCCGATAACCAGACCGGTAATGCCCAGCGCCCAGCTGGAATGACCCTGCCAAAGGTATCGATGAAGGTCTGGGCGATCTTCTTGGCGCCGCAGCTCTCCTCAAGAATCTGGCCAAACATCGAGCCGAGGCCAATGAGCAGGGCGATGTTTTGCAGCGTGGTTCCCACGCCCTTGGTGACAGTGTCCGCCACCAGGTCGAGCGGCATACCGGCGCCGATGCCGATCGCGAGCGCCGAGACCATCATCGAAAGCACAGGATGCAGCTTGAACTTAATGATGAGCGCAAGCAGCAGCGCGATGCCCACGATGGCGGCGATGACCAGCCTGGTGGGGTCGGCCATAAACGTTGGGTCTGACATCTTTCCTCCAATTCATCAGACCTTTTGAATTCGTCTGATGACTATAGCGTGTTTAGGAAAGGTCTGATGTTTCATTTTGAAATTTGTTCGAAATACATCTGATGTATTTGGTAAACGGTCGTATTTGCGCTGCGAACGGTATATCTAAGCCGCCCGACTCAAATCCAGCGGCCAATATTGCATCCGTGGTGCGCTAAAATAGCTCAGATGAATTTTGTAATGAGAGGTATAGCTATGGCCCGCGCCGAATCGGGACTCCCCGAGCAAATATCGGAGAAAATCATTCAATTGATTCTGGATGAACACCTTGAGCAAGGCGATCGCCTGCCTAAGGAAACCGTGCTGGTCGAGCGCTTGGGCGCCGGCAGGAGCACCGTGCGCGAGGCCATGAAGTTGCTGCAGTCGCGCAATATCGTGCGCATTAAGCAGGGTTCGGGCACCTATGTGGCGTCAAACCCCGGCGTTGCCGACGACCCGCTGGGCTTTACCTTTATCGACGACAAGCAGCGTCTGGCGCGCGACCTACTCGAGGTGCGCTTTATGATCGAGCCGCAGATGGCACGCATGGCAGCCGAGCACGCAACCAACGACCAGGTCGTCTGTATCAAAAAGCTCTGCGACGAATCCGAGCGCCTGGCCGAGGCCGGTGAGGATTACTCCGCCGCCGACACCGCGTTCCACAATGCCATTGCCGAGAGCTCCGGAAACCTCGTCGTTCCCCGCCTGATGGGCGTGCTCAAGGCATCCGTCCCCCTCTTTATCGACGTGACCGGCAAAAAGCTCGTCGAGGAAACTATCCGCACGCACCGCGATGTGGCCGACGCCATCGCCTCGCGCAATCCCACCGCCGCGCACGACGCGATGTATCTGCACCTGGTGTACAACCGCAACATGATCGCAGAGGGCACGCAGGAACAGAGCGAATAAACGTCCGCGCGGCAAGGGCGAGATCACCGTTTACCTTTTAAAAGTGAACGTTCACCTGATTTTAGGAGAATCTGATTTTTAAATCCTCCTCTTCTCCTATACTGACCTTGTATGAAAAGCAAGACTTATATAGATGAACGTTTCTTTTGAAAGGATCGCTATGTCTGATCTTATGGACAGCTTCCGCCTGGATGGCAAGGTCGCGCTCGTAACCGGCGCCACCTATGGCATTGGCATGGCCATCGCCGAGGCGCTCGGAGAGGCCGGCGCCAAGATCGCCTTTAACGCACGTCACGCCGACAAGGTAGCCGAGGCCGAGAAGCACTACCGCGAGCTGGGCTTTGAGGCTCATGGTTACGTGGCAGACGTCACCGACGAGGCCGTCGTCGCCGAGCTCATCGCCAAGATCGAGACCGACTTTGGCACCACGCCCGACATCCTGGTCAACAACGCTGGCGTCATCCAGCGCACCCCGATGCTCGACATGAGCGCCGAGGACTTCCGCCGCGTCGTCGATATTGACCTCAACGCACCGTTTATCGTGTCCAAGGCCTGCCTGCCCGGCATGATCGCCAAGGGCCACGGCAAGATCATCAACATCTGCTCGATGATGAGCGAGCTGGGCCGCGAGACCATCGCCGGCTATGCCGCGGCCAAGGGCGGACTCAAGATGCTCACCAAGAACATCTGCTCGGAGTTTGGCGAGGCCAATATCCAGTGCAACGGCATTGGACCCGGCTACATCGCCACGCCGCAAACCGCACCCCTGCGCGAGACGCAGCCCGACGGCAGCCGCCACCCGTTTGATCAGTTCATCATTGCCAAGACGCCGGCCGCCCGTTGGGGCACGCCCGAGGATCTGAAGGGCCCCGCCGTGTTCTTGGCTTCCGATGCATCGAACTTCGTCAACGGCCACATCCTCTACGTCGACGGTGGAATCCTCGCATACATTGGAAAGCAGCCTCAATAAGCGTCGCCGCAACTGCCCATATCAGGTTTCATCCACTCGTTTTTCATTTGAGTTGCGGTGAGATAAGGATTGGTTTTGGCTTCTATCAGGCAAAACAGTCCGTATTTCACCGCAAGTTAGAAATAGAAAGGTAATTCGCAATGAAAATCGCTCTGATCAATGAGAACTCTCAGAACTCCAAGAACCCCATGATCGAGGCTGCCCTTAAGAAGGTTGTCGAGCCCATGGGGCACACCGTCTTTAACTATGGTATGTATGCCGACGCCGACTCCAAGCCCCTCACCTACGTGCAGAACGGCATCCTTGCCGCCGTGCTGCTGAACTCCGGTGCTGCCGACTACGTCGTGACCGGCTGCGGCACCGGCGAGGGCGCCATGCTCGCCTGTAACTCCTTCCCCGGCGTGCTGTGCGGCCACGTTGCCGACCCGCTCGACGCCTACACCTTTGCCCAGGTCAACGATGGCAACGCCGTTGCCATGCCCTTCGCCCTCAAGAACGGCTGGGGCCAGGAGCTCAACCTCGAGTACACCTTCGAGAAGCTCTTTGGCTTTGGTTCGGGCAACGGCTATCCTGCCGAGCGCGTTGAGCCCGAGCAGCGCAACAAGAAGATCCTCGACGGCGTGCGCGCTGTGACCATGCGTCCGCTCGTCGACGTCCTGGGCGAGATCGATCAGGACCTGGTGAAGGGCGCACTTGCCGGCGAGCACTTCCAGGAGTACTTCTTTGCCAACGCCACCGACGAGGCCATCATCGCCAAGGTCAAGGAGCTCCTGGGGCTCTAATCGCACGACCTATTGCAACTAACGCAAGCGACGGCCGTCCCACGTACGGGACGGCCGTCGCTTTTTGCTATTTACCGACTGACGCCGCGGTGACAGGTCCCCCATGCATCAAGGAGTTGACTAGAGCTCGCAGGCAACCTTGTAGCCATCGCCGATAGCGTCGCGGATGTTGCCGCACTTGTTGGCATCGCCCAACACGTGGGTGGTAACGCCGGCTGCAGCAAGGTCGTCGGCCAACTTGGTATTGGGACGATAGCCCATGGCAAGTACCAGCGTATCGGCATCGGCGATGGTGTGGATCTCGCCGTCCTTTTCGTAGCTGATGGCATCCTCGGTAATCTCGGTCACCTTGGCCTCGGTCAGCACGTGAACGCCCTTGGAGAGCATGCGCGTGATGAGCACCGCGCGACCGGCGCCGCCCTCGTTGGCGGCGAGCGTCTTGGTCATCTCGATGACGGTGACGTCGCGATTGGCCGGCGACAGATCGTTGACCAACGGGGCCAGGTAGTCGGCCGTCTCGCAACCGACGGTGCCGCCGCCCACGATGACAATCTTCTTGCCCGGGAAAGCCTTGCCGCCCAACAGGTCGTCAGCCGTCATGACCTGCTTAAATCCCTGCATGAAGGCCGGGGCGATGGGCTCGGCGCCATAGGCCAGGACGACCTCGTAGCCGGCGTAGTCACGCTGAATGTCCTCGGCCGAAAGCTCGGTGCCAAATACGCACTTCACGCCCGCCTCAGCAAGACGACGATACTGATACTTGATCACGCGGGTGAGTTCCTGCTTTGCCGGCGGAACGGCTGCGATGCGCATCTCGCCGCCCGGCTCGTCCTGCTTATCCACGAGCACCACGTTGTGGCCGCGCTTGGCGGCAATGTAGGCTGCCTCCATGCCCGCGGGACCGGCGCCCACAACCAGTACGTTCTTGGCCTCGGCGGCAGGCTCGTAGCCGGCCTCGTCGCGCTCCACGTCCGGGTTGACGGTGCAGGAGATGCGCTTGCCAAACATAATGCCGTTCAGGCAGCGCAGGCAGCCAATGCAGGGGCGGATGTCATCAGCGTTGCCGGCAGCGGCCTTGTTGCAGAACTCGGCATCGCACAGATTGGCGCGACCCATCATGCAGATGTCGGCGGCGCCGTCCTCGATCAGCTCCTCGGCAATCCAGGCCTCGTTGATGCGGCCGACCGTGGCGACAGGAATGTTGACGTGCTTTTTGATCTCGCGCGAGCAGGCGGCGTGCGAGGCCTGCTGAGTACCGGCGGCGGGAATTGCGGAGCCGCGCTTGATGGTGGTACCACCCGACACATGAATCATGTCGACGCCGGCCTTCTCCAGGCGACGCGAGCCGTAGATCATGTCGTTGAGGGTCAGGCCGCCATCGGTGTACTCGTCGCCCGAGATACGGACGTCGATGATAAAGTCCTTGCCGCAGCGCTCGCGAATCTCGGCGATGACCTCGAGCAAGAAGCGCATACGGGCGTCGAGCGAGCCGCCGTACTCGTCGGTGCGCTTGTTATAGAGCGGGGTCAAAAAGCCGCCGAGCATGCCGTGGGCGTGTGCCGCATGGACCTCGACGCCATCGACACCGGCCTTCTGCATGCGCACGGCAGCGTCACCGAACTGATGCGTGAGCTCGTGGATCTCATCGACCGTGATGGGACGCGGTGCCTCGCGGGCGTAAGACGGGCCCACAAAGGACGGAGCGATCAGGCGCGGCGTACCCGGAATGTTAAAGGCCATGTAGGCGGGGTGGAAGAGCTGCGGCATGATCTTGCAGCCATACTCGTGGACGGCCGCGGCGAGTTTTTCCCAGCCAGGGATAAACGTGTCGTCGTAGCAGCACATGTCACCCGGCAGATAGGTATAGGTAGGCTCGACCGTCACGACCTCGGTGATGATGAGGCCCACGCCGCCCTTGGCGCGGGCACGGTAATGATCGACCAAGTCGTCGGTCACATAGCCATGATCGGCCAGGTTCGTGGACACCGGCGGCATAAAGACGCGATTCTTGACCTCGGTTGTACCGACCTTGATCGGGCTAAAGAGCATCGGATAGGCGGAGGACTCCATACAGGGTTCCTTTCATTTGAGCCGCTCGGCGGCAGTTGCTGACTTATCTATCGTACCAGCAACCGCACGGTACCCGACCGCACGCACTCCCCTGCCTACGTATCGACCCACAAAAAAGTTGCGGTGGAATACGGAGTAGATAAGGCCTTTGACAGCCAAGACAGTCCGTATTTCACCGCAACTGATGGGCTGGGTGGAATTGAGGGCTCAGATAGTCAGTCATGCCCTCATCCGCCGCTCCTTCACCTACAGCACGCCGTCCAGCATAAGGTTCACCTTGAGCACGTTGACCGTGGGCTCGCCGAACACGCCGAGGAAACGACCCTTGGTGCACGCGGCGATGATGTCGTGCACCTCGTCCTCACTTTTGCCCGTGGCTTTGGCAAGGCGCGGGACCTGGTACTCGGCGGCATCCGGAGAGATCTCCGGGTCGAGGCCGGACCCCGAACACGTCACCAGGTCGACGGGCACAGCGTCCATATCGGCATCGGGATTGGCGGCGCGAATCTTCTTCACGCGCGCATCTATCAGCTGCCGATACTCCTCACTCGCCGGGGACAGGTTGGACGGGGCACCATACGCCATGAGTTCGCCGTCTTCGCCTTCGACAATTGACACGTTCTGGATACGACCCCACATGTGGGCTTCATCATCGAAGTTCTGGCCGATGAGCTCGGAACCCACAACCTTGCCGTCGACCGTAATAAGCGATCCGTTCGCCTGGTACGGAAACGCAAGCTGCGCGACGCCGGTCACCACGAGCGTGTATCCCAGGCCGCAGACGATGGTAAACAGCGCGAACACGCCAAGTGCGCGCGATGCGATACCTTTGAACATACAAACCTCCGTCTACATCATGCCAATGCCGAACAAGGCCAGCAGCATGTCGATAATCTTGATGAATACGAACGGCGCCACGATACCGCCCAGACCCCACACCAGCAGGTTGTGGGTCAGCAGCTGGCCGGACGAAAGCTCGCGGTACTTCACGCCTTTCAGGGCGGCAGGAATCAGCGCGACGATGACCAGCGCGTTGTAGATAATGGCGGACAGCACGGCAGTCAACGGGCTGGTGAGCCCCAGGATGTTGAGGGCGTCCAACCCGGGGTAGATCGGCGAGAATAGCGCCGGGATAATGGCGAAATACTTGGCGACGTCGTTGGCGACCGAGAAGGTCGTGAGCGAGCCGCGGGTCATGAGCAGTTGCTTGCCGATACGCACGATATCGATGAGCTTGGTGGGGCTGGAGTCGAGGTCGACCATGTTGCCGGCCTCCTTGGCAGCCTGGGTTCCCGTGTTCATGGCCACGGCGACATCCGCCTGCGCCAGCGCCGGCGCGTCGTTGGTGCCGTCGCCGGTCATCGCGACCAGATGGCCCTCATGCTGGAACGCGCGGATCTTCTCGAGCTTGCCCTCGGGGGTGGCCTCGGCCAGGAAGTCGTCCACGCCCGCCTCGGCTGCGATGGCGGCGGCCGTCAGCGGATTATCACCCGTCACCATGATGGTCTTGATACCCATGCGGCGCAGGTCGGCGAACTTCTCCTTCACGCCGGACTTGATGATGTCCTTAAGGTAGACGACGCCCAGCACACGTCGGTCCTTTGCCACGACCAACGGGGTGCCGCCCACCTTCGCAATGCGTTCGACGGCCTCGTCGCACTCCTTCGAAAACACTCCTCCGGCAGCCTCCACATAAGCGCGAACGGAATCGGCCGCACCCTTGCGAATCTCGCTGTCGGCGTAGTTCACACCGGACATGCGGGTCGCCGCGGTGAAGGGGATGAACTCCATGCCCTTATCCTCGAGTGTGCGGCCGCGCAGCCCAAACTGCTCCTTGGCGAGCACGACGATGGAGCGGCCCTCGGGGGTCTCATCCGCCAGAGAGGACAGCTGCGCGGCATCGGCGAGTTCCGCCGGATCGACACCGTCGACCGGAATGAACTCAGCGGCCTGGCGGTTGCCCAAGGTGATGGTACCGGTCTTATCGAGCATGAGGATGTCGACGTCGCCGGCGGCCTCGATGGCGCGGCCGGACATGGCCAGCACGTTGGCCTCGTTCAGTCGGCTCATGCCGGCGATGCCAATGGCGGACAGCAGCGCACCAATGGTGGTGGGCGCCAGACAGACGAGCAAGGCAACGAGCGTGGTCACAGCGGTGGGATTCGCCATACCGTTGAGCCCTGCAGAGAAACTCGAGTAGCAATACAGTGCGATCGTCACGAGGATGAAGATGACGGACAGAGCAACCAGAAAGATCTCGAGCGCGACCTCGTTGGGGGTCTTCTTGCGGGCGGCGCCCTCGACCATGGCGATCATCTTATCCAGGAAGCTCTGGCCAGGCTCGCTGGTAATTTTCACCACAATCCAATCGGAAAGCACGGTGGTGCCGCCAGTGACGGCAGAACGGTCGCCGCCAGCCTCGCGAACCACGGGTGCAGACTCGCCGGTGATGGCCGACTCATCAACCAAGGCGGCACCCTCGATGACATCGCCGTCTCCCGGAATCTGCTCGCCGGCGCGCACGACCACCAGATCCCCGCGTGAGAGCTCGGTACCGGGAACGACCGTGAAGCGGTCCTTATCCTCGACGGACTCGATGCGATGGGCCTCGACGTCCTTTTTCGCCGCGCGCAGGGAGTCTGCCTGCGCCTTACCGCGGCCCTCGGCAAGTGCCTCGGCAAAATTTGAAAAGAGGTCGGTCAGCCAGAGAATGACGGCAATGGCGATCACATAGTACGTGGGGACGTCGGCGTCCTGTACCCCAATAATTGAGGCGATAGCCAGAATGGAGGTCATGGCGGCCGACAGCCACACCAGGAACATGACCGGGTTTTGGACCTGGACACGGGGGTCAAGCTTGGCAAATGAATCGCGCACCGCGCGGCTCATCATGTCTTTTTGCATAGCCATAAATCTGCGACTCCTTTACGCAACCATCTGGAAGAATTCGGCAACGGGACCAAGCGCCAACGCCGGGAAGAAGCTCAGGGCGCCAATCAGCAGAACGACGAATACCAGCAGGAACACGAACATGGCATTGGTGGTGGAAAGCGTACCGGCGCCCTCGGCGACCTTGCCCTTCCCGGCCAGCGAGCCCGCGATGGCGAGCGTGCCCGCAATCGGCAGGAACCGCGCGAACAGCATCTCGATACCCAGCAGCACGTTGATCCACGGGATGTTGCAGTTCATGCCGGCGAATGAGGAGCCGTTGTTGCCGCCAGCCGAAGTAAGGGTGTACAGGACCTCGGAGAAGCCATGCGCCCCGCCGTTGTTGAGTTGGTCGACAAGACCGGGCACCATGCAGGCGATAGTGGAGCTCACCAGAATGGCGAACGGGGTGGCGAGACACAGAACCACCGCCCAGCGCATCTCGGTCGGCTCAATCTTCTTGCCCAGAAACTCGGGCGTGCGGCCGACCATAAGGCCGGCGATAAATACCGTGAGGATGGCGAAGCCGATCATGCCGTACAGGCCGCAGCCCACGCCGCCGAACACCACCTCGCCCAGCGCTATCTGGAGCATCTGGACAAACCCGCCGAGCGGGGTGTAGGAGTCGTGCATGGAGTTGACCGAGCCGTTGGAAGCAGCCGTCGTGAAAGCGGACCAGGTAGAAGAGGAGGCGATGCCAAAGCGGCTCTCCTTGCCCTCCATGTTGCCGCCCGCCTGGCCATCGGTCATCTCGATGTTGACCGCGCCGCCATCTGCCAGCTGCGGCGTACCCATATGCTCGTTAACGGCGATGATGCCGGTAAAGACCACGAGCAGGATAAACATCGCCGCGAAGATGGCCTTGCCCTGCCTGGCATTCTTGACACCGATGCCGAAGGTGAAGCAGCAGGCGACCGGAATCAGCAGCAAGCTGGTCATCTCGATGATGTTGGTGAAGGCATTGGGGTTCTCATACGGATGCGCAGAGTTCGCGCCAAAGAAGCCGCCGCCGTTGGTGCCGGATTGTTTGATGGCAACCTGGCTGGCCGCAGGACCCTGGGGCAAAAACTGCTCGGTGACCACGCGGGCGCCCTCGACGACCTTGCCGTCGACCTTGACCGTGTCGCCCTCGATCTGGGCGCCGTCGATAACGCTCCAACCGCCGTCTGCATTAGGCTGGACAGCAACGGGCTCTACGAGCTCAGCCTTCTGAGCCGGCTGAAAGTTGGAGATAACGCCACCGGTAGCCAGGCAGATGCCGAACACGAGGTTCAGCGGGATGAGCACATACAGGACGGTGCGGGTGAGGTCGACCCAGAAGGAACCCAGACCCTGCTCCTTGACCTGACGGAAGCCGCGGATCAGCGCGAACATGACCGCGATACCGGTGCCAGCGGAAACGAAGTTCTGCACAGTGAGACCCATGAACTGCACAAAGTAGGACAGGGTGGTCTCACCGGAATAGGATTGCCAGTTGGTGTTGGTTATGAAGGAAGCAGCCGTATTAAACGACAGGTCCCATGACACACCCGGCAGGTGCTGGGGATTGCCTGGCAAGAAAGACTGAAGCACCTGGAGTGCCACA
>CAUDAE010000057.1 GCA_958447445.1 uncultured Collinsella sp.
CCTGCGCAAGACGAAGGCCACATTAAGTGGCCTTCTTTGCGTGCGGAACTCGCGACAAACCAAAACCACCTCGCCAGCCCAGCGACCATGGGGTCCCAAGGTTTTCAAAAAAGCGGTCGGCGCGCAGTGCGCCGACCGCCGATATATGGTGTCTGATATTTTCTACCAGCTAGGGCCTCTTACTCGTCTAGGAGATCTTCTGGCATGTCGTTGCCGTCGCCTAGATCGACAGGGGTTTCTTCGGAAGCAGAGCCGTTTTCTGTGGCTTCGCCTTCGGGCTTTTCCTTGGCTGCCGTCATGCGGGCGACAGCGCATACGCGGTCGTTGTCGTCGACGGTCATCATCTTGACGCCCTGGGTGGCGCGGCCAGTCTGGCTGATCTCGTCGGTCTTGACGCGAATGACCGTCGCGCCCTCCGTCACGATGAACAGCTCGTGCTGCGGGCCCACCGTCTTCATGGCCGCGAGGTTACCCTTACGCTCGGTCATTTGGATGGTGTAGACGCCCTGACCGCCGCGATTCTGCTCCGGGTAGTCCGCGACCGGCGTGCGCTTGCCGTAGCCGCGCTCGGTGATGACGAACAGATCACCGTTGCCGTTAGTGACTTCCATGCCCAGAACGCTCACGCCGTCCTTCATGCCGATACCGCGAACGCCGCTGGTATCGCGGCCGGTGGCGCGCACCTGCTCCTCGGAGAACATGATCGCCTTGCCCGCGGTGGTGGCCAGGATAATCTTGTCGCCCTCGCGCACGCGGCGCACGTTCAGCAGCGCGTCGTCGTCACGCAGGTTGATAGCGATCAGGCCGTCGCGACGGCTGCGGTCATATGCGCTCATCACGGTCTTCTTGACCATGCCACTCTTGGTGGCAAACATCAGGTACTCGTCGGCAGGGAACTCGCGGCAGCTGATGACGCTCGCGATCTTCTCGCCCTCCTCGAAGGGCAGCAGGTTGACGATCGCGGTACCGCGCGCCTGGCGCGTACCCACCGGCAGCTCGTGCACCTTCAGGCGATAAACCTTGCCCTTGCTCGAGAAGAACAGCACGTACTCGTGCGTGGACGCGATGAACATCTCGTCGATAACGTCGTCCTCTTTGAGGTTGACGCCCGATACGCCCTTGCCGCCGCGCTTCTGGGCGCGGTAGGCAGCCACCGGGATACGTTTGACATAGCCGGTGTGGGTGATGGTCACGACCATGTCCTCGTCGGCGATGAGGTCCTCGACATCCAGGTCCTTCTCAACCTGGCTGATCTCGGTGCGGCGCTTGTCGCCAAACTTCTTGGAGATCTCGCGCATCTCTTCCTTGATGACGCCCAGGATCTTCTCCTCATGCGCCAGCAGGTCCTCGTAGTAGGCGATGGCGCGGCGCAGGCCGTCCAACTCTTCTTGGATCTTGTCGCGCTCCAGGCCGGTCAGGCGGCGCAGCTTCATCTCGAGGATGGCCGTGGTCTGTTCGGGCGTAAAACCAAAGCGCTCGATCAGGCGGCTGCTGGCCTCGGAGTCGGTCTGCGAGGAGCGGATGATGCTAATGACCTCGTCGATATGGTCAAGGGCCATCAGGTAACCCTCGAGGATATGCGCGCGGGCCTGGGCCTTCTTAAGGTCGAAGCGGGTGCGGCGGGTAACTACGTCGACCTGGTGGTCGATGTAGTGCTGCAGCATCTCGCGCAGGCTCAGGCATTTGGGAACGCCGTTGACAAGCGCCAGGTTGTTGGCGCCAAAGGTCGTCTGCAGCGAGGTGTACTTATACAGGTTGTTGAGCACGACCTGCGGAATGACGCCCTTCTTGAGCTCGATGACCAGACGGATGCCCTTCTGGTTGGACTCATCGCGCATATCCGAGATGCCCTCGATGCGCTTGTCGTTGACGAGCTGGGCGATCTTCTCCTGCAGGGTGCCCTTGTTGACCATGTAGGGAATCTCGGTAAAGACCAGGCGGCTGCGGCCGGTCTTGGTGGACTCCACATGTGCCTTGGCACGCACGGTAATGGAGCCGCGGCCGGTCTCGTAGCTCTGCTTAATGCCGGCGCTGCCCATGATGATGGCGCCGGTGGGGAAGTCCGGACCGGGCATGATCTGCATGAGCTCGTCGACGGTGGCGTCGGGGTTGTCGATCAGGTAGCAGGTGGCCTCGATCGCCTCGGTGAGGTTATGCGGAGCGATGTTGGTGGCCATGCCGACGGCGATGCCTTGGCTGCCGTTGACCAGCAGGTTGGGGAAGCGCGCAGGCAGCGCCACGGGCTCGGCGAGCGATTCGTCGTAGTTGGGCTGCCAGTCGACGGTATCCTTCTGCAAGTCACGCAGCAGTTCCATGGCGGGCTTTGCCAAGCGGCTCTCGGTGTAACGCATGGCTGCCGCGCCGTCGCCGTCGATGTTGCCGAAGTTGCCGTGACCGTCGATGAGCGGCGTGCGCATGGAGAACCACTGCGCCAGGCGGACCATGGCCTCATAGACCGCGGAGTCGCCATGCGGGTGGTACTTACCGATAACTTCGCCGACCGTCCAAGCTGACTTCTTGTGCGGGCGGTTGGGGTAGATGCCGCTCTCGTTCATCGCGTACAGGATGCGGCGGTGCACCGGCTTTAAGCCGTCGCGCACGTCCGGCAGGGCACGCGCCGTGATAACCGACATCGAATACTCGATGAACGACTGCTTCATCTCGCGGCCAAACTCCGAAATCTGGAGCTGGCCGCCGTTGATATCCTCGCCGGCCGAGGCGCCACGGTCGACTTCGCCAAAGCTCTCCTCGAGCTCGGCGTCGTCTTCTTCCTCATCATCATCGGCATCGGGGTTATAGGCGTCCGGGTCGCCGTCCTCGCCCTGCTCAGCACGGGCAAGCAGGCGCTTCAGATCGTCGGGCATACCGGCATCGCCGGCCTCGCCCATACCCTCGTTATTGTTGATATCGTCTGCCACGTTACCTCCTCTTAAGCGTCAAGGAAACGCGCGTCATGCGCATGTTTTTCAATGTACTCGCGGCGATAGCCGACCTCGGAACCCATCAGCTCGCGCACGGCGCGGTCCGCCACCACGGCGTCCTCGATCGACACGCGCTGCAGAATGCGGGTCTTGGGGTCCATCGTCGTCGAGGCAAGCTGCTTGGGGTCCATCTCGCCCAGGCCCTTGTAGCGCTGGACGGTATAGCCCTTGCGCTTTTTGGTAATCTTGCCGTCCTTGGCCTTGCCGTCCTCGTCGTTATCGTCGGGGTTCAGGCCCAGACTCTGGATGGTGTCGCGCAGGATCTCGTCTTCGGGCTGGCGGCCGTTGGGATACACGTAGTGGATCTTGTTGCGCACCTTAATGCCAAAGATGGGCGGGCAGGCAACATAGACGTAGCCGGCATCGATCAGCGGACGCATGTACTTGTAGAAGAACGTCAGCAGCAGGATGCGGATATGCGCACCGTCGACGTCTGCATCGGTCATGATGATGATCTTGTGGTAGCGCGCCTTGGTGATATCGAAGTCGCCGCCGTCGCCGGCACTCGTCGTGACGCCGCAGCCGATCGCGGTAATCAGCGACTGAATGGTGTCACTCGAGAACGCGCGATGGTCACCAACGCGTTCGACGTTCAAAATCTTGCCGCGCAGGGGCAGAATCGCCTGGATGTCTCGGCGACGGCCGTCCTTGGCCGAACCGCCTGCCGAGTCGCCCTCTACGATGAAGAGCTCGGTCATCTCGGCATCGCGCACCGAGCAGTCAGCGAGCTTACCGGGCAGGGACGCCGTCTCGAGCAGGCTCTTGCGGCGGGTCGCCTCGCGCGCCTTGCGGGCGGCGTTGCGCGCCTTGCAGGCCTGTTGCGCCTTCTTGACGATCTCGCGAGCGGGCTTGGGATGCTCCTCGAGGTAATCGACAAGGCCGTCGGTCACAATCTTGAGCGTGAGCGCTCGCATATAGGAGCTGCCGAGCTTTGCCTTGGTCTGGCCCTCAAACTGCGGATCGGGCAGCTTGACCGAGATAACGGCCGAAAGGCCCTCGCGCACATCGTCGCCGGTCAGGTTGGCGTCTTTTTCCTTGAGCAGGTTCTGCTTGCGCGCGTAATCGTTGATCACGCGGGTGAGCGCGGTACGGAAGCCCTCAAGGTGCATGCCGCCTTCGGGGGTGTAGATGTCGTTGGCAAACGACATGACGTTCTCGCCGTAGCCGCTATTCCACTGCAGGGAAACCTCGACCTCGCCCATCTTGGCCACAGGTGCGTCCGGGTCCGATTTGCCCTCGATGTAGATAGGCTCCTTAAAGGCCTCGGGGACGTCCTTGCCCTCGTTGAGGAACTTGACGAAGTCGATGATGCCGCCCTCGTAGCAAAACTCCTCCACGTGGGGAGTCGCCTCGCGCTCGTCGGTCAGCACGATTTTGAGGTTCTTATTGAGGAACGCCGTCTCCTGCAGACGGTTATGCAGCGTATCGAAATCGTAGATGCAGGTCTCGAAGATCTCGTCGTCGGGCCAGAAGGTGACGGTGGTGCCCGTCGAATCCGAGGTGCCCACGACCTCCATCTTCTTGACGGTCTTGCCGCGCGAGAACTCCATCTCGTAGGTGTTGCCGTCGCGACGAACCTGAACGACCACGCGCTTGGACAGTGCGTTGACGACGGAGATGCCAACGCCGTGCAGGCCGCCCGAGACCTTATAGGCCGAATTATCGAACTTACCGCCGGCGTGCAAAATCGTCATGACGACCTCGAGCGTCGGGATCTTTTTAACAGGGTGCTCGTCGACGGGGATACCGCGCCCGTTGTCGACGACCGTGATGGAGTTGTCGGCGTGGACCGTCACCTGGATCTCGGTGCAGAAACCGGCCATGGCCTCGTCGACGGAGTTGTCAACGATCTCCCACACCAGGTGATGCAAACCGCTGGCGCTCGTCGAGCCGATATACATGCCCGGGCGCTTACGAACGGCCTCGAGACCTTCGAGAATCTTAATCTCGCCGCCATCGTAATCGTTTTCGTTTGCCACACGTCCTCCTTCAGTCAAGAAAATGTGTACAGCCTTACTAGTTTATCGTAAAAAAATACCCTCGGGAACGAGGGTATTTGGCTCTACAAGGCCACCAGATGCGATTTAAGGCTCTTTTTTGCTTTGCACGCCCTTGGCCCACTCGGCACTGGCTCTCATGGCGTTCTCGAGGGCCTCGCGCAGTTTTTGGTCTTCGATGGGCGCCACTTGGCGCTCAATCTCGGTGCGCTCGGCATCGCTGAGGTCGGCGTGTGGGGCCGGCGGGCGCTCGGTCGCCGCTGGGCGAAGGCGCTCCTTGGCGGCGGGCGGCGTGTGACCGGGCGCGGTGGTTTTGAACACCAGGCCATCCACATGCGCACCGGCGCGCTCCATGCGCGCGCGGATGATCTCGCGCAACAACGTCATTTCCTGCGTCCACGAGGGCGAGTCGAGATATACCAGCAGCTCATTGGACTCGGGCAGGTAGCGCAGGCCCGTCACATGCCGCCCCTCGCGCGTGCCCGAGCACACCGCGTTCCACGCGCGATAGACCGCGCGCGACTCCTCGGCGGCCTCCATCTGCGCACGGCGCTCAGGGGTCGCAGCCGCCAGGATGCGCTGGCGCTCTGCGTTCAAAAAGCCACTGAAGGCGACCGTTTCGCTCTCGCGCTCGTAATTAGCACGTCTCACCCATGCTCACCACCTTGGCTCGATCAAGCAGGTCATCGGTAAAGTACCCCAGGTTGGTCGTGGTTATGACCGTCTGGATATCATCGCCGATCAGCCGCAGGAAAGCACCGCGGCGTTCGCCGTCGAGTTCGCTCATCACGTCGTCCAAAAGCAGCAGTGGGGCGGTGCCCAGGACATCGCGAGCCACGGCCACCTCCGCCACCTTCCAGGCCAGAACCAACGTTCGCTGCTGACCTTGGCTGGCAAATGAACGGGCGGAGCGACCCGCCACAGCAAACTCAATCTCGTCGCGATGCGGTCCCACCAACGTCACGCCGCGGCGAATTTCCTCGTCGGCGTGCTCATCAAGGGTAGCCAGCATGCGCTCGTACGCCCAGCCCTTCAGCTCTTCGCGATCATCGACCTGGGGCAAATCCCCCAGCGTGGACGCATAGGACACGTTGGCGGCTTCACCGGACGCCACTTGCCCGTAGGCAGTACGCACATGGCCCGCCAGCCGGTCGAGCAGGGCCAACCGGTGCACGAGCAGAGCCGCGCCCGCGCGGGCAATCGAATCGTTCCACGCGCCGAGCATCTCGCGGCAGCACCAGGCCTCCTTGAGCAAGGCGTTACGCTGGGTCACGCAGCGACCATAGGTGCTCGCAAGATCGGCATAGCGTGCGCTCAGTTGCATGCCAAAGTCGTCGAGGGCGGCGCGGCGCACACTGGCGCCTCGCTTAACCATGTCCAGATGGTCGGGGCAAAACAGCACGCTCGGCAGAACCCCGCGCACACCGGCGGCAGAGCATCTCTTGCCGTTGCGGCTAAACGAGCGTTTACCGTCCTCCGCGCTCAATCCCATATCAAGCACGCGGCCGTCGCCCTCGAGCCTCAGCTCGACCTTGCACGAGCCCACGCCGTCATGGACGAGCTCGGCTGCGGTCGGATGCCTAAACGAGGCGCCGCTCGTCAGCAGCTGCAGCGCCTCTATGAGATTGGTCTTTCCCGCCGCGTTGGGTCCCGCAAGTATCGTCACGCCCTCGTCCAGGGCAAGGCGATAGCTATCGAAGCTGCGGTAGTGCGCGACGGAAAGATCGCGGGCGAACATGGTCATAGGGCAGTTGCTAGATGCGGACCGGCATGACCAGGTACAGGTAGTTGATCTTGTCGTAGGACTTGAAGATGCCCGCCTGCGAGTAGCTCTTGAGCTCCAGCGTGATCTCCTTCTCCTTGGACAGGGCATTGAGGCACCCGAAGATGTAGTGGTAGTTGAAGGCGATGGTGCCCGACTCGCCCTCGGCCTCGACATCGATCGTCTCCTGCGCAAGGTCCTGGTCATTGGAAATGGAGGACAGGCCCATCTGCCCGTTCTCGACATCGATCTCGAACTTGACGGCGGGGTTGGCGCTCGCGATAACGGCCACGCGCTTGAGGGCGGCGTTAAAGGCGGCGACGTCGATCTTGACGCTCGTCACGCACGAATCGGGGATGAGCTGCTTGTAGTTGGGGTACACGCCCTCGATGCGGCGCGACACGTAGGTGGTGTTGCCGGCCTCAAAGACGACCTGGGTGTCGGTAGCCCCGATCATGATGGTCGCCTGGCTGGCCATGATGTTCAGCGCGTCGTTAAAGGCGTCGGCCGGAACGTTGAGTTCAAAGGAGCCCTCGAGGGTTGAGGTCTCGACCTGCGTATCGCACACGGCCAAGCGGAAGGAATCGGTCGCCACCAGGCGCACGGTGTTGTTCTCGACCTTCATGTGCACGCCACCCAGGATGGGGCGGGCCTTGTCAGTCGAGGTGACGCGCCACACGCGGCCGACCATTTCGGACAAGATATCGGTCGGCAGTTCCACGGCGCTCTCGATGGCATAGGCCGGAAACTCGGGGAAGTCATTGGCATCGAGCGTGTTCAAGCGGAAAGAGCTCTTCTCACAACCAATCAGCACCTGGCGCTCGGACAGCTCAAAGGTGACCGGGGCATCGGGGAGGGTCTTGGTGATATTGGAGAGCATCTTACAAGGGATAACCATCTCGCCCTCTTCTTCGACATGTGCCGCGATGCGATGACGGATCGAGATGGTGTAGTTAGAGGTCTGGAATTCCAAGATGCCGTCTTGCGCCTTGACGAGCACGCCCGACAGGATGGGAAGGGTGGATGCCGAAGCGACGCCCTTCATAACGACGCCGATGGCTTGTGTAAGCGAGCTCTGGCTGACGGTGAACTTCATCTTTTAATACCTTTCTATAGATATAAATATCTTAATAATAGTAATAGCACTGACGAAACTGTTGATTACTCCCAAAGACGCAGGTCAGACCCAGAAAGAGAATCGACAGCAACCTGTGTGCAAGGGGGGTGGTTTTCCACGTTCAAAACCTGCGCAAAACTTTTCATCACCGCGGGTTGGGTTTTAAACACCTTATGCCCGTGGTTTCGACAAGTTTTCAACAGGTGTCTCTATTTCCCTACGAGCGCAGTGTAATTTTATCGCGCAGTGACTTGAGGTCTTCGGTGACGGTGCGGTCTTCCTGGATCATCTTCTGGACCTTTTTGTAGCTCGTGCTGACGGTCGAGTGGTTGCGGTTGCCAAATTCAGCGCCCACCGCCGTGGTCGTCATTTCGCACATCTCGATGGCCAGGTAGATAGCGATATGGCGCGCTTTGGCGATATTGGCGTTGCGACGCGGGCCGATGAGCTCCTCGTGTGTCACGCCGTACTGCTCTTCGATGACGGACTGAACCGTCTGGACGTTGATCTTTTTGGCCGATGTGTCGAAGTACTGGCTGGCGATGGCGTCGATATCGTCAAAGGTGAGCTCCCCGCCCTCGCGCTCGCGGTCACCCGCCTCGCCGGCGCAGCGCTCGCAAAAGCTCTCGAGTTCGCGGATGTTGGTGCCCGAGACCTCGGCCATGTGTTTAAAGTGTTCGTCGGTCAGGTGCCCGCCGTCGCCCCCATAGGCCGCCAGCAGCGAGTCGTCGCCTGCCTCGGGGGCGGCGACGATGGTGTTCTCGTAATAGCGCTGCAAGATCTTGTATTTCATCTCGTAGCTGGGCTCTGCAACCAGGCAGAGCATGCCGGCGTTGAAGCGGCTGGTCAGACGCTCGTCCATGCTTAGGTCCTTGGGGGCGCGGTCTGCCGCGATGACGACCTTCTTGTTGTTGCGGATGAACTCGTCCATGAGCTGGAAAAAGTAGTCCACGCTCGCGCGCTTGCCGATGATGTTTTGGATGTCATCGATGATGAGCACGTCCACGCCGTGGTACGCCTGCATGATGGGAGCGTTGCTCTTCTTTTGGCGGTCGAACTCGGTCATCAGGTCGTCCAGATATGCCTGGGAGTTGGCATACTTGACCTTGATCTCGGGCGATTTCTCGGCGAGCTCGTTTTTGATGGCAAGCAGCAGGTGCGTCTTGCCCAGGCCCGATTTGCCGTAGATGAACAGCGATGTGCACGTGCCGCGCTCGTCCGCGAGGGCGGCAAACTTGAGTGCCGAGCGATAGGCATGGCTGTTCTCGGGGCCGTAGACAAAGTTCTCAAAGGTAAATTTTGAGTTCGCGGCGAGCGGGGCTCCATCCGTATTCTGCTCGGCCGGCACGGTCGGTGCTGGCACGGGTGAAGTGGGGGTCGCAGCTTGCGTGGATTTGGTTGGCGCTCCGCCCTTCATCTGGTTCATCATGCGACGAAAATCGTCGGCCGAGAGCGTGTTCTTGATTGCAATGCCAGAATCCGCGCCCGCCGCTGCGTCGTGAGCGATGGGCATGTGCGTGACGGGTGCGCTCGTTGATGCCGCCGCCGCGGTCGGCAACGGTGCCATGGTTTCACGGGAAACATCGCTGGGCTGGTGCTCGACCGTCGACGCGTCGCCTGCGGAGGCCGGCACCGCCGGGGAAGCGGCGGGCGCCGTCGCGGCAGCGGATTCCGTCGCGGCGCCTTGTGGTGCCACGATGTCGAGCGCGATCGGTGCAAAGGCGATTTCTTCCAGATAGGCCTCAATAGTCGGCTGATGCTTTTTGAGCTGCGCGATGGCAAAGCGCGAGGGGGCCTCGATCGTGAGCGTATCTTCGGTCAGGCTTATGGCCCGCGATTGCCCCAGCATGTTGATGAGGCGTGCATCTTGGCCGTCGCGCTGGCAAAAGGCGATGGCATCCCCCAGGATGATGCTTGCTTCCTCGTCCACTGTCTCTCCCGTTCTTTAGCTCTGAGCTCGCACGCGAGCGGCGCCGAGTTCGGTCAGATGGTATTTCTGGCCATGCTTGATGACCAAGCCGGCCTGCGCCAAGTCATTGAGCGTGCGTGACCAAGTGGGGGCCGAGTTTCCAAACGCCCTCGCAAGATCGGTTGCGCCGCACGCTTGATTTTGCGCCAGATAGCCCAGCGCGGCGTTGCCGCGATCGCTTACGAACACGTCCGGTTGTGGCTGTGCATACTGATTTACTGCATTAGGATACATCATTTGAGCTGCTGGTTGTTGAGAACTCTGCGTCGGCGGCATTTGCTGTTGAAAACTTTGAGGCCACTGTTGGTAAGGCTGCGGAGGCGTCTGCTGGGCCCAGGGGTTGTACTGCTGCTGCGGCATCTGCTGGTACGGCTGCTGATATCCCTGCTGGTACTGCTGCGGGAACTGCTGGCCATACCCCAGTGGCGGCATCTGCTGATATGGATATCCCTGTTGGTACGGCTGATAGCCCATTTGCTGGCCACCCGGCGCCCCCGTCGCCTGCTGCATTGCTGCTGCATCCTGATCAGCCAGCGGCATGGCCTCTGGCATGTTTGGCGGCATCGACATAGATGCCGCCTGGGGTTCTTGTGTGGGAAGCATTCCGGGCTGCTGCATCTGTCCCACGGGGGGCTGCATCTGCTGCGTTGCCACGGGCTGCTGCGCAAAAGCTCCCGGCAGGGGATATGTGGGCTGCTCCGTCTCGGGCCGCACGGCAGCGCCGCGTCCGCCGGCACGCTCGATTTCCTGCACGCGTTTAGGGTTCAGGCTTACCGTAACCACGGTGCCGTTGCCCATGTTGTCCTCGATGGATACGGCACCGCCGGCGTTTTCCAAATACTCCTGCACCATGGGAAACCCTGCTCCGGTTCCACGGATATAGCGCTTCATCTTGCTGTTTGCGCTGGTAACGCCAAAGTCGAAAGCACGTTCCTTGTCGTCGATGCCGGGTCCTTGGTCAGCAAAGCGGATGGTGTCTCCGCCGTCCAGAATCGAGATGATGGGCTCGGCAAAGTGTGCGTGGATAAAGTTTTCGACAATCTCGCGGATGACCATGAGCGAGATATGGCCACCTTGTTCTTTCATGCACTGGTAGACGGTGTTGGTCGTCTCTTCCAAATACGTGCGGACATCTTGCGGATCAATGACGATCACCCGCGGTGTCGACAGCATGTCGTCATAGACGGCGATGCGCGCGGCGTACATGGCTTTTGGCGCCTGCGTGGTCGTCTGCTCGCCTTCCGCACGCTCTTCGCGCACGCCGGTGATGTGCTCGTTGTCGGGTGCCGGGTCTCCGGAATCGACCATGGTGTAAAAGTCGTCAGACATGCCGCTCGCAATCTTCCAAAAGGTTTCGAACAAATAGTAGCTCACCGTGCAATGTTTCTCATCTTTCGACAACTTTTCAAAACCTGTTGAAAACTTTGGAAAACGAACGAAAAGTTCTCAACATTGCCAACATGACCTGTTGAAAACTCGATGAAATATCGTGAAAAGTTGCCATGC
>CAUDAE010000058.1 GCA_958447445.1 uncultured Collinsella sp.
CCCTATACCGAGCCGCGCATTTTGGAGCATGCCGAGGATGTGCCCGCGGTGCTTCAAAAGCGCTCGATCCAGAAGGTCCTTATCGTGACAGACCCTGGTATTGCACGTTTGGGGCTCACGGCATCACTCGAGCGTGCGCTTACGGCTCAGGGGATTGGCGCTACGGTCTATGCCGAAACGCGTGCGAACCCCACGGTCTCAAACGTGGAGGAAGCGGCGGCGCTGTATCGCGAGAACGACTGCCGGGCCATTATCGGCTTTGGTGGCGGTTCGGCCATGGACTGCGCCAAGGGTGTGGGGGCGCGCATTGCACAGCCGAACAAGCCCATCAACAAGATGCGTGGCCTGTTGCGCGTCCACCGTCTCCTGCCGCTGCTTATTGCGGTTCCCACTACCGCCGGCACGGGAAGCGAAGTCACGCTCGCGGCGGTTATTACCGATAACGAGACGCACTATAAATACCCCATTAACGATTTTGTGCTCATCCCGCGTTTTGCGGTTCACGACCCCGAGTTTACGCGCGGGTTGCCCGCCTCCATTACGGGGCAGACGGGCATGGATGCCCTGACGCATGCCGTCGAGGCCTTTATCGGCCGTAGCACCACGCCCTATACGCGCAAGATGGCTCGACAGGCGGTGCAGCTCATCCGCGACAATTTACTCGAGGCCTATGAGCATGGCGACGACATGCGCGCTCGCCGCAATATGCTTTCGGCGGCGTATAAGGCGGGCGTTGCGTTTACCCGCTCCTATGTCGGATATGTGCATGCCATCGCGCACAGTCTGGGCGGCCGATACGGAATTCCGCACGGTTTAGCCAACGCGATCATCCTGCCGCACATGCTTCGCGCTTATGGTGACGCCGCCGCCCCCAAGCTTGCCGATCTTGCTCGCATGGCGGGCATTGCGCCGGCTACCGCGCAGGACAGTCTTGCGGCCGAGGCCTTTATCGATTGGGTCGACCGCATGAACGAGGCCCTGGGAATCCCCAAATATGTCTCAGGTATTCGCCGCTCCGACATTCCCGAGATGGCGGCGCATGCCGATGCCGAGGCCAATCCCCTGTACCCCGTTCCGCTTTTGATGGACCGCTTGGAGCTCGAGCATATGTACGAGGTCGTCGCGGGTGGTATGTTTGAGGACGAGAACTAGGAGGGTCCATGAACACCGAGGAAATTGCGCGCATCGTCGGCGATCAGCGCACCTACTTTAAGACGCACGCTACGTTTGATGTCGATGTTCGACGTCGCGCGCTCGTGAGTTTACGCGATGCGGTACGGGCCCACGAGGCCGATATTGCCCATGCGCTCAAGACTGATTTGGGTAAGTCGCATGACGAGGCATATATGTGCGAGATCGGCACGTCGCTTTCCGAGATTCGTCATCAGATTGCGCATGTGGCTCGATGGAGTCGTCCGCGCCTGCGTCCGTGTGACCTCGCTAATGCTATTAGTGTGTGCAAGACGCAAGCCGTGCCCTATGGCGTCACGCTCATCATGGCGCCTTGGAACTACCCGTTTTTGCTGACGCTCGAGCCGCTCGCCGGCGCGCTCGCTGCAGGCAACACCGTGGTCATCAAGCCGAGTGCCTATGCGCCGGCTTCGAGCGCGGTGCTCAAGCAAATCTGTGAAGAGGCATTTGATCCGTGCCTGGTGACGGTTGTCGAGGGCGGGCGCGCCGAGAATGAGGCGCTGCTCGATGAATGCTGGGACAAGATCTTCTTTACCGGTAGTGTTCCGGTTGGCAAGCTCGTCATGGAGCGCGCGAGTAAAAACCTTACGCCCGTGACGCTTGAACTGGGCGGAAAGAGCCCCTGTGTCGTGGATGCGACGGCAAACCTGAAGGTCGCGGCGCGGCGTATCGCATTTGGTAAATGGCTCAACGTGGGCCAGACCTGCGTGGCGCCCGACTACCTGCTGGTCGACGTGCGCGTGCACGATGAGCTGTTGGGTCTCATCAAGGAGGAGGTCCGTCGCATGTTTGGCGAGCACCCGCTCGACAACGAGGACTACGGTCATATTGTCAACGCCAAGCATTTCGCGCGCGTACGCGGGCTGATCGACCCCGATAAGGTTGTGCTGGGAGGAACGGCGCGCGAGTCGTCGCTCAAGATTGAGCCGACGATCCTAGACGGCGTGGTGCCTGAGGACGCCGTGATGCAGGAGGAGATTTTCGGCCCCATCTTACCGGTACTGACGTTTGAGAACTTAGACGAGGCCGAAACGTTTATTACGGATCGTCCGACGCCACTGGCCCTGTATATCTTTAGTCAGGATCACGCGGTTCAGCAGCGCTTTGTGCGCTACGTGCCCTTTGGCGGCGGCTGCGTTAACGATACCATCATGCATCTGGCTACGAGCCATATGGGCTTTGGCGGCATGGGCGCGAGCGGTATGGGACAGTACCATGGCCGCGAGAGCTTCGATACGTTTAGCCACAAGAAGAGCATCGTGAACAAGGCAACCTGGCTGGACGTGCCGTTTCGGTATGCGCCCTACGCAAGCTGGAAGCACAAATTCGTGCGCATGTTTGTGCATTAGGAAATGGCAGGTAATACGAACAAGTGTTCCTATTACCTGTCATTTACGTTAGACTACTGCTATGGGGTACGGATGGGCCAACTCCCTTTAGAAGGGAATTGGTATGAACGTAAGCGATGTTATTTCGTTACTGGCGTTGTTGATTGCGGCTATCGAACTCGGCCTGTTTATCGGCCGAATGAAATAGCCGCCCCCGCGTAAGCGAAGACGGCCACTTCTCACGATGAAAACGTGTATCGGAGTTGGCAAGACCCGCGGCAACGGGTGCCATCCGTGTTCCTATCTTATCTGCAAGCGTTTTGTCGCGCAAGCGTTGAGGCAAACGATTGAAGGACGCAGACAGGATGTATTTGTGTCCGCACGGGACCGTAGACTTCTCAATAAGGTTACACACCGGTTTATCCGGCCGTTAGAGGAGCTGCTATGTACGAGCCTTCGCGTGTTCTTCTGTCATTTCACATTGCAGGATTTCAGTATGCCGATGGCGCCTTGGTCTTGGGCGATCTTAAAGCGGGCGATAAGCTGACGCTGTGTGCCGAGCGCGATAATCCCCATGACCCTGAGGCGGTTGCGATTTATTACAGCAACACCAAGCTTGGCTATGTTCCGGGAAACGAGGTCGGCCCGCTGTCCTTGATGATGTATTACGGCCATGAGGGCGTATTTGAGGCCCGCGTGCAACAGGTCGCTCCCGAGCGCAGCCCGTGGCATCAGGTGCGCGTTGGCCTCTACGTGGTGGATGCCCGCTAGTCGGCAATGGAGGCGGCCATGTTTGATGACGACGACCAGTTCGATCTGACAGACGATCCGTTTGAGTGGGATCTGCTACTCGACGACGATGAGCTGGAGCAGGATCGTAAGAAGCGCCAGGACAAGAACGCCCGGGGTGACGCTTCGAAAAAGCAAGACAAACGCCGCCGCGGACTGTTCGGCGGGCTCTTTGGATAACCGCTGCATCGCTGCGTCTGTATACTTAGCACGAGTTGAACACGTTGCGAAATGAGGACACAGACGATGATGTGGTTTACCGCCGACTTGCACCTGGGCGATACGAATATCTTGCACGACATGGACCGGCCGTTTGGCTCGGTCGAGGAGATGAACCGCAAGGTCATCGATGCCATCAATGAGTGCGTGGCTGCGGATGACCGTCTCTACATCCTGGGAGACTTTACCTATCGTTTGCCCCTAGCGGATGCCGTGCACCTGCGCGAGCGTATCGAATGCAAGAATGTGACGCTCATCCGCGGTAACCATGACGGCGACTGGGAAGATTCCGACGTACCGCAGATTTGGGAAGACGTGCGCGATTACCTGGAGATTGCTCCCGGCTATGCCAAGGGCCATCGTCTGGTTATGAGCCACTACCCCATGCTTAGCTGGAATGGCAAGGCGCGTGGTGCCATCATGCTGCACGGGCATATCCACAGCAGGGGAGACCGCACCAACGCGCGCAACCGCGATCGCGAGCGCCCCATTTACCGCTACGATGTGGGCCTCGATGCCAATGACTACAAGCCCGTAAGTCGAGACCAGATCTTGAGCTTCTTTGGGCTATAGGGCGCCCAAACCACCACAAAGGGGACAGGCACCTTTGTGGTGGTTCTGGCGCCGTTGCCATTATGGCGGCGGCGTCTTTTTTGTCCGTGCGGCGCGGTAGAGTGTAGGCGGTTGAAATTTGCGTCCATCGAGGAGCTGCTATGAATGAGATCAAGTGCCCGCATTGTGGCGAAGTGTTTAAGGTCGATGCGTCCGGCTATGCGGATATCGTCAAGCAGGTGCGCGATGCTGAGTTTTCGCGCGACCTGGATGAGCGCGTGAAGGCAGTCCAGCGCGAGGGCGAGCAGGCGCTGGAACTTGAGCGCTCTCGTTCGACGGCTGCCTTGCAAAAGGCAGAGTCTCAGCGCAATGCTCAGCTTGTCGAGCAGAAGAATGCTGCAGCTCAGCAGCTGGCACAAGAGGTTGCCAAGCGCGATGCCGAGCTTGCCGAGCTGCGCGCCAAGCTCGAGGGCGCTGCCACGGAGCGCGAGAGCGCAAGCCAGCGCGCGGCGGTTGAGGCCCGTGCGGATGCGCAGAAGGAAAACGCAGAGCTCCAGCGTGAGATTGACAACCTGCGCGCGCAGCTGGGACGCAAGGATGACGAAGCCAAACTTGCCGAGGCGGCGGCGCGCAATGCTGCTCAAAACGATCTGTCCGCCCGCGACGCTCAGATTGCTGAGCTACAGGCAAAGCTCTCCGCGGCGGACAAGGCCCAGGAGATGGCGCTTGCCGCCGCGGCGGCCGAGTCACAGCGTGAGCTTGATGCCGCTCGCAGCGAGGCCGAGCGCGCGCTAGCTGACTATCGCGCGAAGGTACAAGAGAAGTTTTCCGCCGCAAAGGCTCAGTCCGAGCAAGAGGCCGAGGGCCTGCGTGCCCAGCTGCGCGAACAGGAGCTGACGGCCAAAATGAACCTATCGGAGGCGGTCGCCGCGGCGGAGCGTGAGCGTGATGAGGCGCGTGCCAAGCTGACGAGTGAGCTGGCGGTGCGCGATTCGCGTGAGGAACAGGCCAAGGCAGCCCACGAGCTTGAGCTCGCGCAGGCCAAGCGCGTGAGCGACGAGTTGATCCGCTACAAGGACGAAGAGATTGAGCGCCTTAAGGAAATGAAGATCCGCCTGTCCACCAAGATGGTGGGCGAGTCGCTCGAGCAGCACTGCGAGACCGAGTTTAACCGCCTACGCATGACGGCGTTTCCTAACGCGTACTTTGAGAAAGATAACGATGCGTCCGAGGGCACCAAGGGGGACTTTATCTTCCGCGAGTGCGACGCGAGCGGCAACGAGGTCATTTCGATTATGTTCGAGATGAAAAACGAGAACGACGAGACTGCGACCAAGCACAAGAACGAGGACTTCTTTAAGAAGCTCGACCACGATCGTCGCCAGAAAGGCTGCGAGTATGCGGTGCTCTGCACCCTGCTGGAGCCCGAGAGCGAGCTCTATAACGCAGGGATAGTCGACGTGAGCTACCGCTATGAAAAGATGTACGTGATTCGCCCGCAGTTCTTCATTCCCATGATCACGCTTCTTCGCAACGCTGCCATGGGTTCGCTGCGCTATAAGCAGGAGTTGGCGGAGTACAAGCAGCAGAACATCGACGTCACGAACTTTGAGGCCAAGATGGAAAAGTTCAAGAATGATTTCGGTCGCAACTACGAGATCGCGAGCCGCAAGTTCCAAACGGCGATCGATGAGATCGACAAGACGATTAGCCATCTGCAGAAAACCAAGGAGGCGTTGCTGTCCTCCGAGAACAATCTGCGCCTAGCCAACAAGAAGGCCGACGATCTTACCATTCGCAAGCTCACGTGGGGCAACAAGACCATGAGGGCGGCGTTTGACGAGGCGCGCGGGGCTGCGGCGGAGACAAGCGATGAGCCAGCCGAGGCGGATTCGTATGAGGTTGAGGATACCGAGTAAGGCATAGCGTATAGTGCAAAAGCGGGGCCGCTGGCGATATTGCCAACGGCCCCGCTTCGTTTCGTTCCATTGTGCCCGGCTAGTTCCCGAGCAGGTCCTCGATAAAGCCGGCGCGGTAGTTTTTGAAGATGACCTCGCCACCGTCTTGCGTGGCGTCCAGATCGACATCGCCCATGATGCCAAAATCGTGATCGCCATCCTCGTCGGCAAAGATCTGGTGCACGTGCCACACGTGCGCGGTCTTCTCGTCGGACTCGTCGATGGAAAACATTGCGGCGCTGCGGGCATCTCCGTCGGTGAGGATCTCCTCGTGCTGCTCATGGTAAGCGTCGAGTGCTTTTTGCCAGCGGACCTCGCTCATACCCCAGTCCTCGTCGAGCTCGCCCAGGTCGCGAACGCGCTCGCGAGCGGCAAGGGTCACGCGGCGGAAGAGCGCATTGCGCACCAACAGCGTGCAGCCGCGGCGGTCCGCCACGACCTCGTCGATGCCCTGCGGCGGCGCAGCATCGAGGGCTGCCGGGTTGCCGGCGTTCTCCCACTCGTCCACCAGGCTCGAGTCGACCGAGCGCACCACAAAGCCCAGCCACGAGATAATGTCGCGCAGACGCTCGTCGCGCTTCTCGATGGGCACGGTGCGGTCGAGCGAACGGTAGGCCTCGGCTAGGTAGCGCAGCAGAATACCCTCGGAGCGGGCGATGCCAAGCTTTTGGATATAGCCCTTAAAATCGCTCGCGCTTTCCAGCATATCGCGCAGGACGCTCTTGGGAGAGAGCTGGTAGTCGTTGGCCCAGGGCACTTCCTGGCGGTACTTGTCAAAGGCGGCGTCGAGCAAATCCTCGAGCGGCTTTTCGTACGTGACGTCTTGAATGCGCTCCAGGCGTTCCTCATATTCGACGCCGTCGGCCTTCATTTCGGCCATCGCGCGGTCGCGTGCGGCGCGCTCCTGTGCGCGCAATACCTGCTTGGGGTCCTCGAGCGTAGCCTCGACCATCGAGATGAGGTCCATGGTATAGGTCTCACTCTCGGGATCGAGCAGCTCCAACGCGGCAAGCAAGAACGGCGAGAGCGGCTGGTCGAGCGCAAAGTCCTCGGGCAGATCGACCGTCAGCGCATAGTCGATGTCTGGTGCGGCATCAGCCGGAGCGTCAGGTGCGGGCGGCACCTCGGTGCGAACGACGACGCCGGAATCGATGAGCGTGGCGAAGATCTCGTCGGCGCGAACCTCGAGCTTGGCCTTTTCCTCGGGGGTCTGCAGGCTCGTCTCGATGAGGTCGTGTACGCGGGCACGGGCGTCGCCGCCCTGCTCGACCACGTTAATCACCATGGAGTGCGTGATGCGCAGGCGCGGCTTGAGCGTTTCGGGCTGCGTCTCGATCAGGCGCTCAAAGGTCTGCTTGTTCCAGGTGACAAAGCCCTCGGGGGCCTTTTTCTTTTTAATCTTGCGGAGCTTCTTGGGGTCGTCGCCCGCCTTGGCCATGAGCTTGGCGTTCTCGATCTCGTGCTCCGGGGCTTCGGCGATGACCATGCCCTCGGTGTCAAAGCCCGAGCGGCCGGCGCGACCAGCAATCTGATGGAACTCGCGGGCGCGCAGACGACGCATCTTGTAACCGTCGAACTTGGTGAGCGCGGTGAGGACCACGGTGTGGATGGGCACGTTGATGCCGACGCCGAGTGTATCGGTGCCGCAAATGACGGGCAGTAGGCCCTGCTGTGCCAGGCGCTCGACCAGTAGGCGATAGCGCGGCAGCATACCGGCGTGGTGCACGCCGACGCCGCAGCTAAGCAAGCGCTTGAGGATCTTGCCGAAGGCCGTCGAGAAGCTCGTGCCCTTGGCCGCCTCCTTGATGGCCTCGCGCTGCTCCTTGCTGGCGATGCCAAAATTGGCGAGCGACTGTGCCGTCGCAAGGGCGGCATCCTGGCTAAAGTGCACGATGTAGAGCGGGGCCTCGCCGCGACGCATCGCGAGCTCGACCGTGCCCTCGAGCGAGGTCGTCACGTAGTCGTAGCTCAGCGGCACGGGGCGTGGGGCATCGACGACCAAGTCGCAGGTAGCACCGGTGTGTTCCTCGAGTGAGGCGGCGATGGCGGTGACATCGCCGAGCGTGGCGCTCATGAGCATGAATTGCGTGTGGGGCAGGGTGAGCAGCGGTACCTGCCATGCCCAACCGCGATCGGGGTCGGCAAAGTAATGGAACTCGTCCATGGCAACGCAGCCCACGTCGGCGTCCTCGCCCTCGCGCAGTGCATCGTTGGCAAGGATTTCGGCCGTGCAGCAGATGACGGGCGCCTTGGTATTGATATGCGTGTCGCCGGTGATCATGCCGACGTTCTCGCGGCCGAGCACCTGCACCAGGTCGAAGAACTTTTCGCTGACCAGAGCCTTGATAGGAGCCGTGTAGTAGCAGCGCTTGCCCTGTGCCATGCCCATAAAGAGCATGCCTAGCGCGACGAGCGATTTACCCGATCCGGTCGGTGTTCCCAAAATGACATGGTCACCGGCGGCTAGATCCATGAGGGCCTCTTCCTGGTGGTCCCACAGCTCAATACCGCGATCGCTCGTCCATTCAAAGAAGCGCTCGAAGGCCTGATCGGGCGTGAGCCACGGTTCGGGCTCGCTGCCGTCCTCGGGCTCCCACCAGGTGGGGGAGAGCGCGCCGAGCGAGCCGAATTCGGCTTCGGTTCCCGTGCCGCCCGAGAATGAGCTGGCGGCGCCGGCGCCGGAAACGGTGCTGGCGGCGGTATCTGTCGTGGTCTGTGCCATGTGGTTGCTTTCTCTCGCGTTTGTCCGCCAACTATTATGGCGTAGCGGCGGCGCGGGGTGCCAGCGCGCGAGAAAATGCAGGAAATGGGCGTTCTGCCCGGCCGTTAAATGTAGTCGCTAACTAAGTGAGTAGACTTTTTGCGATATTGCGAGCACATAGCTTTTGCGCAAGGGTTCTACCTGCGGTTTTATGCTTCGCTATGCGGGTTGTGCTTGGCTATTGCAAAAAAGTCTACTCACTTAGGCTTGAGGGCCGTTCGCTGGCGCTTATTTGCGCTTGTTTGCTGACGCCGCGACCATCAGAAGCCCCTAGGACTCTTGCGGCAAACGCTTCTTGCCTTTGCGGGCGCGGTTTCTAAAGTTCTCGACGGCCTCTTCCATGCCCAGAGGTACATAGGTGAGCTCATCGAGGTTATCGGGCAGGTAGCAGGCAAGGCTCTGCTCCTGCACGCGGCCCGCTGTGAGCTGTTCGTCGGTTGGCTTTGCGCCGGGTGTGGCGCAAATGCCATAGACGGCGGCACCCATCTCGCGCGTGCGGCATTCATATTCGGTCTCGGGGTGCTCGGGATGGTCGCGGCGTACGTCGTCACTTACCCAAAGCGTGTCGTAGCCTGCCGCGGCAAACTGCCCCAGGGCGTAGTCGCGCAATGGCTTGCTGTCGGTGCGCAGCGTGACGGTGGCGTTGACTGCAAAGAGCGGGCGGTAGAGCATCAAATGGTCGACATGGACGAGTCGTTTTTTGGCGTACTTAGCCTTGGGCTGCGGCGTGGGAAAGTTAATGGTGATGGCATCGAGCTCGCCTGCTGCAAACAGCTGCGGCAGCGATGCGGCGCCTCGGGGCAGGACGAGTGCGTTGATCAGTTCCTGCTCGTAGATTTTCTGCGCAGCATAGGCGATACAGATGGGCTCCTGGTCCATACCGATAAAGAGGGTGTCGGGCTCACGACGAGCGCGCTCGACCAGATAGGTGCCCTTGCCACAGCCAAGATCCAGGTGAAGGTGCTCGAAGGGCTTGCTGCCAACTAGCGCGCAAGCCTTGCGCCAATCTCCGGCATAGGCCTCGGGGTTCGTCTCAATCGCATCGGCGTAGCGCTCCAGGCGCTTTTCGAGCACAAAGTTCTTAGGCGTGCGAACGTGGACGGCTCCCATGAGGCTCCTTGGTCATAAGTGGGGAACGCATAGCTGCACGTTCCGTCAATGGGTTGAAAAAGGGTGGGCATAGTTTGCCCGAAAGATGCGGTGCGGCCCGGCGGCGCGTCGTCGATGCCTACAGGCGCTTGAGGATCACATAGCGGTTGAGCTCGCCGCTACGACCGTCGGCATGGAAGCGCTCAAGCTCGCGCACGGGGACCTCGCCGCTCTTGTAGAACGTACGGACGCCGCGCACCAGGTCGGTGATCTGCTGATCGTCAAAGTGATGACAATAGCGGTAGGCGTGGCGGTCGTTTTGCCAGCCAATGAGGTGGTCGCCGGCTTCAAACTGCGCGGAATCGTAACCCTCAAACGGCGGGGTGAGCTCGGCGCGGGCCTCGGCGCGAACGGCCTTGCGCGCCATGCGCTCGTCGTTCATAAACTCCCAAAAGCTGATGGCGATGATGCCGCCTGGGCGCGTCTGGCGCACCAGGGCGTCGAGCACGCGTACGCGGTACTCGCACGACGGCACGTGGTGCATAAAGCCAAAGCAGACTGAGATGTCGGCGAGCGGGGCGTCGAAAAGCACGTCGGGTGTCTCGGCGGGGTTGAGCTTCATAAGGGCATCGAGCACGTCGAGTTCCTGGAAGTGCAGGTTGGGAATGCGCAGGGCGTGACCGTGCGCATCGATAGCCAAATCCTGACACGAGTCAACACCATAGAACTCAAACGGGCAGCTGGCATCTGCCGAGGGGTTTGCGCCGTCGACGCCCTTGGCGGCAAGTGCGCCGCCGGCGGCAAAATTCTCGAATCGCATATTGCCGCAGGCAAGATCAAAGACGCGGACGGGATGCTCGATCGTGGCGACGTCGAGCTGCCCGAGCGCGATGTCCATGGTGCGCACCCAGCCGGGCCACGGGGCCTGGCGCGTATCGGAGAAGGAGGCGGAGTGCTCGCGATAGAACGTGTTATTGAGCTGGATGAGCGATGAGGCGAAATCGCGGTTCACGGCGCGGAACTCCCTCCGTTGGCGGTGCGGAATAAACAGTACGACCATACTACCGTTAACGCAGCAACGGGGACAACCAAGCTACGGGTCATTGCTTTGTTTGGACACATTTCCGCAGCTCATATGCACCCGCAACCGCCGGTTGTCAAAAATCTCACTAGAATAGGTGGTATGCTTTTGGCGGTGGCGGATAGATTTTTAACTGTGCAAGGCGCCTTAAGAACAAAAACGGTCCGGCGGCACGGCTGGCATCACATAGGAGGAACCATGAATGTAGAAACTGCGCAGCGGCTCGCCGACCTTCGCCGCAGCAAGGGCTTTAGCCAAGAAGGGCTGGCGCGAAAGCTGGGGCTGTCGCGCCAGGCGGTCAGTAAATGGGAGCGTGCGGAGAGC
>CAUDAE010000059.1 GCA_958447445.1 uncultured Collinsella sp.
TGCAAACTTCTGGTCGGGACGACTGGATTCGAACCAGAGACCCCTTGACCCCCAGTCAAGTGCGCTACCAAGCTGCGCCACGTCCCGAAGCTTATGTTTGTTGCTCTGCTCTCGCTCGCAACAGGGAGTATATTAACCCGAAACTTTACCTTTGTGCAAGAACTTTTTTAAATATTTTGAAGCAAGTCTAAAATTGTATCTGCGAGCTGGGGTTTTGTTAGCACGGGAAGTTCTTGCGTACCCGCTGTGCTCACGATCCAAGCCTTGTTGGTATCGGTTCCAAAGCCCGAATCGGCGCGCGAGACATCGTTGGCGATAATCGCATCGCAGCCCTTGCGGGCAAGTTTGCGCTCAGCGTACTTCACGACGTTATCGGTCTCGGCTGCAAATCCGATCACGCACCGCTCTCCCTTTTGGCGCGAAAGCTCGGCCAAAATATCGACCGTCTCGACGAGTTCGATGCGATCCAAGCGTTCGTTGGCCTTTTTGAGTTTATGGTCGGCAGGGGCAGCGGGTGTGTAGTCGGCGACGGCGGCCGCGCAAATGGCCGCATCGGCCGTCTGGAAGGCGCCCAGCGCCGCCTGCAGCATCTCTGCGGCGGTCTGCACGCGCACGCACTCCACGCCGCGACCCACGTCGAGTGACGTCGGCCCCAGCACGAGCGTGACCGCAGCGCCGCGGCGTACGGCCTCCCCTGCCAGTGCGATGCCCATCTTGCCCGAAGACCGGTTGCCGATAAAGCGCACCGGATCGATCGGCTCGTGCGTAGGACCGGCGGTGATCACGATGCGCTTGCCTGCAAGGTCCTGGGGCGCGGGGTTGAGCACCTCGCAGATGGCCTCGACGATGTCCTCGGGCTCGCTCATGCGTCCCGTGTCAACGTCGCCGCAGGCAAGGTAGCCACTGCCGGGCCCCACCACATGGACGCCGCGGTCGCGCAGCGTGGCCATATTGGCCTGCGTCGCCGGCGCCTTCCACATGCCATTGTTCATGGCCGGCGCGGTCACAATGGGTCGCGGCGTGGCGAGCAGCGTCGTGGAGATGAGGTCATCGGCGATTCCGTTGGCCATCTTGGCGATGATATTGGCCGTCGCGGGTGCCACGACCACCAGGTCGGGCTCCTGCGCCAGCGAGATATGGTGGATGGGGTCGGAGGGATCGTCGAACAGACCTACCGCGACCGGCTCATTGGTGAGCGCGCGGAAGGTGAGCGGGCCCACAAACTCCGTAGCATGCTCGCTCATAACGACCTTGACGCGTGCGCCGCGCTTTTGCAGCAGGCGCACGATATTGCACGACTTATAGGCGGCGATCCCGCCGGTAATGCCCAGCAGGATCGTTTTTCCCTCAAGTTGCATTGAATTGTTGGGTGCCGCCGTCATCATTTAAGCTTCCTTGCTGGGGAGCACGAGCAGGCGGTGGCAATACGGGCAGTGTGTAATCTCACTACCGTCGTGGTTTAGGTCGCTCATGGACGATGCCTGCAGCGCGGTATGGCAGACCGTGGGGATGTTGCCCTGAATGGTCTCGACGGCCAGGCCGCGGAACTGCTTGAGCAGGCGCTCGTAATCGGTGAGCACGTCAGTCGGCAGCGTGGCAGCCAGCGCGGTGCGCTCCTTGGTGGCGGCGTCAATTTGAGCCTGGAGGTCGGCAGCCTTAGCACGAGCGGCCTTGGTATCTGCCTTCACGCCCTCCTCGAACTTAGCGATAATGGCCTGCGCGCGAGCCTCGCGGTCGAGCGCCTCCTTATGGGCGACAACGACATCCTTGCGGGTGTGCTCGATCTTGTCCAGTCGCTTCGCCAGGGTGGCAAGCTCATTCTCCAGGTCCTGCACCTCGCGGTAATCAGAGCCGTCGACGTGACGCTTCTTTGCAGCCTCGATGGCGTTGTTGGTCTGGATCTCGGTGGTGTTGAGGTCGTCGAGCTCAATGTCCAGGTCCTTGCGCTGGGCGTAGAGCTTGGTCATCTCGGCCTTGAGCTTCACATAGGTCTTGCGCTTAGAAGCGAGCTCCTTGAGCTCCGGCATATTGGCAAGTTCGCTCTTGTTGCGGGCGAGCTCCAAATCGATCTGTTGCAGCTTGAGTAGCGTAGCGCCGGCGCTCATAAGTTCTCTCCTTTTGTCACAGTCCACCATTGGCAAGGGTTCAGTATTTTAATCGTATGACGGGGGTCGACCCCGGCGTCAACTGCAGAGTTCATCAAGATATCCACGAACGGCTCCTCGGAGCGGTCGTGGCCGAGCAAGATCACCGGCAGCCCGCGCAAGGCAAGGTCCTGCGCCACGTGGTAGCCCGCCTCGCCCGTCACGACAACATCTGCGCCTGCGGCAATGGCGAGCTCTCCAAAGTCGCCCAAGGAGCCGCCCAGAATGGCGACGGTGCGGCACGGGTGCTCGGCTTCGCCCCATACGCGCGGATCGCTGCCAAAGGCCGTGGCGGCACGGTTGGCGAGATTGCGCAGGTTGCAGGCGTCGTGGAGGGTCGCGAGTGCGCCCAGACCGGTGAGCTCAGGCTCGTCCACATGCTCCAGCGAGCTCATGGGCTCGGCGTCCAGCAGCTCACTCAGACGAACGCGCGCTTCGTGCGAGCGGTCCAGGTTGGTGTGAAGCGAGATGATGCTCACGCCGCAACGAGCTGCCTCGTACAGCGCAGCACTGCACTGCGGACGCGCGGAATCGGCCGGGCAAAAGGCCTCGGGCGCTTTGATATAGATGGGATGATGCGTCAGCAGCACGTTGGCACCAGCCTCGAGGGCGCGGTTCACGTTGGCTTCGGTCGCGTCGAGCGCGCAGGCAACACCGCGGATCTTTGCAGCGGGATCACCCACAGATAGCCCAACATGATCCCAGCCCTCGGCGTCCGCCTTGGGATAGCGCGCCAGCAGCGCACGCTCGAGCTCGGCGACAATCATGCGGCACCCACGATCGACAACAGCGTCTGGGCAAAGTCGTCCAGATCGCCCGGGTTCACGCGGTCATCGAAGGAAATACGCAGTGCGCCCAATGCCTGCTCGCGACCAATGCCCATGGCGCTGAGCACGTGGCTCGGGTCCATGCTGCCGCTCGAGCAAGCCGATCCGGCCGAAACCTCAAAGCCGGCGGCATCGAGCTTGATGATGAGCTCCTCGGAGTCCATGCCGTCGACGTAGATTGAAACCATACCCGGCAGACGATCTGCCTGCGCATAGTCGCCCATCGTGGCGTGAATGCGAGGATGGGCCGTAAGCGAGGCGTAGAGCTTATCGGACAGGGCCTGCAGCCTCGCGCGCTCCCGGCCCACATTCGGCAGCAATACGGAAGCGGCAGCGGCAAAAGCCAGCTGCGTGCGCAGATCCTGCGTACCGGCGCGACGGCCGGCTTCCTGTCCACCGCCAAAGATGCGCGGACGCAGCGGCGTGCGGCTCTTAAGGTAGAGCGCGCCGGATGCCACAGGGCCGCCGATCTTGTGCGCGGCAACGGTCATGGCATCGACGCCCAGCTCGGTGACATCGAGCGGAATATGTAAGTAGCCTTGGATGGCATCGGTATGAAACAAGGCGCCGGCAGCATGTGCGGCGGCGGCCAGCTCTCGGATGGGCTGCACCACGCCGGTCTCGTTGTTGGCGACCATAATGCTCACGAGCGCCACGTCATCGTCGAGCAGCTCGACAAGCGTGGCAGGCTCAATGTAGCCCGCGCGGCAGGGCTGCACCAGGTCGACGGTAAAGCCGGCGGCACGCAGCAGCGGCAGGTTGTCCAGAATCGAATCGTGCTCGATGGCCGAAACGATTACACGATCGCGCTTGCGATCGCGCTGACGAGCGCCCTCGGCAAGACCGAGCAGCGCCAGCTGGTTGGCCTCGGTACCGCCGTTGGTAAGGATGATCTCGGACGGGCGAACGCGTGCGCCAAAGCTACGGGCGATCTCGCGACGGGCGACTTCCAGGCGTGCGGCGGCCTTGCGGCCAAGCGAGTGCAGCGAGTTGGGGTTGACGCCGGCAAGCTCGCTGTTGTCGTACTCGCGCTGCGCAAGGAGCGCCTCGGCGCGCATGGGCGTCGAGGCGGCATAATCAAGATTCACGGGTATGCGGTTTTGACCTGCGGTCATAAGGGTTTATGCCTCCTGTGCGGCCTCGTTGCCCAGCTTCTGCAGCAGCGCAACCTCGGCGGCGGGATCTTCGGACTTAAATACGGCGGAGCCGGCTACGAGCACGTTGGCGCCGGCCTTGACGACTTCGGCGATGTTCTTGGAAGAGATTCCGCCATCGACCTCGATCAGGGGCGACACGCCGTGGCGCTCACACATGGCCGTAAGCTCATGCAGCTTTGCAATGGTGCCCGGGATAAAGCTCTGGCCGCCAAAGCCAGGGTTCACGCTCATCAGCAACACCATATCGACGACGTCGATGATGCTCTCGAGTACGCACACGGGGGTGGCGGGGTTGAGCACCACGCCGGCCTTGACGCCGCGCTGCTGCAGATGGGTGAGCGTGCGGTGCAGGTGCGTGGAGGCCTCGTAGTGCACGGTGATCATGTCGGCACCGGCGTCGGCGTACCAATCGACCGTCTCGTCGGGGTTCGATACCATCAGGTGCGCGTCGACCGGCACATCGGTGGAGCGCTTGACGGCCTTAAGAATGTCAACACCAAAGGTCAGGTTGCTGGTAAAGTGACCGTCCATGACGTCGAAGTGTACGTAGTCGGCACCGGCGATCTTGTCGAGCTCGCCCTTGAGGTTGGCCATGTCGGCCGAAAGGACGGACGGAGCGATTTTGATGGAACCCATGGTAGTAGCCTTTCTGCGCTAGTCGGTGAGTCCGTAGAACTCTTGAGAAGGGACGCGGTCGGTGAGAATCTCGAGCGCCCTATCCAAAGTAACACCGTTGTAGAGCGTTTGCTCCACGGCAAAGGTGAGCGGAATGTCTACGCCCAGTGAACGGGCGAGCTCGCTGACGCTGCGGGTCGCGACGGCGCCCTCGACCACCATATGCGTGCGTGCCTGGTACTCGTCGAGCGACACGCCATGGGCGAACTCGTAGCCAAAGGTGCGGTTGCGCGAATGCTCCGAAGTGCAGGTGGCGATAAGGTCGCCCATGCCGGCAAGTCCCATGCAAGTCATGGCCAGACCGCCGCGGGCGTGCACCAGGCGGCTGATCTCGGCCAGGCCGCGCGTCATGATGAGGGCGAGCGTGTTATCGCCCGCACCGGTACCGGCGGAGATGCCGCATACGATGGCGATGACATTTTTCATGGCGCCGCAGACTTCGACGCCCGTCATGTCCTGCGACAGGTAGATGCGGAAGGCCGTGGAAAGCAGCAGCTCCTTAAAGGTCTCCCCCACCTGCTGGTCTTCACTGGCGATGACGGCGGCAGAGAGCCCGCCGCGGCAGATTTCCTCGGCATGGTTGGGGCCCGAGAGTGCCGCCACGCGCGACTCGTTGCCGATCTCGCTGGCGATGACCTCGCTCATGAGCAGGCCGGACTCGGGCTCGATGCCCTTGGTGAGGCACAGAACCGGCGTCTCGCCCGCGATGAACGGAGCCGCTTGGTGGCAGACGTCGCGCAGGTGCGTCGAAGGCACGGCAAAGATGATGGCCTCGGCGCCGTCGAGCGCCTGGGCCAAGTCCGTCGTGGCGACAACGTTTTCCGGCAGCACGTAGTCCACCAGATAGCGGGGGTTGCGGTGCTCGCCGTTAATGCCGGCTGCCGTCTGCTCGCTATGGGCCCACATGGTCACGCGCTCGGATCGCGCGGCGGCAAGGCCGGCGACGGCGGTTCCCCAGGAGCCGGAGCCAATCAGCGCAACATTCATGACTCTCTCCTACTTATCGTCGGGCTCGGTGACGCGCTTGGTAAACGAGAGCTTGGACTCCTTACCCGTCATGAGCTTTTTGATGTTCGCGCGATGGGCCCACACTACGGTGATGCCGATCATTGCCATGCAAAACTTGAGGCCCAGGCTGCTGTACGGAAAGACCGCGCAGGCGGCGATAGGAAGACCGATGGCCGCGGCAAGCGAGCCTACCGACACAAACTTGGTGATGGCGACGGCCACGATAAACATGCCCAGCAGCGACAGGCCAATGGGCCAGTACCAGGCAAGAATCACACCCAGGCCCACGGCGATACCCTTACCGCCGTGGAAGTTAAGGTAGGGCGAGAAGATGTGTCCCCACACGGCAGCCAGGCAGATGACGCCGAGCATCCAATCGCCAGCGGCACCGGGAGCCATAATGCTCACAGGGAAGCCGTAGCCCACGCTCGCGATGAGCGGACGGGCGATAAGGACGCAGATGGCGCCCTTAAGGCAGTCGAGCAGCAGCGTGAGCGCCGCGACCTTGGGGCCGGCGACGCGCAGTGCGTTGGTGGTGCCGATATTGCCGGAGCCCGCCTTGCGAATGTCCGTGTGGTTGAACACGCGGCCCAGGATCAGGCCAAACGGAATCGCTCCGATAAAGAACGAGACCACGGCGCAGATGGCGGTCAGCAGAATCGGATTAAGCATCCTTTTGCTCCTTCTTCCTAAAGAAGAGTCGAATGGGCGTACCGGCGAAGTCGAAGGTCGAGCGCATGCGGTTCTCCACGTAACGCTGGTAGGTGTCATTGACCAGGTCGCTGTGGTTGACGAAGAATGTGAACGTCGGCGGGTTGATGCCCGTCTGAGTCACGTAGTGCATGCGCAGGCGGCGCTTGCCGTCCACCACGGTATGGCCAAACTCGCGCAGGTCGGTGAGGAATGTGTTAAGGCGCGAGGTGCTGATCTTTTGCGAACGCGTCTTCTCGGCGGCGTCGACCATGCCCCAGATCTTTTCGATGCTGCGGCCGGTCAGGGCCGAGATGCGCAGGTACTGGGCCCAGGGAGCCATGACGCCCAGACGGCGGTCGATGGTCTCCATGCAGGCCTCGCGCTTGCGGTCGTCGTCGAGCAGGTCCCACTTGTTGAGCAGCACCACGATGGCGCAGCCGCGCTCGATGGCAAGGCCCATGACCTTCTGGTCCTGCTCGGTGACGCCCACGGAGGCATCGACGACGAGCAGCGCCACGTCGGCGCGGTCGATGGCGCGCAGGCCGCGGACCATGGAGTAGTACTCGATGTTCTCGTAAACGGTGCTCTTCTTGCGAATGCCCGCGGTGTCGACCATGCGGTAATGCTTGCCGTTGCGCTCCACGACCGTATCGATGGCGTCGCGCGTCGTGCCGGCAATGTTGGACACGATGGAGCGGTCGGCACCCAGGATGCGGTTGAACAGCGACGACTTACCGGCATTGGGGCGGCCGATGATGGCGACGTTCAGCGCGTCGGGGAACTCATCGGCGACCTCGTCCTCCTCCTCGGGAAGTAGGGCGACGATGTCGTCGAGCAGGTCGCCCGTGCCATGGCCGTGAAGGGCCGAGAGCGGCGTGGGCTCACCGATGCCGAGCGAATAGAACTCCCAGATGCTGTCGTTCTCGCGATCGGGGTTATCGAGCTTGTTCACCAGCAGAAAGACCGGCTTGGCGCAGCGCTTGAGCATACGGGCGACCGACTCATCCTCCTCGGTGACGCCGGTACGTCCGTCGACCACAAACAGGATGACGGCGGCTTCCTCAGCGGCGGCGAGGGCCTGGTCACGAATGGACGTGGCAAAGACGTCGTCGCTCTTGAGCGGCTCGATGCCGCCCGTGTCGACGATGGTGAACTCGCGGCCGTTCCAATCGGCCGTGTGATACGAGCGGTCGCGCGTGACGCCGCGGGACTCGTGGACGATGGCGTCCGAGGTCTGGGCCAGGCGGTTAACGAGCGTGGACTTGCCCACGTTGGGGCGTCCGACGACGGCGACGATAGGTTTCATCTGCTCTCCTTTAATGGGTAGGGTCAGTGGAATTAGTAGAGTCGGCAGGCACAATGCCAAGGATGTGCTCCAGGGTATCGAGCAGCTCATGCGGCATGGTCGACACCACATGAACCTCGGCGCCGCGACTGGTAAGGCTTGCGAGTAAATCGTCACGATGATACTCGTCAAGCGTCATGCCGTCAGCGTTGAACATGAGCTTAGGCACAAAGAGCATAACCCCCGACAGGTCTTGCGGCAGCTGCTCAAGGATATCGCTCGCGACGATGAGGCCGGTCACGTCCACGTTGCCGCCAAAGTAGCGGTTCTTGATGGCCGTGACAGCGCCGGCAAGGCCCTGTGGAGACTCCACGAAGCGCGCCACGGTGTCGCGTGCGCTGGCGCCTGAGAGGCACAGCAGGCGCTGGCCTCGGGCGGTCATAGCCTTGCGAACGCGGGCAAGGCGCTCGGCGTCGGTGGCAAGCACGTCGTCGGTCTCGTCCAGATATGAGCGGATCATGCCGATGCCGTCGTAGTACTGCGGGTAACCGTCGTAAAAGTCCGCCTCGGGAGGATCGATGCCGGCGTCCAGATAGAACTCGTCGCTCATCTGGAAGGTGTGGCGGCCAAAGCGTTCGTAGGCGCGATCCTGGTAGGGACGGATCACGGCAATAGTCTCGCGCGCCAGCTCGGGCTTGTCGCTGTATGACCAGCTAAAGCGGTTCTGGTGCTTGGTAAATCCGAGCGGCACGATACCCAGGCTCGTGATCTGCTCGTGCTCCTCGCAAAAGCGCAGGGTCTTTTCCAGCTCCTCGCCGTCATTCATGCCAGGGCACAGCACGATCTGCGCGTGAATTTCGATGCCGGCGGCCATGATGGCCTCGAGCACGTCCATGCCGCGCTGGGCGTTGCGGCCCATCATACGGCGGCGGACATCGGGGCTCACGGCGTGGACCGACACGTTCATCGGACTCATGTTGCGATCGATGACGTTTTGCACGTCCTCGTCGGAAAGGTTGGTCAGCGTGACAAAGTTGCCCTGCAAAAAGCTCAGGCGATAATCGTCGTCGCGAATGTAGAGCGTGGAGCGGCCGCCCTTGGGCAGCATGGTCATAAAGCAGAACACGCAGGCGTTGACGCAGGTACGCATGCCGTCAAAGATGGGGCCGTCGAACTCCAGGCCCCAGTCCTCGCCCGGGAAGCGGTCAAGCTCGACGGGGGTGACGGTGCCGTCGCGCGGGTCGAAAACCTCCAACTCGACGGTGTCGTCGTCTGCTTCCCAGAGCCACACGATCATATCGGTTAGCTGCTCGCCGTTGACCTTGAGCACACGCATGCCCGGCTCGATACCCACATCCCATGCGGGCGATTCGGGACGCACGTTCTTTACGAGCGCGCCCTCACCCGGCTCGGGGTCGCGGCTGCGCCCGTAATCGGCCACCTCGGCGGCGTATGCGGGTACGGTCTGGTCCATGATTAGCGGCAAAGCTCCTTGATGCGCGCAACGGCGCGTTCGATGTGTTCTTGCGGGGTGGAAGCGCCGGCGGTGATGCCGATGTGGCGCGCACTGGCAAACCATGCGGCCTCGAGCTCGGAAGCTTCCTCGATGTGGTGCGTGTGCTCGCAGACGTCGGCGCAGATTTGCGCCAGGCGACGGGTGTTGCCCGAATTTTTGCCGCCCACGACGACCATGCAATCACAGCGGTTGGCAAGCGACGCGGCTGCCTGCTGCCGTTCGCTTGTGGCGGCGCAGATGGTGTTGATCACGCGCAGTTCCTGCACACGCGGGGTGATGGAGGCCACAACCTCGGCCAGGTTCTGCGCGGTTTGGGTGGTCTGCACAATCAGGCCCACCTTGCCCTTGAGCGGCAGCGCGTCAGCATCGGCGGCGCAGCTCACGACTTGAGCGTCATCACCAGCGTGGCCCAGAATGCCCTCGACCTCGGGGTGGCCCGGCTCGCCCACGACGATCACGCGGTAGCCCTCGCGCACCAGGCGCTCGGCCGCCACGTGGACCTTCTTCACGTAGGGGCAGGTGGCGTCGACCACGGTAAGGCCGCGCTCGCGAGCGGCGTCGATGACCTGCGGCACCACACCGTGGGCGCGGATAATCACGGTGCCCGATGCGGCGTCGTCCAAGGTGTCTGCCAGACCGACGCCGGCCTCGGCAAGCTCGCGTACCACAATGGGGTTATGGATGAGCGGACCCAGCGTGTGGACCTGTGGGTTCTCCCCTGCCTGCGGCGCGGCCGCCAATGCCATATCGAGTGCACGCTGCACGCCGTAACAGGTGCCGGCATGCGCTGCGATTTCGATGGTGGGGACGAACTCCTCAGCGGCGGCCGCGGCGGTATTCATGACTTCCTCGCCCATGGCTAAAACCTGCCCGGGTGCTCGGCGCAAAGATCGTCGCGCATGGCGTAGACGCGGTTCATGGCCTCGGACTCAAACCAAGCCAGGCGTTCCTTGCGCTTGAGCTCGGCCGGTGCGTCGGAAAGCGAGATGGCCTTGCCGGCACGGATCCAGCACTTTTTGGGGCGCATGAGCTTTTTGCCCACAGGCGTAATATCAGACCAGCCGCAGATGGCGAGCGGGTTGACGGGCGCCTTGCCCATCTGGGCGATGAGCGCAAAGCCGCCGTGGACTTCGGGCTTGATCTCGCGCGAGCGGATGCGCGTGCCCTCAGGGAAGATCAGGACGTCCTCACCGCGCTGCAGTGCATGCTGGGCGGCGCGCAGACACTTCATGTCGGCGGTGCCACGCTCGACGGGAATGCCACCCACGCGACTAAAGGCCCAGCGCACAATCTTGGTCTTGGCAAATTCGGACTTAAAGATGGGGCGGATGCGTCGCCCGCCAAAGAACAACGCCGTCTCCACGGCCAGCAGCTCGGCCATCGAGGTGTGGTTGCAGATGACTACGCTGCCGCGGCCTTCCTGGCGCTCAAAAAGCAGGTCGGCGTCCTCGACCTTCCAACGCCACATGAGCTTGGAGAAGGCCCACAGAATAGCCATGACCACGACGACGGTGCCGCGGATGAGCGCCGGGAACTCGGCGTAGGGGGCGTTGTAGTAATCCTCGGGCGTCTGTTTAAACAGGCGCATGGGCTACCTCCTTTGGTTGATGAGGTCCTCGATAATGCGGACGACCTCGTCGATGGTGTGGGCGGTGGAGTCGACATGCACGGCGTCCTCGGCGGGCACGAGCGGTGCGACCTCGCGGCTGCTGTCGAGCTTGTCGCGCTGCTTGAGGGCGTCGAGGGTCTCATCGACCTCGGCCTCGAGCAGCTCAGTGGTGAGCGGCTGGGCGTCGTTTTGGTGGCGCTGCAGCACGCGGCGACGGGCACGCTCGCGCGGGTCGGCGGTCAG
>CAUDAE010000060.1 GCA_958447445.1 uncultured Collinsella sp.
AAGACTGTTCAGTATCGCTTTTCTTTCTTTGGCGCCGATTTCTCCGGTTAAGAGTATGGGCTCGTGTCTGCGATCATTAAGCAACCTGAACAGTTCCTCAGCATGCTTTTTCCTTTTGGATAGTATGAGCGGATGTCGACCGTTTGACGCTGCTTCGAGGGCGTCATCGACAATCAATTCGTTTCTTGCCGCATGTGCACACAGCATATCGAGAATCTGATTGAAGCTTGCATCCGGCTCGTAGGCGGATAGCCGAATGCCGGTAAACCTCGGTCGAACGATGCGCTGGATGCCCTGCTGAATTGCCGGCGTTTTTGGATCGATGACATAGCGAAGCGGGCCGCAGAGCATCGAGAGCGCCCGCGAGCTCGAGCTGTGGCGCGGCAGCATGGTGGCATTCGTCGCAGATAATGAGGCCGTAATTACGAACAAGGTTCTTAACTATCGGCTCCCCGGTTTGGGAGTCTTTGCCAGATAGCGACTGAAAGGAAGCGACGTCGATAAGGCCGCTGACGGCGGTTTTGCCCCCTCCGATTTGTCCAATAAGGGGAGGTTGCTTTTTGCTGATTCGTCCTTTTGGCGTTCGGACCGGCTCTCTGGTGTCCGTAATGTCGAGAAATCGTTCGAGCTGCGATTTCCATTGGGCTATGAGCGCGGTCTTTGGAACAATGACGAGCGCCGGAAGACCAACGGCGGCAATAAGATAAGCTCCGATGACGGTTTTACCGAAGCCCGTTGGCGCAGACATGATTCCGTCTTCGTATTCAAGCATCTGGTCGGCGGCAATTTGCTGTTCGGGATGAAGGGTCCCTTTGAATGCCATCTCAATTGGATTGCCTGTGCTACGTTCGTCTGAATAATGGGCAGTAACGTGGGCTTCTTGAATCAGCTGCTCAAGTTGGGCTTTGCAGCCTCTGGGAATCGCGACGCGGCCATCTCTAAGTTCGCTGAGGTCTATGAGTCGCGGTTTGCCGAATACTGATTGATGCATAGATTGCGCACGGAAGAACTCCGGGTTGGCAAATGTCGCAAGCCTGCGGATTTCCATTTGAGCTGCCGGGCTCAGAGACTTTTCGGGGATGTAGAGCATATCGGCTTGTGTGACGAGCAGGTTCGAGGGGAAGTCTCGTGGCGTGAGCGGGAGCCGCTTTCGTGGCTTTTGGACATTGCGCCTGGTTTTGTTTGTCGCTGCAGCTGTTGCTATTCCAAGCGGTTTGTTTTTGGTGTCCTCGATCAGACGATCCACCGTCGCACGCGAGATTAGTTGGATTTGCGAAAGGTAAAGCCATTGGTCGGGAAAGGGCTCGAATCGTTCGTCAACAAATACGCTGTTTCCTTCCCGCTGCGCTTTTCCCTGAAACGGCAGCGCAATGAGATTTCCAAAGCCGCCTTCAGGAATGGTGGACTGCGCGGGTATCATTCGGTCAAAGGCTTCGAAGGTGATTGTCTTGTTGAGTGCCGCTGCTTCGGCGATAAGGCACGCGTGTGCGCAAAAATTCCTGAGCGAGGCTGTAGCGCTGAAAATGAATTTCCAATCTGCTTTGTCAAAATCAATGACAAGGACATTTGTGTTGCAGTCTTTGTCGAGAACATATTGACCTATGACGTCCCGGAGCCTGTCGTCGCTGCCTTTGAAATGGGCGATAATGGCGGCATCGTTCAGCTCAAGGAATGTGCGGCTGCGACATTCAGCGCATTTAATTCTGTGATGGTTTGCTTTGGGGCAAATGCCTGGCTTCCACTCATTTGCGCAGGCGGGTGTATAGCCGATGCCCCCGTCTTTTTTGCGATACCCGTGAGCGTGCACATCTTTGCGGCCGGTAAAAAGATTGCGAAAGAGCTCGAGTTTGTCGCGCGCTGGGCTCGCGCTGGTAACGATGCCCTCGGTCTGTGCACGTTCGCCGAAAGATTTGCCGGCTTTGTCCCATTCTTCGAGTGTTGCGTAACGGATGTCTGGACCGTTGCTACAGATTACGATCTGCTTACGCGGATCTGAAGCGTGGACAACCGTTTTATTGAGTTTGAATAAGGCGTTCCCGAAAAGGGCGTATTGATGCACGGCGTTGCTCATTTGAATGCCATTCTTGTCAGCGTTCATTGGGATGAGGGTACGTCATTTCAGCTTTATGAGATATGCGACTTCGATTTTGGTTCGGTAATAGTGGGGTACCGATCCGTGAGTGGCAATTAGCCGGTGCCAAAACGTGCGGCGGCTGTTGTTAAAGGTGTTTTGGCGGCTATGGGGCGTGTTGGCGGCGTGGGGAGGGGTCCTCGAATGACTCCGTGGTCAAATAACGTCAAATATGAGTACTGTTGTTAATGTAGTCTCATAACATTTGGTAAGAATAGAATACCAATTCCACGTTATTCTATATATCTAACCCACTAAACACGGAATTTTGAGCCTTGGCAAGACGTGGAATTGATCGAAATGATCAATTCCGGCGAGATTTTGCTGCTACTAATTTGGTGGCGGTACTCATATTTGCCATTTTTTGTCCAGTGGGTACCGCGAGGGGCCTGTTCGACTGGCTCAACGGCCCGGTGATGGATGCCGGCATGATCAGCCCACTCGATCCAGACCTTGTCCACATCACCGACGACCTCAACGAAGCCGTCGACATCGCCCTGAGCGGGCTGATGTAGGGTAGGTAAAATGGGACGGGGCTAAAAGACTGGTCTGAAACGTTTGATACCAGTCTTTTTAGCCCCGTCCCAAATTAACTGCTTCTAAGTTGCGGTGGAATAGGGATTGATTGGCGGCTAATAAGCCAAAAACAGTCCCTATTCCACCGCAACTGATGTGGGCGTCCCTAGTGAGTTGGCTGGTAGCGGGGGCAGTAGCTGATGGCGATGGCGTCGACGCCTACGTGGGTGGCGATGGTGCAGCCGATGGGGCCGGTGCCGGCGTCTACGTAATCCTGACCCGCGAGTGCCTCGTTGACAAGCTCCTGCTCCTCGGCGGCGCCGGTCGTGAGCACGCGCACGCTGGAGCCCGGATACTCGGCCAAAAATGCGAGGCAATCGGCCATGGTGTTGGTAACGATGCGCTTGGCACCGCGGCCCTTTTTTATGGCCTTGATCTCGCCCGATTTCCACTCCGGCGAAACGGCCAGGCGAATGTTGAGCATTTGCGTGAGCTGGCCGGCGAGCTTGGGCGCGCGGCCGTTCTTAACGAGATTCTCGAGCGTGCGGGGAATCAGCAGCAGGTGGGCGTCGGGCAGCGTCGCGCGGATCTGCGCCTCGGTCTCGTCCAGGCTGCGGCCGTCCTCGCGCATGGCCAGCGCGTACTCCACCAGCAGGCCCTCGGCGCCCGAGCCGGTGCGCGAGTCGATGCAGCGCACGTCGAGCTCGTGCGTTTCGGCCGTCAGGCTGGCGTTGGCATAGCAGGCGGACCACTCGCTGCACAGCGAGATAAAGATGGCGCTATCGTGGCCGTCGGCGCGCACGCGGTCAAAGAGTTCCTTGAACTCGCCGGCACTCGGCTGCGAGGTGTGCGGCAGCTGCTCGGAGCCGGCCATGCGGGCGACGTACTCTTGGGCGGTAATCTGCACCTGGTCGAGCAGGTCCTCGCCCTCGATAATCACATGCAGCGGAATCACGTAAATGCCGAGCTCTTGGGCGCGGGCGGGGGAGATGTCCGACGTGGAGTCGGTTATGATGGCAAAAGACATAATTGCACCTTTCGTTGGGGCGCGACGGCGCCGCCTTCTGAGAGCAAAGTGCGACAAGTATAGTGGAGTCGTTCCACATTTCTAGGTTCAATTGTTGAATAGTCAACAGTTTGAAGTGTCGGTGTGGAAATCGTCAACTGGGGAAGAGGGATGCCGATGGAGGCGCTGGAGATATGCAAGCGGCCGGTCGTGCTGTTTGATTTTGATGGCACGGTGGCCGATACGGGTCGGGCGGTGATGACCTCGACGCGCAAGACGCTGGCTGCACGCGGGTTTTCGGAGGCGCAGATGGGTGACCTGCGTCGCATGATCGGGCCGCCCCTGTGGAAGAGTTTTCACGACTTTTATGGCTTCTCCCGCGAGGAGTCGCTTGTGGTGGCCGACGAGTACCGCGCCTTTTTTGACGAGCTGGGACCGGAGGAGTATCCCGTGTTCGACGGGATCCCCGAGCTGCTGGATGGGTTGGTCGCCCAGGGCAAGCGCTTGGCCGTGGCGACGTCGCGCATGGAGGCAAAGTGCATTGACATGGTGGGCGAGCTGGGGCTTTCGCAGTTTGAGGCGGTGGTCGGCATGAATCCGTCGCAGGGGCGCGAGACCAAGGCCGATTCGGTTCGCGATGCCCTGGCGGCGCTCGGCGCGACGGCGGGCGATGCCGTGATGATCGGCGATCGCTTTAACGACGTCGAGGGCGCGCACGCGATGAGCGTGCCGTGCATCGGCATTTATTCGGGTGCGGCGGCGCCGGGGGAGCACGAGGCAGCGGGCACCGATGCGGTGGTGCACTCGGTGGCCGAGCTTGCTAAACTTTTCGCTATCTAATAGACGTAATGTGAGGGGCGGGCGTACCCGTCGCTCATTGGTAAGGAGGTCGTCCATGAATCAGGTGGAGCAGAGCGTTACCGAGTATGTCGACGAGGTCTGGGAAGATGTCGTTGCCGATATCGAACAGCTGGTGAGCTATCCGTCCGTGGCCGTTGCTGCCAATGCGGAGCTCGGTGCGCCGTTTGGCCGCCCGGTCCGTGATGCGCTCGATTGCGCGCTCGGCATTGCGCAAAAGCTCGGCTATCAGACGAGCGACGACGAGGGCTATGTGGGAATCGCCGATATCCCGGGTCGCGGCGACAAGCAGCTCGCGACCATCTGCCACGTGGACGTGGTGCCCGCCGGCCCCGGCTGGAACACCGACCCGTTTGCGATGGAGCGTCGCGAGGGCTGGCTGCTCGGCCGTGGCGTGATCGACGACAAGGGTCCGGCCGTGCTGTCGCTCTACGCCGGCGCCTACCTGCTCAAGCACGGCATTGTTCCGCGCTACACCTTCCGCGCGCTGCTGGGCTGCGATGAGGAAGTGGGCATGTCCGACGTTCACCATTATCTGGAGAACAACGCAGACCCCGACTTTTTGTTTACGCCCGATGCCGAGTTCCCGGTCTGCAATGCTGAGAAGGGCCAGTTTGGGGCGACGTTCGTGAGCCCCAAGATCGACGGCGGGCGCATTGTGTCCTGGAGCGGTGCCGAGGCGAGCAACGCCATTCCGTCGCAGTCTATCTGCGAGCTCGCGATTGCCGCCGATGAGCTGCCGGCGCCGGTCGAGAACGCCGACCGCCTTGAGATCACGACACTCGATAACGGGCATGCGCAGATTTTCGCCCACGGTATTGGCGGTCACGCTTCGATGCCTGAGGGCACCATCAACGCCGTATCTGCGCGAGGCCGAGGACGCGTTTGGTGCACGCGACGAGCGCCTGCTGACGCCTGCCGAGCACGAGTTCGTCAAGTTCCTGGCCTTTGTGCATGCGGATGCCTATGGTCGCGGCCTGGGTATCGACGCGACGAGCCCAGCGTTTGGCCCGCTTACCTGCAACGCTGGCGTCATCCGTGTGGCGGATGGCCATATCGAGCAGGTCATCGACGTGCGCTTCCCCGACAGCACGAGTGCCGATACCATCCGCGAGCAGCTCGAGCCGCTCGTGGGCCGTTTTGGCGTGACGTGCCGTGTGGGTCGTGCGAAGGTGCCGTTCTCGGTGTCTGCCGACGATCCGGCCGTGAAGGCGCTTATCGATACCTATAACGAGTTCACCGGCAAGCATGCCGAGCCCTTTGCCATGGGCGGCGGCACGTACGCGCGCAACTTTGCCCGCGCCGTCTCGTTTGGCCCCGAGGAGACCGGCCTGGAGCTGCCCGCATGGGGCGGCCAGATGCACGGCCCCAACGAGTGCGCCAACGAGGAACAGCTCAAGCAGGCGCTCAAGATTTACATCGTGGCGATCCTGCGCCTCAACGAACTTGAGCTGTAGGGCTTCCCCAGGCACCCGACCTTGCCCCTCAAACCGTCGCTTGCGTACCAAAGTACGCGGCGCTCCTCTTTCGGGGCAATCTCGGGCACCTGGGAAACCCCTATATCCTGCTTGGATACAAACTTGCATTACGAGCCCGGTGCTTCGGCCCGGGCTTTTTCTGTTGCGGTGGGGTAGTCGTTGGGGACGTTCTTAAATGACTAGTCAAACAAGACTGTCTCCAATGACTACCTTCCTCTGGCGTAAAAGGCGCGCCACGCTAAATTCCGGGTTTGTTATTCGTTTGTAAAGGCCGTGCTGCGCTTGCGGTAAGGGTCTATCAGATGCCCGTAAAAAACCGCAGTTGGCGCGGGCACTGCCCGATCGAGGCCGTATCTTTCCAAACAGCAAAGCGGGCAGGGTGCCCGCGAATCGCATGTATGAAAGGAAGATCATGCTCGATCAGGCTTATTCTCGTCGTCAGTTCCTCGGCCTCGCTGGTGGTCTTGCCAGCATCGTCGGTCTCGGTCTCGTTGGGTGCGGCGGCTCCGGCGCATCCGATGCCGCCGACAAGGGCAGCGCCGCTGCCGCTGCCGAGTCTGTCTCCGGCGAGGTGACCTACGACGGCGCCTCTTCGTTCCAGGCTCTCGTCGAGGCTGCTGCTGAGAAGTTCATGGATGCCAACCCCGACGTTTCCATCTCCGGTTCGGGCAACGGTTCGGGCAAGGGCCTGACCGCTGTCGCCGCCGGCACCGTCACCATCGGTAACTCCGACGTCTTCGCCGAGACCAAGCTCGAGGCCGACCAGGTCAAGAACCTCGTCGATCACGAGGTCGCCGTCGTGGGCATGGGCCCCGTCGTCTCCAAGAACGTGACGGTCGACGATCTGTCCCTCGAGCAGCTCAAGGGCATCTTCTCTGGCCAGATCACCAACTGGAAGGAGGTCGGCGGCGACGACGCCACCATCGTCGTCCTCAACCGCAAGGCCGGCTCCGGTACCCGCGCCACCTTCGAGGCCGCCGTCTTTGGCGACGAGGCCGTCGACTTTAAGGGCGACGCCGAGCTCGACAAGTCCGGCGACGTCCAGACCCAGATGGCCAGTACCGACAACGCCATCTCCTACCTGGACTTCTCGCACTTCGACGACTCCAAGTTCAACGCCGTCAAGGTCGAGGGCGTCGAGCCCAAGAGCAAGAACGTCACCGACGACTCCTTCAAGATCTGGGCTACCGAGCACATGTACTGCGCCAAGGACGCAGACGAGGCCACCAAGGCCTTCCTTGAGTTCATGCTCTCCGACGACGTCCAGGGCAAGCTCGTCGAGGAGCAGGGCTTCATCCCCGTCTCTGCCATGAAGGTCGTCAAGGACGCCAGCGGTAAGGTCTCCGCTAAATAGGTAATCGCCCCCGGAAAGGTTTGCAATGGCAAAACAGCTGCCAAAGCGCGACCTTGAGAACGTGGGCCTGGGCGTCACGGGCGCGTGCGTAGCGCTCGTGACGCTTGTCGTTGCCGCGCTCATCTTTATGGTCGCCCAAAAGGGCCTCTCGGCTTTTGTTAAGGATGGCGTTTCGGTCGTCGAGTTCTTCACTGGTACCAAGTGGGACCTGGCTAACACAGCCGAAAACGGTCTGCCTTACACCGGCGCCCTGCCCCTGATCGTCACCTCGTTTGCGGTCATGGTACTCTCCACGCTCATCGCACTGCCCATCGCTATCGGCTCTGCCATCTTTGCGGTCGAGATCCAGCCTAAGTTTGGTTCCAAGGTCTTTCAGCCGCTTATTGAGCTTTTGACCGGTATTCCCTCGGTTGTCTTTGGCCTGATCGGCTTTCACGTGGTCGTCGGCCTTATGAAGAGCGTTTTCCACGTAAGCACGGGCTTGGGCATCTTGCCCGGCGCCATCGTGCTGGCCGTCATGATCCTGCCGACGATGACCACGCTTTCGGTCGATGGCCTGCGCGCTGTGCCCGATAGCTACCGTCAGGGCTCGCTCGCGCTGGGCTACACCCGCTGGCAGACCATCTGGCACGTGGTGCTCAAGTCCGCCATGCCGTCGCTCATGACTGCGGTCATCCTTGGCATGACGCGTGCCTTTGGCGAGACGCTCGCCGTGCGCATGGTCATCGGCGGCATCGAGGCCATGCCGACGTCGCTGCTGTCGCCGGCGTCCACCATCACCACCACGCTCACCACGTCCATGGCGGTCTACGCCGAGGGCTCGGCCCAGGACGACGTCCTGTGGGCACTCGGTCTGCTGCTGATGGGCATGAGCCTCATCTTCATCCTGATCATCCATCTCATTGGCCGCAAGGGGGCGAAGGCTCGTGGCTAGCACGCGCATCCACATCGACGAGGCGAGGCTCGGGCGTGTCCAAAAACAGGATCGCATCGCCACGGGCGTGCTGACGGCGATCGTCGCCATCGTCATGCTCATCGTCATCTCCATGGTGGCCTATATCCTGTTCGAGGGCATCTCGACGCTGTTCCAGCCGGGCTTTCTCACAGAGCCGTCGCGCGCCAACGGAACGCAGGGCGGCGTGCTCTACCAGCTGTTCGACTCGTTCTACCTGCTGCTGATCACTCTGATCATCTCGGTGCCCATCAGCCTAGGCGGAGCGGTCTTCCTGGTTGAGTACGCGCCGAACGGCCCTATCCGCGACATCGCCTCTACCGCCATCGAGACGCTGTCACCGCTGCCTTCCGTCGTCGTCGCTTTCTGGTGTTCTCGGTGCAGCTGGGCTGGAAGTACTCCATCATCTCCGGCGCTGTCGCGCTCACCATGTTCAATATCCCCATCCTGGTGCGCGTGATCCAGCAGGCGCTCGAGGACGTGCCGCAGGCCCAGCGCGATGCGTGCCTGGCCATGGGCCTCACCCGCTGGGAGGCCACGCTGCACATCCTGATCCCCGAGGCCATGCCCGCTATCGTGACCGGCATCGTGCTTTCGGCCGGCCGCGTGTTTGGCGAGGCCGCAGCATTGCTCTTTACCTCGGGCATGAGCTCGCCGGTTCGCCTGAACTTCTTGAGCTTTAACCTGTCGAGCCCCACCTGCGCCTGGAACGTGTTCCGCCCCGGTGAGTCGCTCGCTGTGCACATCTACAAGATTTACGGCGAGGGCAGCCCCGAGGCTCAGCAGATCGTCTGGGGCACCGCGGCACTGCTGATGATCTGCGTGCTGCTGTTTAACGTAGTCGCCCGTATCGTGGGCAAGCAACTGGCAAGGAGGATGACGGCCGAATGAGCGAGATGAATGCAACGCCCGCAACCGAGGCGGCCACGTCCGAGACCCAGGACTTTCTGTCGAGTGTGGGGGAGAGCGAAAAACGCGTGCGCGTGAGCGGCAGGGCCGTGAGCGACGAGGTCGTGCTCTCCACCAAGGACGTCAACGTGTACTATGGCGACCACCATGCGCTGCACGATACGTCGCTCGACTTTCACAAGGGCGAGATCACGGCGCTCATCGGGCCTTCGGGCTGCGGCAAGTCGACCTTCTTGCGTAGCCTCAACCTGATGAATCGCGAGATTCGCGGCTGCCGCGTGGAGGGCGAGATCAATTACCGCGGGCGCAACGTGAATACCAAGACCGAGAACACCTACGAGCTGCGTCGCTCCATTGGCATGGTGTTCCAACAGCCCAACCCGTTCCGCAAGTCCATTCGCGACAACATCACGTTTGCGCCTAGGCGCCACGGCATCACCGACCGTGACGAGCTCGACCGCATGGTCGAGGAGAGTCTGCGCGGCGCGGCGCTGTGGGACGAGGTCAAGGACAAGCTCGACAAGAGTGCCTACGCGCTTTCGGGCGGCCAGCAGCAGCGTCTGTGCATCGCGCGCACGCTGGCGCTCAACCCCGACGTGATCCTGTTTGACGAGCCCTGCTCGGCGCTCGACCCCATCTCGACGCTGGCGATCGAGGACCTTATGTCGTCAATCGTTGCCGACCGTGCCATCGTCATCGTGACGCACAACATGGAGCAGGCGTCGCGTGTGTCCAACCGCACGGCGTTCTTCTACATGGGCGATATGGTCGAGTACGACGAGACCGACGAGATTTTCCAACGGCCCAAGGATAAGCGGCTGAATGATTACCTCACCGGCATGTTCTCCTAGTCCGGGACATGCTTGAGGCCCGTGGCGGCCACGGTCGCCACGGGACTGATTGGAGGGGCGGGTCATCTCTTGCGGGAGATGGCCCGCCTTTTTGCTCTGCGACCGAAGCGACCACCACAAAGGGGACAGGCACCTTCGTGGTGGTTTGGGGTGGGGCTCGCTGCTATCATGGACAACGTTGAATTTCTACGAAGGAGCAGGGCATATGGCGATTCTTTTGGGATGCGATTCCGTCAGCCTAGAGTTTCCCACCAAGCATATTTTCGATAGCGTGACGCTCGGCGTGGGCGAGGGCGACCGCATTGGTATTGTCGGCAAAAACGGCGACGGCAAGTCGACGCTGCTGAGCGTGCTCGCCGGCACGCTGGAGCCCGATGACGGGCGCGTGACGCACCGTCGCGGCACCACGATCGGTCTGCTCGGCCAAAAGGACAACCTGGTCGATACCGACACCGTGCATCATGCCGTCGTGGGCGACACGCCCGAGTACGAGTGGGCGTCGAGCCCCCGCACGCGCCAGATTCTGGCCGGCCTTATTAGCGATGTGCCCTGGGAGGGCACGGTGGGCGAGCTTTCGGGCGGCCAGCGCCGTCGCGTGGACCTCGCGCGCCTGCTGATCGGCGACTACGACGTGCTCATGCTCGACGAGCCCACCAACCACCTGGACATGCGCACCATCAACTGGCTCGCGCGTCACTTAAAGGCCCGCTGGCAGCGTGGCCAGGGCGCCATGCTCGTGGTCACGCATGACCGTTGGTTCTTGGACGAGGTCTGCACCAGTATGTGGGAGGTCCACGACGGCCAGGTCGATCCCTTCGAGGGCGGTTACTCCGCATATATCCTGCAGCGCGTGGAGCGCGACCGCATGGCCGCGGTTACCGAGGAGCGCCGTCGCAACATGGCGCGCAAGGAGCTCGCGTGGCTGAGCCGCGGCGCCCAGGCGCGTTCCACCAAGCCCAAGTTTCGTGTTGATGCCGCTCGCGAGCTGATCGCCGACGTGCCGCCCGTGCGTGACGAGCTGGAGCTCAAGCGCCGCGCCGGGGACATCGACGATGAGGTCAGGGCCGCCCTC
>CAUDAE010000061.1 GCA_958447445.1 uncultured Collinsella sp.
CCTTGATGGCGTTGTTGATGCGCGAAAGCTCCTGGAACACGATGCGGCCGGCACCGATGTTGAGGTGACCCACCTCGGAGTTACCCATCTGGCCATCGGGAAGACCCACGTCCTCGCCCGAAGCGCCGAGCGTGGTGTGAGGATACTTCTCGTACAGGCTATCAAGGAAGGGCGTCTTGGCAGCGGCGACGGCGTTCTCGCCATCAGCCGGAGCAAGGCCGCAACCATCCATGATGATCAGGAGTGCAGGAAGATGACGCTGTGCCATATGTCCTACTCGCCTGCCTTGACGACCATAGAGGCGAAGTCGGCAGCCTTGAGCGAAGCGCCGCCCACGAGGGCGCCGTCAACGTCGGGCTTGGCGACGAGCTCGGCGATGTTGCCGGGCTTGGCGGAACCGCCGTACAGGACGCGGATGCCGTTGGCGAGCTCCTCGCCGAACATCTCCTTGAGGGTCTCACGGATAGCGCCGCAGACCTCCTGAGCGTCCTCGGCGGTAGCGGTCTTGCCGGTGCCGATGGCCCAGATGGGCTCGTAGGCGACGACGACCTGCTTGGGGCAGGTGATCTCAAGACCAGCAAGGCCTGCCTTGACCTGGTTCACAACGTGCTCGACATAGGTGCCAGCCTCGCGGACCTCGAGGGACTCGCCGCAGCAGAAGACGGGAACAAGACCGGCGGCAACGAGAGCCTTGGCCTTTTTGTTCTGGTCCTCGTCAGTCTCGTGGAAGTAGTCGCGACGCTCGGAGTGACCGATGATGCAGTAGGTGCAGCCAGCGGACTTGAGCATGTCGCAAGAGGACTCACCGGTGAAGGCGCCCTTGGCCTCCCAGTACACGTTCTGTGCACCGAGGGCGATGGGGGCAGCCTGAATGCGGGCATGAATCGTGGTGATGTCGATGGTCGGAGGGCAGACGAGCACCTCGACGCCAGCCGGAACCTCGGGCAGAGCCTGGGCCAGCTCGTCGGCGAGCTTGGCAGCCTCGGCGACATCGTTGTTCATCTTCCAGTTACCAGCGATAAGAAGGGTGCGATTAGGCATCGAGAAGCGCCTCCACTCCGGGCAGGGCCTTACCCTCGACGAGCTCCATGGAAGCGCCACCACCGGTGGAGATCCAGCTCATCTTGTCGGCCAGGTTGAACTTGTTGACGGCTGCGACAGAGTCGCCACCGCCGATGATCGAGGTGCAGTCAGCCTCGGCGACAGCCTCGGCGATAGCCTGGGTGCCGTGAGCAAAGTTGTCAAACTCAAAGACGCCCATGGGGCCGTTCCAGAACACGGTCTTGGCGCCCTTGACAGCCTCGGCATAGAGCTCCTCGGTCTTGGGACCGATGTCCATACCCTCACGATCGTCGGGGATAGCGTCGGAAGCAACAACCTCGGGGACAGCGTCCTCGCCAAAGTGATCGGCAACACGGTTGTCGATGGGGAGCAGGATCTTGACACCCTTCTCCTCGGCCTTCTTGAGCATCTCGCCGGCGCGCTCGACCCAGTCCTCTTCCTTGAGGGACTGACCAACGGACAGGCCCTGAGCCAGGAAGAAGGTGTAGGCCATGCCGCCACCGATGATCAGGGTGTCAGCGGAGTCGATGAGGTGATCGAGAACGCCGATCTTGGAGGAAACCTTGGAACCGCCGACGATGGCGACGAAGGGGCGCTCGGGCTCGGCGAAGATGCCGGTCAGCGTGTCGACCTCCTTCTCGAGCAAGAAGCCGGCGACGGCAGGCAGGTAAGCGGCGGGGCCCACGACGGAACCCTGGGCGCGGTGAGCGGTGCCGAAGGCATCGAGAACGAAGACGTCACCATAGGAAGCGAGCTTCTTGGCGATCTCGGGATCGTTCTTCTTCTCACGCTTGTCAAAACGGACGTTCTCGAGAACGAGGACCTTACCCGGCTCGACGGCGGCGACAGCCTCAGCAGCCTTCTCGCCGTAGGTGTCGGCGACAAAGGCAACGTCGAGACCAGAGAGCTCAGCGAGCTTCTTGGCGACGGGCTCGAGGGACAGCTCGGGCTGGAAGCCGGTGCCCTCGGGACGGCCGAGGTGGCTCATGAGGATGACGCGAGCGTTGTGCTCAACGAGGTAGTTGATGGTGGGCAGGGCAGCCTTGATACGGGTGGTGTCGCCAACGACGCCATCCTTGATAGGCACGTTAAAGTCAACGCGGACGAGAACGCGCTTTCCGTCGACATCGATGTCGCGGACGGTCTTCTTGGTAAAGGCCATGTTTGCTTCTACCTTTCGTACGTGTCTGCCTCCCATTACGGCAGACGATTTCTTATAAAAAGGGCGCGACCCTAGGGTGTAAGCCCTATAAGGCCGCGCCCTTCTTTAGACGCTCAACGAGCTATTCGCTAAAAGCTAAATTAAGCAACGAACTTCTCGAAGTACTTGATGGTGCGGACCATCTGAGAGGTGTAGGAGTTCTCGTTGTCGTACCAAGAGGTGACCTGAACGAGGGTCTGGCCGTTGCCGAGGTCAGAGCACATGGTCTGAGTGGCGTCGAAGATGGAGCCGTGGGTCTCGCCGACGATGTCGCGGGAGACAATCTGGTCCTCATTGTAGGCGAAGGTCTCGGGGATGGTCTCGGCGTAGGCCTTCATGGCAGCGTTGACCTCGTCGACGGTGACCTTCTTGTCAACGACGGCGTAGAGGTTGGTCAGCGAGCCGGTCGGCGTCGGGACGCGCTGGGCGGCACCGATGAGCTTGCCGTTGAGCTCGGGGAGAACCAGGCCGATGGCCTTGGCAGCGCCCGTGGTGTTCGGGACGATGTTCTCGGAGCAGGCGCGGGAGCGACGGAAGTTGCCCTTGCGCTGCGGGCCGTCGAGCGGCATCTGGTCGCCGGTGAAGGCGTGGATGGTGGTCATGATGCCGGACACGATGGGAGCGAAGTCGTTCAGACCCTTGGCCATCGGGGCGAGGCAGTTGGTGGTGCAGGAAGCAGCGGAGATGATGTTGTCCTCAGCGGTCAGCGTCTCATGGTTGACGTTGTACACGATGGTGGGCAGATCGCTGCCAGCCGGAGCGGAGATGACGACCTTCTTGGCGCCAGCGTTAATGTGGGCCTGAGCCTTAGCCTTGCTGGTGTAGAAGCCGGTGCACTCGAGAACGACGTCGACGTCGAGGTCGCCCCAAGGCAGGTTGTTGGCGTCGGCCTCCTTGTAGATCTTGATCTCCTTGCCGTCAACGGTGATGGAATCCTCGCCAGCAACGACCTCGTGATCGCGAGCGTAGTTGCCCTGCGTGGAGTCGTACTTCAGCAGGTAAGCGAGCATATCGGGAGAGGTGAGGTCGTTGATAGCGACGATCTCGGAGCCCTCATGACCGAACATCTGACGGAAGGCCAGACGACCGATGCGACCGAAGCCGTTAATAGCAACCTTTACTGCCATTGTGTCTCCTTTCGTAAGGCCCCCGCAAGCTACAGCGCCTGCCGTTGAGGCCCACAAACTAACCACTCGCCTAATATACCTTTTTTTTGACTTGAATTTCACGAGAATGCTCGAAATTGAAAAGCAAATTTGCGTTAAAACGCTTTAAAGAATAAAGTAGCAGCTAAATCCGTATATAAGTCGATACTTTAAACTACTTGTTTGCTTCAATGAGCTTTTCAAGCCTCAAAACACGATGGTAGAGGGCAGACTTCGACAAGGGAGGGTCAGCCATCTCCCCTAAATCACGCAGCGAAAGATCGGGATAGCGCTCGCGCAGGTCGCAAAAGACCGCCAAGGCATCCGGAAGCGTGTCGCGCAAACCCCGCTGTTCGAGCTCATCGATAAGCGCAAGCTGATGTTGGGCAGCACCGGCGCTTCTGGTCTGGTTGGCGAGCTCGGCGTTCACGCGACGGTTTACGTCGTTCTTAACCAATTTGACCGCGCGCGCTTCCTCGATCTCGGCAACGCTGCGCTTGGCACCGACCAGCTTTAGGAGCTGCTCGATTTCCTCGGCGCTCTTAATGTACACGGCATATGACCCCCGCCGTGCATTAACACGAGCATGGACCCCAATCTGCTCCAACAGATCGCAAAGTCCCTTGGCATATTGCTCGCCCTGCACAGCGATCTCCAAATGAAAATCGCCGCGTGGATCGGCCACGAAGCCGCCCGCGATGAGCGCGCCGCGGATATAGGCAAGTCTACAGCAAGGACGGGCAACGATATGTCGGGGTACGCCGGCGACAAGTCCTCCCCTACGGTCGAGGATACCCAGCAGAACCAAGGCCTTATCCAGGTCTGGCTGATCAGGCAAGGTGATGAGGTAGTTTCGAACCTTATGCAAGACAGATTTGCGGACGGTGAACTCCGTTTTGAGCTTAAGGATACGATGCGTCAACGTGATCATCGTGCGCGCGACGGCGCCCGTCTCGGTCGCAACCGTCAAACGATACCGCCCAGAGCCGGTAAGCGAGAGCGTGCCGCTCACGCGCGTGAGGGCGGCAAGCGTCGACAAGTCGCAGTATTCACATTCGGGTTCGCAGCGCGCAAGCTCGTCGCGCACCTCAGCGGTAAACGACATGCAGGCCTATGCCTTCGTGTTGGCGCGCGACAGGTCGCGGTGGGAGATGCTCACATGATACTGAGCGCCTTCCAAATAACGTGCCGTGGCCTCGGCAATGGCAACGCTGCGGTGCTGGCCGCCCGTGCAGCCGATGGCGATAGAAAGCTGCGGCTTGCCCTCCGCGATATAGCCCGGCATCACCGTATCGAGCAGCTGTGTCCAAGCCTTCCAAAACTCCTGCGTCTTGGGATGGTCCAGAACAAAATCGGAGACCTTTTTATCGAGACCGGTCATCGTGCGCATCTCGGGATCGTAGAACGGATTAGGCAGGAAGCGGACGTCGATCATAATGTCCGCCTCGACGGGCATGCCGTGCTTAAAGCCAAACGAGAACACATGGACGTCCATGAGCTGCTGGTCGGACAGCTCGGAAAATGCCATGCGTAGCTTGTTGCGCAGCGCAGAGGTGCGCAGACGGCTCGTGTCGATAATCATATCGGCTCGGTCGCGCACGCCCTGCAGCTGAAGGCGCTCGCGCTGAATGGCATCGGCCGTAGTCTCCCCCGGCTTGGCAATGGGATGACGGCGGCGATTTTCGCTGTAGCGACGAATCAGCACCTCGTCAGAAGCCTCCAGGAACACGATGTCGCAGCTCATCTCGCGCTCTTCGAGCGCGGCGACCGCATCGAGCAGCTCGTCAAACAGTCCCTGGCTACGCAAATCGCAGGTGACGGCGAGATGCCTGCCCACGCCCGTATTGATGCCGACGAGCTCGGCAAGCTGGGCGATGAGACGCGGAGGCAGGTTATCGATGCAAAAATAGCCCATGTCCTCGAACACGTGCATGGCCTGTGTGCGGCCCGATCCGGACATTCCGGTGATGATGACGATATCGGGGATGCGCTCCGAGCGCTCCGCCGCATCCATGGCATCTCCCTTTTGCATGTGCTGCCTCCCGAAAACAAGCGCGGGACCCAGCAACCCGGATCCCGCGCGGTCAATTGCCTATATTGAGTATACCGCCCCGAGCGGATACGAGGCCTGTCTTACGCCTCAAGCGCAGCCTTGAACCAACTCGTAATACTCGTGGGGTGCGTGATGGCGGTGCCGACGACAACGGCCCAGGCGCCAGCATCGATCGCGGCGCGAGCCTCCTCGGGCGTGTGCACGCGGCCCTCGCAGATGATGGGAAGACCGGGGAATTCCTCGGTCGCCTGACGCAGGAGCGGCAGATCGGGGCCATCGGCCATGGTACAGTCGATGGCGGCGACACCGTGAGAAAGCGTGGTGGATACCAGGTCGAAGCCCATATTAACCGCACGGCGAATGTCCTCGATAGTGGCACAATCCGCCATCAGGAGCACACCCTCCTCGTGCAGCGGGCGGAAGGTATCCTCAACCGACTTGCCGTCGGGGCGCGGACGATCGGTGGCGTCGATCGCCACGATATCGGCACCGGCAGCAACGCAGGCGCGAGCGTGACGCAGCGTCGGCGTGATATAAACGCCCTCGTGCCCATCCTTCCACAGGCCGATGACGGGAACCTCACAGCGACCCTTAATGGCGGCAATGTCGGCAAGGCCCTGGCAGCGAATGGCGGCGGCGCCGCCAAGCTCGCAAGCGCGAGACATTTGAGCCATGGTCTCGGGCGTACGAAGCGGCTCGCCCATATACGCCTGAACGCTCACGACGAGCTTGCCCTTCAGGGATTGAATCAAAGGATCGACGGTCATAAGGCTGTAACCTTTCTCAGAACAGCCTCCCGAGGCGTGTTGTCTCGGGAGGCTCCTACAGAAGATACGTTTACTTCAACGAGGCAAGAAGATGCTCAGCGGCACCGATGAGCGGAGCATCGCCCTCCAGAGAACCGATGAGGATCGGCGTGTCCTGAAGCGGATCGAGCGCCTGGCTGGCATAGCCCTCGTGCACCGAATCCTTCCACGTCTGCGAACGCCAATCGGGACCTTGGTGAATCACGCCACCCGAAAGCACGATGACCTCAGGGTCCAGGATGTTAGCGAGCGAGCCCAAGCTGGCACCCAGCGCAAAGCCGGCGTCATGGATGACCTCGGTCGCCTTTGCGTCGCCCGCACGGCACAGGTCGTTCACATCGCGACCGACCGAAGGACGGCTGGGGTCGACGCGACCAAAGCGCTCATCGTACATACGACCAATGGAAGTGCCCGAAGCAACCGACTCCAGATGGCCGGAACGCCCGCAGGCGCAGGGAATGCCGGCGGCAGCCGAGCACTCGATGTGGCCCATATGACCGGCAGCACCATGGAAGCCCTGCATCACGCGGCCGTTCTCGACATATGCGCCGCCGATGCCCGTACCGATGCCAAGACACAAGACGGAGAACTTGCCCTTGCCGACGCCCCAGTGGGCCTCGCCCAGAGCATGAGCCTGCACGTCGCCTACAACGGCAACGGGAAGACCGAGGTCCTCGCGCAGACGCGGCCCCAACTGGACGCCGGACCAGCCGGGCATGATCTCGTTGGCATACGCGATGGCGCCCGTCTTGGGATCGACGACGCCGGCAGCACCGATACCGACGCCAAGGACCTCGACATCGGGATTCGCCTCGAGAGCAGCCTTGATGGACGCCTCGATACGCTGGAAGACGGCCTCGCCGCCCTCTTGGGCCTCGGTGGGAACCTCGGCCTCAAAAACGGGATGAGGCACGCTACCGTCAGCCGGGTACTCCATAATGGCGGTCGCAATCTTGGTGCCGCCGATATCAACGGAGCAAATGTACTTGTTCTCCATGTCGCTCTCCTTAGGAGATAAAAAACAACTACAGGAAATGAAGGCGGCGTTATCGCCGCAGCTTGGTAAAGGTTTCCCGAGTGCCCGAGGTTGGGGTGAAAGCGGTCGGGCGTTGACCTAATGGGTCACGCTCGACCGCTTTCACCCCAAGATCGGGTGCCCGGGGAAGCTTTACAGGAGACCGTTGTCCTGGAGGACCTTCCTAATCGCCTCGACGTTCTCGCCGGTCATGGCCTTCACCGGGCGCGGCATGGTCGGGCTGTCGAAGATGCCCATGAGGTTCATAGCGGTCTTGAAGGCGCCGACGCCACCGGCATAGCCCTGGACGCCCGAGGTGACATCCCAGATGTGCGAAATCTCATTGAGGCGATCCTGCTCGGCCTTGACGGTAGCCCAGTCACCAGCCTGAGCGGCCTTCCACTGACGCACGTAGCCCTCGGGCTCAACGTTGGCGAGACCCGGGACGGAACCGTCGGCGCCACCGAGGTAGGCGCCGTCGACAACAACCTCGTGACCGGTGAGAATGCTCATCGGGTGGCCGTTCTTCTCGTTCTCCTGAACGAGGTAGCGGAACGAGATGTCATCACCGGAGGAATCCTTGACGCCAGCAAGGACGCCCTCGGCGCCGAGCTTGGCAAGGAGCTTCCAGGGGAGTTTGGTGTGAACGCAGACGGGAATGTCATAGGCAAAGATGGGCAGGTCGAGTTCCTCGTGCAGGATGCGGAAATGCTCCTCGACCTCGGTCATGCCCTGCAGGGCATAGAACGGGCAGGTGGCGACAAGCGCATCGGCGCCCAGCTCCTGAGCGACCTTGCCGTGCTCGATCATGCGCCCGGTCTCGGTATCGATGATGCCGACCAGACCAGGCACGCGGTGGTCGACGATACGGACGGCCTCGGCGATAATCTGGCGACGGCGCTCGTCGGTGGAGAAGACGACCTCGCCCGAGGATCCCAGGAAGAACAGTCCATCGACGCCGGCGTCGATCATGCGGTTGATGCTGCGCTCAAAGGAGACAACATCGAGCTGGTGATCTTCGGTATCGGGAACAACGACGGGAGGGATAACGCCGGTGAATTTCTGAGTTGCCACAAGAATCTCCTTAGTTGTCTGGCGGGCGGCCCTATGCCGCCCACTCTTGTTGGCAGTGTCCAGGCCGTCTAGGCCAAAGAACACGGGTAGAACGTTTGGTTAAAGAAGTCGACGACTTCGTTTTCGAACGCATTGATGCGCTCGTGAGCGTATTTGGCATAGATGATATGCCTCCGGTCACACTCAAGACCGTTGAATACAGCAAACTGGCCCTTGGGGTCGCTCGCGGCATCCATGAGCGATGTGCCCATGAGCACCGATCCGCGCACCCGAGACGGCAGCGTCTCAAGGCCACCGGGAATTGGATTGGCAACCGCCGTGCAGGCAAGGCCACACTTATCCAAGGCGGAGACCGCCAAAGCGACACCGCCACCAAGGCCCTCGCCCCATGCAAAGATGCGGTCGGGGTCCATGCCATCAAGATTGCGCGCCACCTTCGCCAGCGCGCAACCCCAACGGACGCGCTCGACAAAAGCGGGCGAAGAAATCCCCCGCTGCAGGTCGTCCGCACCAGCAACATCGTCATCCAGCGCGAGGACGGCATACCCCATGGCGGCAAATCTCGTCATGTGATGCCAGCCGCGCACAGGCCGATCGATGTCGTGGAACATCAGGCACAGCGGCACGCGCTCAGATACTCGGGCACGACCGACAGGCTCGATCAAACGAGCGTGAATCGCATCGTCACCGAGCTCAAAGGAGACCTCCGAGTAACGGGCGCAGGGGTTAACAAAGTCAATCGCCGTAATGGCCAGGCCTTGAATCTCAAGATTCGAAGCGCATGTCTCTAAATCAGAAACATCTGCTTGGACATCACCGCGCCAGTCCCGATATTCTGCGAGCCTTGACGAAACCGTTCCAGGAATTCCCACAAGCCCGGGGACAATCAGCTCGTCAACATTGCTCTCGCACTTAGACATGAGCCTCCCCTCCCTTGCAGAAAAACGGAATGATCAGATCGTCAAAATCCTGAATCTCCTCGTGGCCAAAGCCTTCAAAGAACTCATGACGCTTTTCGCAGGTCAGGTTGTTATAGACCGCAAACTGCGTCGCTGGCGGACAGACGATATCGGCTGTGCCGGTGCCAAACAGCACGGGGCATTTGACCATAGGGCCAAAGTTCTTGGAATCGAAGTGCGCCAGCTTGGCATAGGCTTCGTCAATACGAGTCGAGTCCTCATCAAACCAGCGAGACCAATAGCGCAGGCCCTCGTAGGCAATGTCGTCGGCATCCAAATCCCAGACCAGGCGGAAATCTGACAGGAAGGGATAGAGGATGGCGGCGCGATTGATAAGCTCGCTGTTAAGCGCACAGGTCGCAATGCCCAAACCGCCGCCCTGCGACGCGCCGTTCACAAACACACGCGCAAGATCGATGCCCTCGAGCTCGCGAACGATGCGGCACAGGATTCGAATATCTTGGTGTAAGCGGACATAGGAGAGGTTGGCAGGGTCGCCGTCGATACCGGCGACGATATGCCCGGCAACCGTTGTGCCCTCAAATCCACCAATGTCCTCGGAGGGACCTCCTTGGCCGGGGCAGTCGAGGGCGATGAGTGCCATGCCCATGCCCGCAAACGACGCCTGCTCAAACCAGCTGCGGCTTGCACCCGGATACCCATGGAACTGAAGTACCAATGGCACGGGCTCGTCCGAGACGGGTTTAAGGTACTTGGCATGCAGGCGCGCGCCACACATACCGGTATACCAGAGGTCGAAAAGCTGGCAGGTTGCGGCATCGGCGACCGATGCCGTCTCAATCGCATAGTCAAGCCCGACGGCGTCGGCCTCGGCCATGCGATCCTTCCAAAAGAAATCGAAATCTGATGGACGGGGCATGGCGCCTCGATATTCACCAAATTGATGTTGTAGCTCCTGAGCACTTGGCATGGCTCGTGAACCCAACCTTTCGAAATCGCAACGGAGGTGCGCCCGGCAAGGGAACCGGGCGCACGGGAGGGAAAGCGAGGCTACTCGCCGAGCTTGGGGTGCAGCAGCGACGGCGCAGCGCCGAGCAGCATCTTGGTGTAGGGGTCCTGGGGGTGCTGGAAGACCTGCTTGGCCTCGCCCTGCTCGACGATCCTGCCGCCATTCATAACGATGATGTCGTCAGAGATATAGCGGACCGTCTGGATGTCATGGCTGATGAACACCATGGCCAGGCCGAGCTCCTTCTTAAGGTCGGTCAGCAGGTTCAGAATCTGCGCGCGGACCGAAACGTCCAGAGCCGAGGTGGGCTCGTCGGCGATGATGGCATCGGGGTTCAGCGACAGGGCACGGGCAATTGCGACGCGCTGACGCTGGCCGCCCGAAAGCTGACCGGGAAGAACCTCGGCGGCGGAGCTGGGCAGACCGGTGAGCTCCAGGAGCTCCTTGACGCGCTTCTCCTGCTCGGCCTCGGTACCCAGGTTGTGGACGCGCATGGGGTCGAGCAGCTGCTCGCGAACGACCATGCGGGGATTGAGCGCCGTGGCCGGGTTCTGGAACACGACCGAGATGACGCGACCCATGTGGCGACGGTCCTCGGCGGTACGTTTGGTAACGTCCTTGCCCTTAAAGTAGACCTTGCCGCTCGTGGGGGCCTGCAGGCCGCACATGACGTTGGCGGTGGTGGACTTACCGCAACCGGACTCGCCGACGATGCCGATCGTCTGACCGGGCATGAGCTTAATCGTTACACC
>CAUDAE010000062.1 GCA_958447445.1 uncultured Collinsella sp.
GGCTCGAAACGGGATATGGTTTCCCAAACAGGCCTCTTACGGAAAATGCATCCCGGAATCCCCACTCGAAACGGGACGCGCTTTCCCAGTCGAGGCCCTATGGGAAACTGCGTCCCACCTTGAAAGGCAAAACTGGGGCGCAGTTTCCGGACGGGGCATCAAAAACGAAGTTGCGGTGGAATAGTTCCTGGATGGGCTGGTTGATGCCCCAGATAGGAACTATTTCACCGCAAGTTATTGAAGGGCTTGGATGCCGGGACTCTTACAGATGGCGCTCGAGGAAGCGGAAGGCCAGGCGGATCCAGGGACGGACGGAAACCTGCTTGTCCTCGTTGTCGACCGCGGTGTTGGCGTTGCCGAGCGAAAGGCCGTGACCACCCTGGTCGAAGACGTGCATCTCGCATGCAACGCCCTCCTCGGCCATGCGCTGCGCAAACGGGTAGACCTGCGCGATCGGCGCCGTCTTGTCGTCGGACACGCCCCACACAAAGGTCGGTGGCATCTGACGCGAAACATGCGTGGTGGGGCAGATATCGGCCAAATGCTCGTCAGTTGCCTCGCCGCCCGTCACCATCGACAGGTAGTCGTTGAGCAAATCGCGCCCCGTCTTGCCGCCCGTCTTGGGCACACGCAAGTCAATGCGCGGATCGCGCGTCTGCATGTCGCGCACATAGGCAAAGTCGAGCAATGGATAGCCCAGCACCACGGCATCGGGACGAATGTCGTCCGGACGCGCCCCGGCAAGCGCCGCAAAGGGGCCGGTCTTCCACTGTGTTGCCAGCGAGGCGCAAATCATGCCGCCAGCAGAAAAGCCCACGACGCACACGCGCTTAGGATCGACATGCCACTCGTCGGCGTTGGCGCGCACCGTGGCGACCATCTTGGCAAGATCTGCCTGGGGGTGCGGAAAGCTCACGTCACCCGTAGAACTCGTGACATAGTTGAGCACAAAGGCCTGGTAACCGTGATCCAAAAACGCAAACGCCACAGGATCCTGCTCATGCGGAGCGATATGCGTAAACGCACCTCCGCCACAGATAATCACCGCGGGGCGGCGGCCATTCGGTTTATCGGGCAACGGCTCGGCACCCAAATACGTAAACGTCGCCGGATAATCCTCGGTCGGCTCCTCGCCCCACAGCGCATGGTTCTCGACAATCATATGTGCTCCCTTCGCGCAAATTATGCGCCCTTGTTTTTCGCCTTCAAGCGTACCCCACTTGAACCCGTGGCGCAGAAACACTCCGGCAATAAGTTTCCCTTCAACTGATATATCACATAATCCCAGTTCAGAGGTATCGTTGAGCAGCGTAGAATAGGGGCGTTGACCAAGCCGCGAAACACATGTGAAACGTTTCCGGCAAACCAAACGCGCGATATGCGCCTATTTAAGTTGGAGGCAACTATGGGTCTGCTCGATTCGCTTAAGTCCACCTTCACCTCGACCGGCGAGGCGTCCGTTCCGCCCGCAGCAAGCTTCGCTACCCGCGAAGGCGTCATCTATGCCCCCGTCAACGGCGTGCTCGTCAACCTGAACGAGGTTCCCGACGAGACGATCGCCTCGGGCATGCTTGGCCAGGGCTATGGCATCGAGCCCATTACCGGCACCATCTATGCGCCCGCCAACGGCCGCATCGGTGCCACCACTGTCACCAACCACTCCATCGGCATGATCACCGAGGACGGCCTGCGCGTGTTCATCCATGTTGGCCTGGGCACCGTGGAAATGAACGGCAAGGGTTTTGCCCGCTTTGTCGAGATGGGTGATGTGGTCAAGGCAGGCCAGCCGCTCATCAGCTTCGACCGCGAGGCCATTAAGGCCGCTGGTCACGAGGACATCGTGACCGTCATCGTCTCCGAGCTCGATCGTCTTAAGAGCATCGACCATGTCGGCGAGTCTGGAACGCTTATCGGCGGCAACCCGCTCGTCAAGCTGGGCGACCCGCTGCTGGTTGCCAAGACCAAGTAGCCAGGCCCCACGCCACACAGCCAAAAGGCACCTCGTCAAGCGCCCGCGACCATTTGGCCGCGGGCGCTTTTCGTTTGAAAAACCATCCCGCCAATGCTTTATCTGTATAGCCCAAATGAGCCGAGCTGCTAGAATATCGAACTGTATGGATAACTATCATTCAACCGTTATGGGAGGATACGTGAACCGCACCAAAATCGCGCAGCTCTATGCCGATGCCGAGTCGCTCGGCGGCCAAACCGTCACCGTCGCCGGCTGGGTCAAGTCCGTCCGCGACATGAAGAACTTTGGCTTTGTTACGCTCAACGACGGCAGCTGCTTCCGCGACCTGCAGGGCGTCATGAACCGCGAGGCACTCGCCAACTACGACGAGATCGCCCATCAAAACGTCTCGGCCGCACTCATTTGCACCGGCACCGTCAAGCTGACCCCCGATGCGCCCCAGCCTTTCGAGCTTTCTGCCACTTCCATCGAGGTCGAGGGCACGAGCGCCCCGGATTACCCGCTGCAGAAGAAGCGCGCAACCGTCGAGTTCCTGCGCACCCAGCAGCACCTGCGCCCGCGCACCAACCTGTTCCGCGCCGTGTTCCGCATCCGCTCTGTCGCGGCTGCCGCCATCCACCGCTTCTTCCAGGAGCAGGGCTTTGTCTACGTCAACACCCCCATCATCACCACGAGTGACTGCGAAGGCGCCGGCGAGATGTTCCGCGTGACCACGCTCGACCCCAAAAATCCGCCCCTCACCGAGTCCGGCGAGGTCGACTGGAGCCAGGACTTCTTTGGCAAGCATGCAAGCCTCACCGTGTCCGGCCAGCTCAATGCCGAGAACTTTGCCATGGCCTTTGGCGACGTGTACACCTTTGGCCCCACCTTCCGCGCCGAAAACTCCAACACCACGCGCCACGCCGCCGAGTTTTGGATGATCGAGCCCGAGATGGCCTTCGCCGACCTCAACGACTACATGGACAACGCCGAGGCCATGCTCAAGTACGTCCTTAAGGACGTTATGGCCACCTGCCCCGACGAGCTCAATATGCTCAACAAGTTTGTGGACAAGGGTCTGCTCGAGCGCCTGGACCATGTCGCCAACTCCGACTTTGCCCGCGTTACCTACACCGAGGCCGTCGAGATCCTGGAGCAGGCCGTCGCCGCCGGTCACAAGTTTGACTATCCCGTGAGCTGGGGCATCGACCTGCAAACCGAGCACGAGCGTTTCCTGACCGAGGAACACTTTAAGCGACCGACTTTTGTGACCGACTACCCGGCCGAGATCAAGGCCTTCTACATGCGCATGAACGACGACGGCAAGACCGTCGCCGCCGCCGACTGCCTGGTGCCGGGCATCGGCGAGATCATCGGTGGCTCCCAGCGCGAGGAGCGTCTGGATCTGCTCGAGGCCCGCATCAAGGACCTGGGTATGAATCCCGAGCAGTACAAGTACTACCTTGACCTGCGCCGCTACGGTTCCTGCAAGCACGCCGGCTATGGTCTGGGCTTCGAGCGCTTGGTGATGTACCTCACCGGCGTGGGCAACATCCGCGACGTCCTGCCGCACCCGCGCACCGTGGGCAACGCCGACTTCTAATTGTCGAACGCTAGCTCGCGTCGCCACACGCCAACGCTCATCGCATAAGCGTCTCTCGACATCGGTCGAGAGACGCTTTTTTCAACAGCATCCGTCAAGCTTTTGGCAAGTTTTTGGTCAGTTGAGCAGGGCTGTTGAAAACTCGACCCGCCGTTTGCCGACGACTACCGACCGCCCAGAGCGCCCTGCGCCCCTGGGAAAGCCCCACGTCCTAGGCTCCATACCGTCGCCACCCAAAACGGAAAGGACGTGGGCACGATGACCGAAGCCGCTGTTGAAACCTACGACACCACGACGAGAGGCGCCGCCTCGATGGCGGCCTATCGCGCCGTTCGCATCCTGCAACTATTAAGCGAAAACACCGGCGAGGACAAGGCCATGCTTTCCGATGAGTTGATCCGGCGCCTCGCCCATCCCGACGACCCCGCCCGCATGCCCATCTCGGCGGCGCGGCGCAGCATCTACACCGCCATCTCCGCGCTTCGCCATGCCGGATACGAAATTGAGTACAAACGCGGCGTGGGCTACAAACTTCTTACCCGCCCGCTCACCGATGAAGAGATCATCCGGCTCCACGGTATGGTCATGCGCAACCGCTCCACACCTATCGCTATCCGCAAGAGCATGGCGCAGCACTTAGTTGCCATGGCGAGCGCCGACGTTCGCGGCTACCTCGATACACCCGAACCCGCTCCAAGCGCAGGCAGCAAGGCTACCAAGGCAACACGCACGCCCATCAAGCGCATCGACACGTGCGAGCTCGTCGAGCAGGCCATCGACCACGGAACCACGGTGAGTTTTGATATTTCGAGCGTCACGACACGCGGCGAAACCGAAGCAGCACGGATGGCACTCCGTCCCTTTGCCATCAAGCAACGAGACGGCATCTCTTATTTGTTGGGAACGGTCTATGACGCCCGAGGCGCCGATGACACGTTGCGTACCGTAGAGATTGGCCGAATGAGAAACGTCACCACACGTCTCCTCGACGGCAAGAAGCTCTTCGCCGCCCTAGACGAGGACGACGCCTCCTCCGCCGCCCATTCGACTACCCGTACCGCCCATCCGATTCTGTATTAAAAAACCCGCCAGGCTGTTGTAAAAATGGACATCAGCGCTACTATAGTTCCACTTGCACTTTGTCCCAGTGCAGTGTTTCCAGCCATTTTTATACTGGGGGTAATGATATGAAGGACATCACCATCAGCCGCAGGAGCCTTCTGGTCTCCGCCGGCCTGCTCGCGCTCGCCCCGCTCGCCGGATGCGGCGGCAACTCTGGTTCCGGCTCTGCTGCCGCCGGTTCCGACTACACCATCGGCGTTCTGCAGCTCACCGAGCACTCCGCACTCGATGCCGCCAACGACGGCTTTGTCAAGGCCATCAAGGAGAGCGGCCTTAAGGTCAAGATCGACCAGAAGAACGCCCAGAACGACCAGTCCACGTGTAAGTCCATTGCCGACAAGTTTGTGGGCGACAACGTCAACCTGATTTATGCCATCGCCACGCCCGCCGCGCAGGCTGCCGCCGGCGCCACGGCCGATATCCCCATCGTGGGCTGCGCCATCACCGACTACGCCGCCTCCGGCCTGGTCCAGGACAACGACAAGCCCGGCACCAACGTCACGGGCGCTTCCGACCTCACCCCGGTCGCCGAGCAGCTCGAGATGATGCAGAAGGTCCTGCCCGACGTTAAAAAGGTCGGCCTGCTCTACTGCACCGCCGAGTCCAACTCCGACGTCCAGATCAAGGCCGCCAAGAAAGAGCTCGACAAGCTGGGCCTGGAGTACACCGATTTCACCGTCTCGAGCTCCAACGAGATCCAGTCCGTCGTCGAGTCTGCCGTGGGCAAGGTCGACGCGCTGTACTCCCCCACCGACAACACCATCGCCGCGGGCGCCTCGCAGGTCGGCCAGATCTGCAAGGAGAACAAGCTTCCCTTCGTGACTGGCGAGGAGGGCATGTGCATGGCCGGCGGCCTGTTCACCCTCTCCATCAACTATGAGGACCTGGGCTACGCCGCGGGCGAGATGGCCGTTAAGATCCTGAAGGGCGAGGCCAAGCCCGAAGACATGCCGATCAAGCACCTCTCGAGCAAGGACCTGGTCGTCGTCAAGAACGACGAAATGGCCGAGGCCCTGGGCATCGACCTTTCCGCTCTGGACGCGTAATGTCATACGCAGCATGCGCCTAGAGCCCGTGCTCGCGCTTTAGCCGCGTTATTCAATATCTGAGCCACAGGGGCGGGCGCTGTAGACCGGCGTCCGCCCTGCTTGTTTCAGGTAAAACAAAACGTCTGTCCGCAGCTCTTCTATGCATTGTTACCGTTATTATGGTGAATCACGTGTCCACCCTATCCTAGGAGGTATGAAGCATGCTCATTGCATTGCAGGGCGCCGTTTCGCAGGGCGTCCTCTGGGGCATTATGGTGCTTGGCGTGTTTATCACGTTCCGCCTGCTCGACATTCCCGATATGACCTGCGACGGCAGCTTTGCCCTCGGCGGCTGCGTCTGCGCTGTGCTCATCGTCAATAACAACGTCGACCCGCTGCTCGCCGTGCTGGCCGGTATGTGCGCCGGCGCCATCGCGGGTGCCGTCACGGGCATTTTGACCACCGTCTTCGAGATTCCCGCGATCCTCGCCGGAATCCTCACCCAGATCAGCCTGTGGTCCATCAACCTGCGCATCATGGGGAAGTCCAATACGCCCATTCTTGCCAAGGGCACCGTATTCTCGGCCGTCAGCAATATGACCGGTCTGCCGCAGTCCACCGTTGCCATCATCTTGGGCATCCTGCTCGCCGTGGCTATCGTTGCCATCCTGTATTGGTTCTTTGGCACCGAGATCGGCTCGGCGCTGCGCGCCACCGGCAACAACGAGTACATGATCCGCGCTCTGGGCGTCAACACCAACTCCACCAAGATGATCGCCCTCGTGCTCTCCAACGCCCTCATCGGCCTTTCGGGCGCGCTCATCTGCCAGAGCCAGAAGTATGCCGACATTGGTATGGGCACCGGTGCCATCGTTATCGGTCTTGCCGCCATTGTTATCGGTGAGGTGCTCGGCCGTCTGCTGCCCGGCGGCCTCACGCAGTTTAGCGTCCGTCTTGCCTCCGCCGTCTTTGGCTCCGTGGTGTACTTCCTTATCCGCGCCATCGTGCTGCAGTTGGGCATGGACGCCAACGACATGAAGTTGCTCTCCGCCGTGATCGTCGCCGTGGCCCTGTGCGTGCCCGTGGTTTGGGAGCGCTATAAGCTCCGCAGCTCCTACACGAAGGGGGATGAGGCAGATGCTTAGGCTCTCGCACGTCAAGAAGACCTTTAACAAGGGCACCGTCACCGAGAAGCGCGCGCTCACCGGCGTCGACCTCACCCTGAATGACGGCGACTTTGTAACCGTGATCGGCGGCAACGGCGCCGGCAAGTCCACGCTGCTCAACATGATCGCCGGCGTGTACCCGCTCGATTCGGGCGTTATTGAGCTCGACGGCACCGACATCTCGCGCCTGAGCGAGTCGCAGCGCGCCAAGTACCTGGGCCGCGTGTTTCAGGACCCCATGCGCGGTACCGCTGCCGACATGCAAATCGCTGAGAACCTGGCCCTCGCCAAGCGTCGCGGCCAGCGTCGCGGCCTTTCGTGGGGCGTCACCAAGGCCGAGAAAGATGAGTACGTCGAGCTGCTCAAGCGCCTGGACCTTGGTCTGGACACGCGTCTCAACGCCAAGGTCGGCCTGCTCTCGGGCGGCCAGCGCCAGGCACTCACCCTGTTGATGGCCACGCTCACCAGGCCGCGCCTGCTGCTGCTCGACGAGCACACGGCGGCCCTCGACCCCAAGACGGCCTCTAAGGTGCTCAACCTGACCGAGGAGATCGTCGACGAGAACCACCTGACCACGCTCATGGTCACGCATAACATGAACGACGCCATCCGTCTGGGCAACCGTCTGATCATGATGCACGAAGGCCACGTGATCTACGACGTGGCGGGCGATGAGAAGAAGTCGCTCACCGTGGCCGACCTGCTGCAGAAGTTCGAGGAGGTCTCGGGCGGCGAGCTCGCCAACGACCGCATGCTGCTGAGCTAAACCTACCAAAAAGGGACAGGTTTATTTTGGCAGGTTTTATCTGCGCAAACGTCAAAACCGCCGCTAAGGGACAGGCGCCCTTGCGGCGGTTTTCGCATATTATGTCGATAATCCGATATTCAACCAGACATTCTGGCTAAGGACTAAGGAAACTGCCATGAAAAGACTCCCCCGCCTTGCGTTAGCCACCGCGTTGTTTGCCGGCGCGCTCGCAGGCATCCCAAGCCTCGCTTTCGCGGGGAACCTGCCCGCCGCTATTGACGGCTCTGTGACCGTCATGCACACCAACGACATCCACGGCAGCTACAAGTACAGCTACAACGAAAGCAAGGGCACTGGCACTGTGGGCTTTGACGGACTGGCGGTTCTCTATAGCGCCCAGGGCAACGCCCCCGATCTTTTGCTCGATGCGGGCGACACCTTCCACGGACAGTCCTTCGCCACCATGAGCGAGGGCAAGAGCATCGCCGAGCTCATGGACACCTTCTATGTAGACGGCTACGACGCGACCACGCCGGGCAACCACGACTGGAGCTACGGCGCGGACAAGCTCCGCACCATGACCGGCTACAGCACCACCGGCACGCCCTTCGCCATGCTCTGCGCGAACGCGAAGTCTACGAGCGGCGTATGGAGCTCGAGCATCACGAAGACGCTCGATCGCACCTGGGAGGATAGCGAGGATCACTCCACATTCGACTACAAAATCAAGGTCGGCGTCGTGGGTGTCATGGATGAGTCGCTGGGATCCTCGCTGCGCGCGGACCTGGTCGCGGGCACGTCGTTCTCGAGTGCCACGAACGCCATCAATACCGAGGCAGAGCAGCTGCGCAAGGAGGGCTGCAACGTTGTCGTCTGTATCGCGCATACGCTCAACGCCAAGACCTTTGCCACACGGCTCCGTGGCATCGATGCCCTTATCGCAGGCCACGAGCACATCAACCTTAACGAGAAGGTGACGGGAGCCGACGGCAAGACGATCCACGTTGTCGAGGCAGGCAGCGCCTTTGCCGAGGTGGGGCTGCTTTCCATTCCGTACAAGTACGACACCAATGGCACCGAGACGACCGACGATGACACGGTCACGGTCCCTGCAGACGGCAGCGACGAGAAGCTCTACACCGCCAAGAACGTCAACGACCTTTTGGCAGACCCCGACAAGGGCTCCGACTACCAAAGCTGCCTTGAAGCCGTCCGCAACAAGATCAAGCCGCTCGACGAGGCCGTTGAAAACGAATCGAACAAGGTGCTCGGCACATCCACCACCAACTATTTCTACGGCGAGGACGCCGCAGGCACGCATGGTTGGGAAATGGTGCGCACCACCGATTTCCGCCCCAGCAAGGAGGACGACACCACCAAAGCCCAGACCATCGGCCACGTGATTTGCGGCTCCTATCTTGCCTTGACGGGCGCAGACCTCGCTATCGAAAACGCCGGCGGCATCCGCGGCGGCATCGCGGCGGGCAACGTGACCGCCGGCAACGTCATCGCCATCTCGCCCTACGGCAACACCGTGGAGACCTGGACCATGACCGGCGCGGACTTCCTCGCAGCGCTCGAGCACTCGCTACAAATCAGCGACGAGTGCAATCACAGCTACGAGCTTCAGCAAGCCTACGTGGCGGCCGGTCACACCGAGCAGGAGGCGCAAGACAAGTACAAGTGGCGCGATGACTCTGGCAGCGTTCTCTCCTTTGGCGGCATCAACGTGACGATCGATTGGACACAGCCCGAGGGCAAGCGCATTGTGAGTGCCACACTCACCAAAGACGGCAGCACGCTCGACCCCGCCAAGACCTATACCGTCGCCACCAACAACTACATCATCACCAACACGACCGACTTTCCCACCTTTGCACACGCCACCAAGTACACCGAGTGGGGCACGTGCGAGGCGGCGCTGAGGGCGCTGATCGGGCAGAACAGCTGAGAGAGCAAGATGGCCTCGCTCGCGGGCACCATCAGCTTTGGCTCCGCTGCCGTGGACCCCACGCCCACACCGGCCCCGACGCCTAAGCCCTCGCCTAAGACGGACACGACGACCACGAAGGTCATCACCAAGAAGACGACCGGTAAGCTCGCCGCAACGGGAGACCACACGCTGGCAGTAGTTGGCGCGTGCCTTATCGGCGGCATCATCGTCATCATCCTCGGCATTATCTGGAAGCGTCGACGCTAAGCTACACCGCCGGGCCTTGCAGCCCCGCCGCGTAAACCTTATATCGAGCACAGAAGCCCGTCCGAATTTGATCGGACGGGCTTCTTGGTGGGTATCATGGTTGGATGATCATTAGGAGGTTTTCCCTACATGGAATTGTTTGAGCCGATTCTTCATTTCTTTGAGCAACGGTGGGTCCACAACATCATCTGGGCCGTCATCTTGGCGATAGGCACCGCCGTCGCCGCCAAGGTCGTATCCAAGACCCTGAACCATCTGCTTAACCGAGACGATAACCCGCTTCCGGCATCGAGTATCTTCATCAACATCGCGCGCGCCGTCATCTGGATGATTGGCGGCAGCTTTATCCTCGACAACTGCTTTGGCATTAACGCAAACGCGCTCGTCGCCGCTCTTGGAGTCGGCGGCATCGCCATCTCGCTCGGCTTTCAGGACACGCTGTCAAACCTTATCGGCGGCATGCAAGTGACCTTTATGGGCATCATCAAACCCGGCGACAATATCGAGGTCGGCGGCGTATCCGGCGTGGTCCAAGACATCACTTGGCGCCATACAACGATTGAGGATGCCTGTGGACAGACCATCATCGTCCCCAACTCCAACATTTCCAAGAACACACTCGTGCATTTGATGCCCTTTGGGCGCGTGGCCGTGCCCGTCGCGGTCAAGGACACGTCCAAGTGGGCTTCCCTTGACGTGCTGGCAGACGAGCTCACGAGCGCAACCAAAACGGCCGTCTCGCCCATCTCGGGCTTTGATAAGGAGCCCTACGTGCTCTTTAGCGAAATCGGCGACTTTGGCATCAAGGGAAAGATCATCTTTATCGTCAGCGACGACAGCACCACCTTCACGGCAGCCGACGCCTGCATCCGCGCCATCGCCCCTATCATCGCCTAACCCGCCAAAAAGGGACAGGCACCTTTGTGGTGGTTTTCATTCGTGGTACCATGGTTCATATAGTTGTTTAAACGACTAAGGGAGCAACATCATGGAAGAGGCCTATCGTCAAGCACGCAAGCGCGGCGAGCAAGGACGTCGACGCGCCATTAGCCAAAGCGAGCATCCATACCTTACGGACCTCGACAGTTTGGTTGCTCAGCTCCCCTTAGGTCAGCGAGAGAATGTCGGCCTGCGGGATATTCCGCTCGAAATGGTCGTCGGCACGGTCACCAAAGGCCGTCAGTCCGC
>CAUDAE010000063.1 GCA_958447445.1 uncultured Collinsella sp.
GGGGTGCGGAGCTGAGGAAATGCGTAAGCATTTGCCAGAGCGGTGCGCAGGGCGCGAAGCGGCGCAGCGACCGCCTGCGCAGCAGGCTGACCCCCTGACGGCCCACCCAAAGATTGTTAAAGCGACTGGCTCAGGCTGGTCGTTTTTTGTTGACCACGCATGGGGTCGAACCCGAAAGGGCGCGGAGCTGAGTAATCTGCACCGTGATTCCCTTAGGGAAACACGGCTAAAGCCCCGTAGGCGTGTTCTCCTTAGGGGAATCATGCTTACGGGGCTCGATGCATGTTGAGAAGTTGTGATCAAACTCAAAGTGAGAATCGATTTAGTCTGCTCGATAGTGCGAACCTAAGCTTTCAGTTCGCTTGCGCATGGCTTTGACCATTTCCTGTGCTAGTCGAATCTGCGACTGTAGGCGGGCGAGGGCTGCGATCTCGCTGTCATCGGCATGCGGCTTGCTCAGCGCCATGGCCTTGTCTTGCAGGCTTTCAAGCTGTTGCAGGGCCTCGGATAGGCCTGTTTCGGTCCTGTTGATCATGCAATAGGTGCTCATCGTGTGCTTAAGGCCGTGTGTCAGGCGTTCGGCATCTGTTGTGGAAATGCCGTAGCGGGGGAGGGCGATATCCGCCTTCAGGGCTGTCTCAGGCTCTTTCTGCGCTGCAAGGGCTGCCGATGCGCCCGCGATGCGTCCGAACACGATGCCGTTGGCGCTTGACAAGCCACCAATGCGGTCGGCGCCGTGCATGCCGCCTGTCGCCTCGCCGCAAGCGTAGAGGCCCTCAACGCCCGTGTGCGCGGTCTTATCGATCTTGATGCCGCCGTTAGCAGCGTGGGCATACATCGCAACGCGCATCTCGTCGGTCGGCGCGATGCCGTGCTCGTCTTGCAGCCAGGTGGCAAAGGTCTGCACAAACTCTGGGACATCCTCGCGGGGGAAGTCGTAGTGGAGTGCCAGGCCTTCGACACCTGCCTGATCGATGACGAGATCGATAGCGCGGGAGGCCAAGCGTGACGTGAAGGGACCATATCCAGAGCGCTGCTCGAGCAGGTCGTCCAGCTTGTCGTCGGCAATATCTACCGGCTGGTCTACGTGCACGTAGCGCCAGGTTTTCTCATTGAAGACCAAGTTACGCCTGGGCTCGATGAAGCCGGGCATCATCTGCATGAACTCTATATTAGTAAGTGTTGCGCCGTGCGCCAGCGCGATGGCCTGCGAGGAACTGAGCACATCAGCCGACGTAAGGCTGCGCTCGAACAGGCCGCCTGTGCCACCGGCTGCGATGACCGTGGCCTTGGCAGCAAAGGGCACGATTCGATTTTCGGTAAGGTCGTAGAGTACGGTTCCGGTTATTCTGCCGTTCGTGTCCTCAACAAGGTCGATAAGCTCATGGCGGGGGAGCAGGCGAATGCCGAGCGACTCGATCCAGGTCGTCAGAGCGTCCTCAAGGGGCTTGCGGGTGAGGCCGCGCCACATGCGCGTCTTGTGGTCAAAGCAGGGGATAAATTGCTTTTGTTGAGCACTCTTGGCGCTTTGCGGACGCTGGAGCTCAACGCCCAGGTCTTGCTCGAGCCAGTCAATCGCTTGGGGAATGCCGTGGACGAACGCTTGGACGAGTTCGGGGTCGGCAACGCCGCCGCCGACGGCCAGGATGGTGTCGATGAGGTCCTGCTCGTCGTCTTCGTTAACGGGTCCGATAAGCCCTAGGCCCCAGGTTCCGGGGAAGAAGCTCGATCCACTCATAGTCTTGCCGGCGCTTGCCACAGTGACGGTTGCACCCGTGCGTGCCGCTTCGATGGCGGCGCAAAGGCCCGCAATGCCAGATCCAATTACCAGTACATCAGTCGATTCCATCGGATTCCTTTCTCGTCCGGCGCATTGTCGCACGGGTGATCGGCAATGGGGCCGCAAAGACTCGGCAAATCGGTAAAGGGCAAATATGGCAGGTGGGCGTCATGGAGGCTCTGACGCTGCATCTCATCACATCTTGTATTTCGCCCCAACTGATATATCGGCATTAGCTACCCTGCGACAGCGCAAACAAAAAGAGCCGCTACCTGGGTGGGTAGCGGCTCCAAAGCTCAACTATATGAGCATCGCGCGGGCGCGATTAGGCCTTGAGGGCCTCCTCGACGGCGACAGCGCAGGCGACGGTGGCACCGACCATGGGGTTGTTGCCCATGCCGATGAGCCCCATCATGTCAACGTGCGCAGGCACGGAGGAAGAACCGGCGAACTGGGCGTCGGAGTGCATACGGCCCATGGTGTCGGTCATGCCGTAAGAGGCAGGGCCGGCGCCCATGTTGTCCGGGTGCAGGGTACGACCAGTGCCGCCACCAGAAGCGACGGAGAAGTACTTCTTGCCAGCCTCGAGGCGCTCCTTCTTGTAGGTGCCAGCGACGGGGTGCTGGAAGCGCGTGGGGTTGGTGGAGTTACCGGTGATCGAGATGTCGACGTTCTCGTGCCACATGATGGCAACGCCCTCGCGGACGTCGTCGGCGCCGTAGCAGTTGACGGCGGCGCGGGGACCATCGGAGTAGGGGATGGTCTCGACGACCTTGAGCTCGCCCGTGAAGTAGTCGAACTGGGTCTTCACGTAGGTGAAGCCGTTGATGCGGGCGATGATCTGAGCAGCGTCCTTGCCCAGACCGTTGAGGATGACGCGCAGCGGCTTCTTGCGAGCCTTGTTGGCGTTTAGAGCCAGGCCGATAGCACCCTCAGCGGCAGCGAAGGACTCGTGACCGGCCAGGAAGGCGAAGCACTCGGTGTCGTCGGAGAGCAGCATAGCGCCCAGGTTGCCGTGGCCCAGACCGACCTTGCGGTCCTCGGCGACGGAGCCGGGAACGGTGAAGGCCTGGATGCCCTCGCCGATGATGGCGGCAGCCTCAGAAGCGGACTTGGCGCCACGCTTGACAGCGAGAGCGCAACCGAGGGTGTAGGCCCACTCGGCGTTCTGGAAGGCGATGGACTGGGTGTTGTTGACGATCTCACGCGGGTTGAAGCCCTTGTCGGTGCAGATCTGCAGAGCTTCCTCGAGGGAGGCGATGCCGTTGTCGGCGAGGCACTTGTTGATCTTGTCAGCGCGGCGCTCGTAACCTTCGAACGTAACAGTCATAGTTATTTCCCTCCCTTTCTACTCGTGAACCGGGAACACGCTGGCGACGGAGTGAGTCTCCTCGTCGGTGCGCGGGTCGATGTACTTGGCAGCGTTCTCCCACTGACCATAGTGGCCCATAGCGCCAGCGATGGCCTCCTCGGGGGTCTTGCCGGCCTTGACGGCGTCGGTGAACTTGCCGAGGTTCAGGAACTCGAATGCGATGATCTCGTTCTTGTCGTTGAGAGCCATGCGGGTGACGTAGCCCTGAGCGAGCTCGAGGTAACGAGCGCCCTTGGCCTTGGTGCCGAACATGGTGCCGACCTGAGAGCGAAGGCCCTTGCCGAGGTCGTCGAGGGAGGCGCCCACGGGCAGGCCGCCCTCGGAGAACGCGGTCTGGCTGCGGCCGTAAACGATCTGCAGGAAGATCTCGCGCATAGCAACGTTGATGGCGTCGCAGACGAGGTCGGTGTTGAGGGCCTCGAGGATGGTCTTACCGGGAAGAATCTCGGAAGCCATGGCGGCAGAGTGGGTCATACCCGAGCAGCCGATGGTCTCAACGAGGGCCTCCTCGATGATGCCGTCCTTGACGTTCAGCGTGAGCTTGCAGGCGCCCTGCTGAGGTGCGCACCAACCCACACCGTGCGTAAGACCGGAGATGTCGGAAATCTCCTTAGCCTGGACCCACTTGCCCTCCTCGGGGATGGGTGCGGGGCCGTGGTATGCACCCTTGGCAACGGGGCACATGTTCTCCACTTCCTGTGAGTACTGCATGCCTCTCCTCTCTATCGTGTTGGCGTCCCGTCTGGGGGTCGTGGCTGGCGATTGCCGGGCGACCCTTCGAAAGGGACATGACATGCAGCCCCTATAATACCGCGAAATGCACGGAATATTCGGCGAACGGCTCAGTTTTCGTAGCGAGATGCGCGGAACTTTCAATTGAAACGGTTTAACTCTATATTCTGTGGTCGTGCACTTCCGTAGAGGGGGTCCGTCTTGGGCAAGCTTTTGGTCAGCTTTTGTAAGCGTTGCAGGGGTTGACCTGTTGTAACGGTGCCGTTCGCCGCCTGTTTACTGCCTTTGGCCGCGCGAGCGAATTGTTTTGCGTGAATGTTTTGATGGCACGCTTCAATCGTGCTGTATTGGATGGCAAGCAGATCCCGGCGAAGGGAGCGCCATGCAGCGCGTTTGGAGAACGGTTACCGGCTTTTACCATGTCTGTGCCCGCGGTACGGGCAAGCAGCTCATCTTGGAGGGCGATGAAGACCGGTGGGAGTTCTTGGAGCTGATGCGTGAGTGCTGCCGCAAGGCGGGCGTGACGGTTATCGCCTGGTGCCTTATGGGCAATCACGTGCGTCTGGTGCTTGCAGATTACGAGGACGCGATGAGCGCGGCGATGCACCGGCTGCTTTTGACGTACGCGCGGCGGTTCAATAAACGCACGGGGCGCACAGGCCATCTGTTCCAGAACCGTTTTGACCGGCGTTCGCTCGATACCGACTGGCAGGTGATGGAGGCTATTCGCTCCGTACACGCCGATCCGCAGGAGGTGGGCATCGGTCTCATTGAGCGTTATCCCTGGAGCAGCTTTGCGGAACATCTACGCTCTTACGACTGTGATGCGGCCGATGCTGCGAGGGGATTTTCTGATCCTTCTTGCGTGCTTGAACTTTTTGGTTCTGCCGAGGGCTTTATTGCCTATTCGCTTTCGACGCCCGACGGCAGCGAGCCGGCGCTGTGCGATATGAAAGAGACAGAGTGGGAACACCACGCCTTTGCCGACAAGTTGGCGAAGAGCCTCGGGGTTCCGCTCCGCGGGGTTAAAGCCGCGCCGTCGGCGCAGCGCAATATCGTCATTCTTGGATTGCACGATGCCGGTTTTACGGTGCGTCAGATTGAGCGATATACGGGGATTGGCAAAAGTACCGTTTCTCGTATCGTGCGTGCCTGTGCACGAACGGCGGTGCAGACTGGCCGAAACGTGGCGTAGGACTGCCTGTGCACCGCAGCTGGGGTCGCCCATATGCCACAACCATTGTTCTAAAAGCTTGGTACGGTAACTGCACTTCTTAATATGCATAGAAAAATCGCCATCTTGCATAAAATAACGGCTCGGTCCGGGTTTGCCCGTGCCTACCCCCGTCTGCGCCGTGCAAAAAACGGAGTTTTCAGCATCGTGTTGCTGTCGGCACCGCCGCAATCTTGCAACATACGGGTCCCGAAGCTATTGATTCCCGCCGTTGCGCCCCCGAAGCGCGTGCCTGCGTCCCGTCAGACCGCGATGCTTGTTCTAAAACACAATATATATGCGCCTAAAGACGTTGATTAACGCTTTCGATGCGTATGCACACAGCTTGGCGTGCTGAATACTCGCAAAAATGCACGCCGCTCCCTATGGGACCCGTCTGCGGCAGGCGCGAAGCGAGTCGGAGCTTCGCAGAACGGGGCTTGGCGCATTGCTTGGCGGGCCCGGGGCCCTGCCGCAGGCCTTTGGTGCTGTGGAAAACGCCCGTGCTCGCGTCTGGCTGTGTGGCAAATGTCAGACGGGGCGCCGGACGCGCGGACTTTGTGCGTTCGCGCTCATTAGGTAAAAACAGAGCCGCCCGTATCGGGCGGCTCGGCAATCAAAAACCTTGGATTCGGGGCATAAACTACTGGTTAGCTTGCCCCTCGAGTATGCCGTCGAGGGTGCGCCAGGCGAGCTCGGCGCATTTGACGCGGGCGGGCATGTGCGAGATGTCCTGGAGCTGGGCGGCTTCGTCCAGGTCTTCCAGGTCTTCCTCGGAGAGCTGCTCGCCGCGGATCATGGCGAGGAAGAGCTCTGCCAGGCGGTGAGCTTCCTCGACGGTCTCCCCGGTGATGAGGTCGGCCATGATGTCGGCGCTGGCCTGGCTGATGGCGCAGCCGTGGCCGGTAAAGGAGGCCTCCTCGATCACGCCGTTCTCGACGCGCAGCTGCAAGGTGAGCTCGTCGCCGCAGCTGGGGTTGATGCCGTCGTGCTCGTGCGTGGGAGCATCCATCTCGTATTTATAGTCGGGGTGCGAGTTGTGCTCCATAAATGTGGTGGAGGTGTACAGATTACCCATTGAACGTGCTCCAAACGTGATGCAGGCCGGCGATGAACTTGTCGATGTCGGCCTTGTCGTTGTAGAAGGCCACGCTGGCGCGGCAGCAGGCAAGGTTCTCGACGCCCAGCCAGGTAAGCAGCGGCTGCGCGCAGTGGTGACCGGCGCGGATGCAGACGCCGTCCATGTCCATGATGCTCGCGACGTCGTGCGGGTGGATGCCCTTGACGTTAAAGCTCACAACGCCGTGGTGGTTGTCCCAATAGATGGAGCCGATGATCTGGACAAAGTCGAGCTGCATGAGCTCACCCATCAGGTAGTGGACGAGTGCCTGCTCGCGGGCCTGGATGTTCTCGTAACCCACCGTGTTGACCAGGTAGTCGAGTGCCGCACCCGTGGCGAAGATGCCGGCGGCGTCCTGCGTGCCGGCCTCGAATTTCTCGGGAACGGGCGCCCAGACGGCGTCCTGCTCGGTGACCGAGTCGATCATCTCGCCGCCGGTGAGCATGGGCGGCATGGCGTTGAGCAGGTCCATTTTGCCCCACAGCACGCCGATGCCCATGGGGCCCATGGCCTTGTGCGCGCTAAAGGCAAAGAAGTCGGCGCCCAGATCGGCCACATCGACCGGCATGTGCGGCAGCGACTGCGCGCCGTCGACGACCAGATAGCCGCCGTACTTGTGCACGAGCTTGCCGAGATTCTTGACCGGGTTCTCGACGCCCAGCACGTTAGACACCTGACCCACGGCCAAGATTTTGGTCTTGGGGCCCACCTTGGACAGAACCTCCTCGGTGGTGAGTTGACCGGTCTTGGTGGGGTAGAGGTAGACGAGCTTGGCGCCGGTTTCGCGGCAGACCTGCTGCCACGGGATTAGGTTGGAGTGGTGCTCCATGATGGTGATGACGACCTCGTCACCGGGCTCGAGCACCGTGGGTGCAAAGCTCTTGGCGACCAGGTTGAGCGACTCGCTCGTGTTGCGGGTGAAGACGACCTCATTGGCCTGGGCGGCGCCGATGAGGTCGGCAATCTGCTGGCGGACCTTGGCGATGGCATCGGTGGCCTCGACGGACAATGAGTACAGGCCGCGCAGCGGGTTGGCGTTCATGCGCTGGTAGAAATCGCGCTCGGCGTCGAGCACACAGGCGGGGCGCTGCGCGGTGGCGGCACTATCGAGGAAGGCGATCTCGGGGTGCTGCTGGAACAGCGGGAACTGCGCCTTGTAGGGGTTGGTCTCGATGTCCACGGTGGGCCAACCGCGCGAAGCCTCGTCGCTGGCGTCGAGCTCCATGGGCTCGGGGGCGGTGCAGGTATCGCATTTTACGTGCTCGGTATCGATCATGCGAGCTCCTCTTCAAAGTTATCGATCAGGTTGTTGCCCAGGCGGACGACGGCGGCGCGGGTGCGCTCATCGGTGGCGGAAAGCGCGGCATCCTCCAGCTTGGCGCGGATGAACAGATCCTCGGCGGCGTTTTGGTCAAGGCCGCGGCAGGCGAGGTAGAACAGCTGCTCGTCGCGGACGTGGCCGATGGTGGCGCCGTGGTTGCCGGCGACGTCGTCCTCGTCGCAGAGAATGACGGGAACGGTCTTGTTGTCGACGCCCTTGTTGGCCAAAAGCACCGTCTCGCGCTCGGTGCCGGTTGCGCCCTTGCAGCCGTGCACGAGGTCGATGGTGCCGCGGTAGACCTTCTTGGATGTGCCGGTCAGCACGCCGTTGGCGTCGATCTCGCACTCGGTCTTGCGGCCGCGGTGGCGCAGCTCGTAATTAAAGTCGCGCACCTGCTCGCGGGCGCCTAGGTAGTCAGTATCGATGGTGACCTTGGCGGTATCGCCTAGCAGGTCGCCGGCAAGGCCGGTGGCGCTGGTGCCAGCACCCAGGACGGTGTGCTGCACGTTGACGCGCGCGCCCTCGTCCAGGAATAGGCCGGTGTCGTCGAGCACGATCCAGCTATCGTCGAGCGTCTGCGTGCAGGTCACGTTGACGGTGGCGTACTCGTGGGCACACACGCGTAGCACGGATCCCACGACGCCTTGGCCGGCAACGGGGGAGTCCAGGGCAATAAGCAGATCGAGCGTCGACTGAGGACGGGCGACGACGTCGATGGCGGCGATGGCCGCGGCTGCATCGACACCGCTCACGCGCACGGTAACCGTGGCGTGCTTGTATGCGGGCACATCGATGACGATGCGCTTGGTAGCGTGCTCGGCCAAGTAGGCGTAGGCAGCCTCACCCATGCCGGTTTCGAAGGCCTCAGCAGGGGAGAGCTCTTCCTCGAGCTTAATGGCGCCGGCCTGGTAGACGGAGGTTGCGGGCACGTCGAGCTCGGTCTCGGGCGTGATGCGGGCGCGGTCGGCGGCATCGCCGGGCGCGGAGGCGCGGCGCTCGGGGAAGCGCTCGGCCATGGCGTCCATGGCGGTGTCGAAGGCGTCTGCCACGCCAGTAAACTGCTCTTCCAAGCCCTCGACCTCAACGGTCTCGGTGGGAGCGGCGGCAAGCTCGTCAGAGAGCTCGAGCTTGGTCTGATTCATCTTGAGCCAGCCCCATGTGGCGGCCGGCATCGCATTGACGCCCCCGATCTCCTGCAGCACGCCGTCTCGGGGCTCCGACCCTCCTCGCGTACCTTTAGTACGCGTCGTCGGGCTCGTCGCTCCCGATACGTCGCACTGCAGAAGCTCGGATGACGTAAATGCGTTCGGCGTGTTCATGGTCTCTTTCATTATCCGATCGCTCCTTCCATCTCCAGCTTGATCAGGTTGTTCATCTCGACGGCGTACTCAAGCGGCAGCTCCTTGGAGACCGGGTTGGCAAAGCCGTTGACGATCATGGTGCGGGCCTCTTCCTCCGAGATGCCGCGGCTCATCAGGTAGAACACCTTGTCGTCGCCGATGCGGCCGATGGTGGCCTCGTGGCCGATGTCGACGTTCTTGGCGCGGATGTCCATGGCCGGAATAGTGTCGGAGCGGCTCTGGTCGTCGAGCATGAGCGACTGGCAGCTCACGGTTGCCTTGGAGCCCTCGGCCTTGGGCGTGGCCACGATAGAGCTACGGAAGGTCTGGATGCCGCCGCTCTTGGAGATGCCCTTGGTCTCGACGGTTGCCGAGGTCTCGGGCGCGTTGAGTACGACCTTGCAGCCGGTATCGAGGTCCTGCCCGGCACCCGCAAAGGTGATGCCGGTAAAGCTCGAGCGAGCGCGGCGGCCGTTGAGCACGCTCATAGGGTAGAGATAGCCCACGTGGCTACCGAAGGAGCCGCTGATCCACTCGATGTCGCCGTCCTCGTCCACACGCGCACGCTTTGTGTTGAGGTTGTACATGTTCTTGGACCAGTTCTCGATGGTCGAGTAGCGCAGGTGCGCGCGCTTGCCCACAAAAAGCTCGACGGCACCGGCGTGGAGGTTGGCCACGTTGTACTTGGGCGCGGAGCACCCCTCGATAAAGTGCAGGTCGGCGTCGTCCTCGACGATGATGAGCGTGTGTTCAAACTGGCCGGCGCCCTTGGCATTGAGGCGGAAGTAGCTCTGCAGCGGGAAGTCGAGCTTGGTGCCCTTGGGCACGTAGACAAACGAGCCACCCGACCACACGGCGCCGTGCAGGGCCGCAAACTTGTGGTCGGTGGGCGGGATGAGCGTCATAAACTTCTCGTGGATGAGCGGCTCCCACTGCGGATCGTGCAGGGCCTCCTCGATGCCGGAGTAGACGATACCCATCTTGGACGCCGTGTCCTGCATGTTGTGGTAGACCAGCTCGGAGTCGTATTGCGCGCCGACACCCGCCAGGTAGCTGCGCTCGGCCTCGGGGATGCCCAGGCGCTCAAAGGTGTTTTTGATGTCGTCGGGCACCGACTCCCAGTCGTGCTTTTGGTCGGTGTTGGGCTTGACGTAGGTGACGATGTTGTCCATGTCCAGACCCTCGATGGAGGGACCCCACGTCGGATCCGGGAAACGGTTAAAGATCTCGAGGGACTTGAGGCGCAGGTCGAGCATCCACTGCGGCTCGTCCTTCTTGGCGCTGATTTCACGCACGATGTCGGGCGTGATGCCGGCGTCGAGGCGCTCGAATCCCTCCTCGCCATAGGTGAAGTCGTAGAGGCTGCGGTCGATGTCCGCGACCTCGGTGCGGTTCTTGGTCATTGCGTCGCCCCTTTACGCCTGCTGCTCGGCAGCGGCGGTCTCGGCCTGGGCGCGCTGCTCGGCGGCCTCGCGCTCGAAGGTCTCAAAGCCGTTCTTGTCGATCCAGGGGATCAGCGAGGCGTCGTCCTCGCGCACGATGTGGCCCTTGACCATAACGTGGACGCGGTCGACATCCAAGTGCTCCAGGATGCGCGTGTTATGCGTAATGATGAGCATAGAGCCGTCGCAGCTCTTGCGGTAGGCGTCCATGCCGTGGCTGACGGTGGACAGGGCATCGACGTCCAGGCCGGAGTCGGTCTCGTCAAGGATGGCGAGCTTGGGCTGCAGCAGCAGAAGCTGGAGCATCTCGACCTTCTTTTTCTCGCCGCCCGAGAAGCCCACGCCCAGCTCGCGGTTGAGGTAGGCGGTATCCATGTTGAGCTCGGCTGCGAGCTCCTTGACGCGACGGCGGAACTCCTTGCCCTTCATCTCCAGGCCGGGGCGGCCGGCGATGCTGGCGCGCAAAAAGCTTGACAGCGGCACGCCGGGGATCTCGACCGGTGCCTGGAAGCTCAGGAACAGGCCGGCGCGGGAGCGCTTGTCGGTGGTGAGCTCGGTGATGTCCTGGCCGTCAAAGACGATGCGGCCGTCATTGACGGTATAGACTGGGTCGCCCATGACCAGGTGGCCGAGGGTGGACTTGCCGGCGCCGTTGGGTCCCAT
>CAUDAE010000064.1 GCA_958447445.1 uncultured Collinsella sp.
CCGACGACCGCCGTCGCCGCGCTGCCATCGCCCGCATTGAGCTGTTTGAGCCCGTGGGCAAGGGCGACCTGCTGGAGCTTCGCCACGATAACGAATTTGACCAGTTCCTGACCACCATTGCCGCCGATGATGCCGCCGCCGGCGACATCATCGAATGTCGCGTGCCCCGCAGCATGCCCGAGGGCTGCCGCGTCCGCGTGATTCGCAGTCAGCGCGCCATCGACGCCGCCGGCGCCGCGCTCAAGCGCGATGTGCTGCGCCGCCGAGCTGTTGACGTGTCCGTCGTGGCGCGCCTGGGCGAGCCGTTTACTGTCACACTCACCTGCTGTGACAACCCCGCGCTCACCGCCACCGCCACGGGCTTCACCGTCGAGGCAGCCAAGACCCGCGCCGTCGAGGCATCCGATCTGGTTGAGCATGTGGGCCGCATGGGCTCCTCGCCCTTTGAGGCCGTAAGCTTTGACGTTTCGCTCGACGCCGGCTGTGGTATGGGCTTTTCCGCCGTGCACAAGGTGCGCGCCGCCGCTTGTAAGGCGCTGGAAGAGGCCATTCTGGCACCGTACGAGGAGCGCGCGAAAACGCTCGAGCTGCCGGCGATTGTAGCCAGTGATTCCCGCCCCGCGCCCGAGCACTACCGCGATGAGCCGCAAATCTGCGCCACCGTCACCTCGCTCGAGGCCGCCGAGGCCGCTCGCGCCGAGGGTGTAACGCGCATCTACATGACCACCGACGCGCTCGATGCGGCCGAGCTCTCCCCCGCCGATGCATTTGAGCAGGGCATCGTGCCCGTACTCGACGAGGTCTGCCGCGCCGTTGACCACGTACGCGTCGACCCGTGGGTTGTTGCCGGCGCCACGGTCGCTATTGGCAACATCTCTGAGCTTGCCCTGGCCGCCCAGGTTGGCGCCACGGCCGAGATTCGCTCTTGCCTGCCGGTGCACAACACGCCCTGCATGGAGGCGCTTGCCGGGCGCGGAGCCGGTGCGTTTTGGCTCTCGCCCGAGATCACGCTCGACGAGATTGTCTCGCTCGGCGCCGCCGCGCCCGCGGCTCTGGGCATCACCGTCTTTGGCCGCCCGCGCGTCATGACAAGCGAGCATTGCATTCTGCAGGTTGCCAACGGCTGCATCCACGATTGCGCCAACTGCCGCCTGCGTGCCCGCAAGCTCTCGCTCAAGAATATCGACGGAAAGGTCATGCCGGTGCGTACCGACATCCACGGCCGCTCACACCTGTACGACGCCTACCCCATCGACCTCACGCCTCAGGTTCCTCAGCTGCTCGATGCCGGCGTGCGTCGTCTCATGGTGGACGGAACGCTGCTCGAGACGGATGAGATCGCCCGTGCCGTCGCTCGCGTCCGTCGCGCCGTCGAGGCAGCTCAAGCCGGCCGCAAGCCCGCCGCCCGCCTGCGCGGGGCGACTTCGGGCTGCATGTTTGTGGGAATCAGCTAACCGAAAGGCTTGCACGTGAACGAAGAACCTCAAGTCCTCTACTGCGACGCCTGGCTTATGGCCATCGACAAGCCCGCCGGCATGATCGTCCACGGCGACGGCACCGGCGAGCGCACGCTCACCGACTACGCCAGCGACCTGCTGCTGGCGATGGGCGACGGCTTTGCCGCGACCGACATGCAGCCGCTCAACCGCCTGGACCGCAACACCACCGGCGTGGTGCTGTTCTCGCTCGACAAGCAGACGCAGCCCGCCTTTGACCAGATGATTATCGACCACGCTTTCGAAAAGCACTACCTAGCGCTCGCCGAGGGCAAGATCGACTGGAACGAAAAGCTCATCGACAAGCCCATCGCCCGCGACCGTCACGACAGCCGAAAGATGCGCGTCGGCGCCAGCGGCAAGCCGTCTCAAACGCGCGTGAAGGTGCTCAAACGCCTTAAGAGCCGTCGTGGCCTGCCCACGCGCTCGTATATCGATGTCGAGCTGCTCACCGGCCGTAAGCATCAGATCCGCGTGCACCTGGCAAGCGAGCGCCATCCCCTGGTTGGCGACGACCTGTACGGCACACCGCGTCCTTGCGGCCTCATGCTCCATGCCCACAGCGTGTCCTTCACGCATCCCGTAACCGGCGAGCACATCCACATCGAAGCCCCCTGCCCCTGGGAGCCCTAAAACCCGCCAAAAAGGGACAGGTTTATTTTGGCAGGTTTTATCTGGGCAAACGTCAAAACCACCACGATGGCTCAGCCGTGGCGCCAAAACGTCTCGATCTGTAACAGTTAAAACCCATTTTCCGGTCTATCTGTTACAGATCGAGACACTCAAATCCCCCTCAAGGGAAAATCTCAATCTGTAACAGTAACTCGGCAAAATCCGTCCCAGATGTTACAGATTGAGAAAAAGGGACGGCGCGGTTCGGAAGTATCTCAATCTGTAACACCTAGCCTACTTTTAACGGTCCAGTTGTTACAGACTTAGACAAGCCGGCAGACAACGAAAGCGGCAACGCCCGTGATGGACGTTGCCGCTTTTCTATTGGGAAAATTACTCGGTTTTCGTTACTAACCACCACAATGGGGACAGGCACCTTTGCGGTGGTTTTGGCCTTAACCTGCCTCTGCTTGCTAGACCGTGATGACGTTGTCCATTGCCCGGTACTTGGCGGGGACCTCGCCTGCGGTAATAATCGTTGCGTCGCGGAAGTCCGCAAACTTGACGGGCGCCACCATGCCAAATTTGCTGGCGTCCGAGATTACGAAGCGCTTGGCCGTATGGCGCATCGAGATGCGCTTTACTTGCGCCTCCTCGATATCGGGCGCCGTGAAGCCCTGCTCGGCAGCAATGCCGTTAGAACCCCAAAACCCACAGTTGAAGTTGTAGTGGTCTAGGGTTGCCAAGGCATCGGGGCCAACGAGCGCCTCGGTCTCGGGCTTGAGCTCGCCACCCAACACCACAGTGCGCATGCCGCGCAGGGCGAGATGCTGAGCATGGAGCACGGAGTCGGTCACGTAGGTGACACCTTCAAGGTGTGGAAGATGCTCGATGAGCTTGAGCGTCGTCGAGCCCGAGTCGATGTATACAAAGCTCTCGGGCTCCACAAGCGCCGCCGCACGGGCGCAGATACGCTCCTTGTCGTCGTTATGGAGGTCGCTGCGCTCATTGAGCGTTAGGTCGCGCGTCACGTGCGCGCGCTCAAGACTCGTCGCTCCGCCGTGGACCTTGGCGATACGGTGCGCTCGATCGAGCGTCTGCAGGTCGCGCCGAATGGTAGACGCCGTCACGCCCAGGGTATCGGCAAGCTCTGGCACAGTAACCGAGCCAGCCTGCTGCACCATCGACACAATCGCGTTGAGCCTATCTTCCGCAAGCATCGCCTACTCCTCCTCGGGGTACACGACTCCCCAGTCGGCGCGGAGCTTGGTCATAAGCTCCATAACATCATAAGCATAATCCAGCAGCTCGCGCTTGGAGTCGTCGCCGGCAACCGCCTTCTCGAGGTCGGCCATCTCGTAGCACAGGGCATAAGCCTCGGTGCCGGCGTGGACCTCCTCGCGGTGGCCGTCCGCAGTCCACACAATGGTCGCGTGATCGGCACGCGGATACTCGTTGACCTCGATATAGCACTTGTCAAAGCTGATGACCGAGCGCTTGGGCTGCTTGGAGTGAAGCGTAAGACTCACAACACCCAGCTGCTGCTCGGCATTACGGCAGACGATGCCGCCCGCAACGTCAACGCCGGTCTCACAGGTGTTGCCCAGCGAAACGACCTCAGCGGGCTGGCTTGCCATAAAGAGGCGCATAACGGACAGAGCATAGACGCCAATGTCGAGCATGGCACCGCCAGCAAGGTTGCGATTGTAGAAACGGTTGGTCAGATCGCCGTACTCCTTGTAGCTGCCAAAGTTGAGCTGAGCGAGGTTCATGCGGCCAAACTCAGCGGCATCCATGCGGCGGCGCAGCTCTTGATATAAGGGCATGTGGAGCACCGTTGTAGCGTCCATAAGGACCACGTTATGCTCGTCGGCAATGGCACGTGCCTCGTCGAGCTCGGCGGAGTTGAGGGTAATGGCCTTTTCGCAGAGCACGTGCTTGCCAGCTGACAGGGCGGCGCGCAGGTAGGTGATATGCGTGTTATGCGGAGTGGTGATATAGATCGCGTCGATGTTAGGGTCGGCATAGAGGTCCTCGGCCGTTTCATAGACCTTCTCGATGCCATACTGCTCGGCAAAAGCTTGAGCCTTTGACAGCGTGCGATTAGCGACGCCCGCAAGCTTGCGACCGGCAAGAGCGAGAGACTGGGCCATCTGGTTGGCGATAACGCCGCACCCAATCACAGCCCAACGAAGCTCGGGAGCCGTAAAGATGTCGTTAGGGAACGGCTTGTCCTGGACCGAAGCAAATGCTGCTTTGGCGGCTGCCGCGGCGTCGAATGGAGCCTGCTTGGAATCTGCCATTATGTGTCTCCTGTGTCATAGAACGTCTTGCATTTCTGACAGCTCTATATTCGCACAAACACGCGCGTCTGTGCGCGTTCTTGCGTATCTCACCGCTAAACGGTCATTATTGCCCCGTAAACGGCTCATATATACGCATAGCTGCGTAATTAAACGCAATCTAACGCGCATAAACGCGCACACAAGCAATTTATACAGCACGACCCGCTCATTTATGCTTACCCAGTTAGGGTACTCATTTAAGTCTGTCCCCAATGAGTAGGGATAGAAAAAGGCCCGGGTGCCTTGGGGCATCCGGGCCTTTGCTAGCAACTTGATGTTGCGGGCAGCTTAGAACTTGTGGCCGCACTTCTTGCAGACGCGCAGCTTGTTCTTGCCGTCCTTCTCGTGACCGACGCGGGTAACCTTACCGCACTCGGGGCAAACGAGATTGACGTTGGAGGCGTCGATGGGAGCCTCCTGCGAAACGATGCCACCCTGCTGGTTGGCAGCGTTGGGCTTGACGGCCTTCTTGACGACCGAAACGCCCTCGACAACGACCTTGTTCTCGGCGGGGAGAGCACGCAGGACAACGCCCTGCTTGCCGCGATCCTTACCAGAGAGAACCTGGACCTTATCGCCCTTCTTGATATACATATATCTCCCCTAACTACAGGGTCTCGGGAGCGAGCGAGACGATCTTCATGTACTTCTTGTCACGAAGCTCGCGAGCGACGGGCCCGAAGATACGGGTGCCGACGGGCGAACCATCGTTGTTGATGACAACGCAGGCGTTCTCATCAAAGCGAATGTAGGAGCCATCCTTGCGGCGGATCTCCTTAACGGTGCGAACGACGACGCAACGGACAACGTCCTTCTTCTTGACGTTGGCGCCAGGGGTAGCCTCCTGGACAGCACCGATGAACACATCGCCGATGCCTGCATAACGACGCTTGGAACCGCCAAGCACCTTGATGCAGCGAATCTTGCGAGCGCCGGAGTTGTCGGCGACGTTCAGCATGGTTTGCATCTGAATCATGGTAGATGTTCCTCCGAACTAAGAACCGAAGAGAGGTGCGCAGCCTTTATACGGCCCGTGGTATGCAAGCCAGGCATACGCACATCTTCGGAAACGTACAAGTCGTAAGAGCGACTGCTTATTTAGCGCGCTCGACGACCTCGATGAGGCGCCAGCGCTTCATCTTGGACATAGGACGGGTCTCCATAACGCGGACGGTATCGCCCACGCCAGCCGTGCACTCCTCGTCGTGAGCGTGCAGCTTCTTGGAGCTGGTCATCATCTTGCCGTACTTGGGGTGACGCTTGCGCTCGGTGATGGTGACAACGATGGTCTTGGCACCGGAGACGGAGGTAACGACACCCGTACGGACCTTACGCGAGTTACGCGAATCAGTCATGTTCTCTCCTTAGGTCCTACTCGGCGACAGCGGACTTCTCCGCTGCGATCTCGCGGGCGCGCTGCTCCGTGAGGACGCGAGCGATGTCCTTCTTCACGGTGTTGACGCGAGCGGTGTTGTCCAGCTGGCTGGTGGCCATCTGGAAACGAAGGTTAAAGAGCTCGGCGCGCATTTCCTTCAGCTTCTCAACGAGCTGAGCGTCCGAGAGCTCACGAATCTCTGCGGGCTTCATTAGTTCTCCTCCTTGGCGGCGGCGGCGTCCTCAGCAGCCCACTTGGCCTCGAGAGCGGCCTCCTCAGCCATCTCCTTCTGGATGCGCTGCTCGGCGTTCTTGGCAGCAACAATCTTGGTCTTGATGGGAAGCTTGTGCTGTGCAAGACGCAGAGCCTCGCGAGCGACCTCCTCGGGCACGCCCTTGACCTCGAACATGATGCGGCCGGGCTTGACAACGGCCACCCACTCCTCGGGGTTACCCTTACCAGAACCCATGCGAGTCTCGGCAGGCTTCTTGGTGATGGGCTTATCGGGGAAGATCGTGATGTAGACACGACCGCCACGCTTCATGTAGCGGGTCATGGCAATACGAGCGGCCTCGATCTGACGGTTGGTGATCCAATGGGCCTCGAGAGCCTGGATACCAAACTCGCCGAAATGCAGATCGGTATTACCCTTGGCCTGGCCCTTCATGGAGCCACGCTGCACCTTGCGGTGAAGAATACGCTTAGGGGCAAGCACTACTGACCCCTCCTCTCGGAGTTACGACGACGAGGACGGGAAGAGCCCTCGAGTGCAGGGTTGGGAACAGGCTGGCCCGGGAGCTTCTCGCCCAGGTAGATCCAGACCTTCACGCCGCAGGCACCCATGGTGGTGCTGGCGACAGCCGTGCCGTAGTCGATCTTGGCGCGGAGGGTGTGCAGAGGCACGCGACCCTCACGGTACCACTCACGACGGCCCATCTCGGCACCGCCGAGACGACCGGAGCACTGGATACGGATGCCCTTGGCGCCGGCCTTGCGGGCGGACTGGACAGCCTTGCGCATAGCGCGACGGAAGGCAACGCGGCCCTCGAGCTGCTCAGCGATGGACTGAGCAACGAGGTTGGCGTCGAGCTCGGGGCGCTTGATCTCGACAACGTCGACGGAGAGCTGGCCCTTGGAGACGCCAGCGACCTTCTCGAGCTCGGTGCGGAGGGTATCGATCTCGGCACCCTTCTTACCGATGACAACGCCGGGGCGAGCGGTGAGGATGATGACCTTCACCTTGTCGCCAGCGCGCTCGATCTCGACGCGGGAGACAGCTGCGCGGGAAAGACGCTTCTCGAGGTACTTGCGGATCTCGAGATCGTTACCGAGGGTCTTAGCGTAATCCTTCTCTGCGAACCAGCGGGAGCGCCAGTTCTCGGTGATGCCAAGACGGAAGCCGGTGGGGTAGACTTTCTGACCCATACAGCTTTACGCCTCCTTTCGAGGAGCAACGACGACGGTGATGTGGGAAGTACGCTTCAGAATGCGAGAAGCGGAACCCTTGGCGCGGGGACGGATGCGCTTAAGCGTCGGACCCTCGTCAACATAGGCAGCGGCGACAACCAGGTTGTCGGCACGCAGACCGTTGTTGTTCTCGGCGTTCGCAACGGCGGAACGGAGAACCTTCTCGACATCCACGGCGACGGCGCGGTCGCAGAAGTGGAGGATGTCGAAGGCCTGAGCGACAGGCTTGCGGCGGATCAGATCGACCACCAGGCGGGCCTTGCTGGGGGAAACACGCACGTACTTAGCGACGGCGCGAACCTCGGTGGCCTCAGTTTCAATAGACTTAGTTGCCATTTACGGTTAACCCCCTATTTGGCCTTGTGGCCACGGAACGTACGAGTCGGCGCGAACTCGCCGAGCTTGTGACCAACCATGGACTCGGTAACATACACGGGCACATGCTTGCGGCCGTCGTGGACGGCGATGGTGTGACCAACCATCTCGGGGAAGATGGTGGACGCGCGGGACCAGGTCTTCACGACGTCCTTCTTGCCAGCCTCGTTCATCGCGGTGATACGCGAGAGAAGGCGAGTCTCCACGAACGGGCCCTTTTTGAGACTTCTGCTCATAAGTGCTTTCTCCTAAAACTCGGTATCCGAAATTACTTCTTACGGCGACGAATGATGTGCTGGTTCGAGACCTTCTTCTTCTTGCGCGTACGAAGGCCCTTCGTCGGCTTACCCCAGGGGGTAACAGAGGGACGACCAGAGGTGTGGTTCTTGCCCTCGCCACCGCCGTGCGGGTGGTCGACAGGGTTCATGACGGTACCGCGGACGGTCGGGCGCACGTTCATGTGACGCTTACGGCCGGCCTTGCCGATGACGATGTTGGAGTGATCGGCGTTGCCGACCTCACCGACGGTGGCGCGGCAGGTAACGAGGATGCGGCGCATCTCGGAGGAAGGCATACGGACGATAGCGTACTTGCCCTCCTTACCCATCAGCTGGCAGGAGTTACCGGCGGAACGGGCGATAGCAGCGCCCTTGCCCGGCTGGAACTCGACGGCGTGGATGAGCGTACCGACGGGGATGTCGGCGAGGGGCAGAGCGTTGCCCGGCTTGATGTCGGCGTCAGAACCGGACATGATGGTCTGACCGACCTCGAGGCCCTTGGGGGCCAGGATGTAGCGCTTCTCACCGTCAGCGTAGTGCAGCAGAGCGATGCGAGCGGAACGGTTCGGATCGTACTCGATCGTGGCAACCTTGGCGGGCACGCCGTCCTTGTTGCGCTTGAAGTCGATCACGCGGTAACGACGCTTCACGCCGCCGCCCTGGTGGCGGGTGGTGATGCGGCCGTTGTTGTTACGACCGGCCTTCTTGGGCTTGGTGCAGGTGATCTCGGAGAAGTCGGAGATCGTCTGCCAACGCCTACCAGCGGAGGTCGGCTTAAGGTGCTTTACAGCCATTACAATCCCTTTCAATAGGAATCCGTTAGCCATCGCAGACAGGGATTCGAGGTTCTGCCTCGGGTGCGATGACACCGGACGTATACACGGCTCCGGGCGTGTCCATTTTATACGCCCAAAACCTTGAGCTCTCGCCTCCCCTATTTGGGAGGCATGAGCTCACTCAACAGCAGCGAGTCTTAGGCCTGGTTGCCAAAGACCTCGATGGTGTCGCCCTCGGCCAGCGTGACGATGGCCTTCTTCCAAGAACGGGTCTTGCCGGCGACATAGCGCACGCGCTTGGTCTTGGGCTTGACCGTCAGGGTGTTCACGCGAACGACCTTGACGCCGAAGATCTCCTCGACAGCGTCCTTGATCTGATACTTGTTAGCATCCTTGGCGACCTCGAACGTGTACTTGTTCTGCTCCATGCCGGAGAAGGAACGCTCGGACACGATCGGACGGATGATGATCTCGTGGGCGGTCATTTAAGCAAGCACCTCCCCGAAGTGAGCGGCGATGTCGGCGGGCATCAGCACGGCGTTGTTGTTGACGAGATCGTAGGTGTTGGCCTCGTCGGCAGTGATGATGAACGTCTTGGGAATGTTGCGGAACGACAGGTAGGCGTTGACGTCCTCATCGCGAACGATGATGGTCAGACGCTTGCCCTCAAGGCCGAGAGCCTTGAGCATGGCAACGGCAGCCTTGGTGGAAGGCTTCTCGAAGCCGTAGTCGTCGACGAGCACGAGCTCGCCATCGGCCAGCTTGGCGGACAGCGCGGAGCGCATAGCCAGCTTGACCTCCTTGTTGTTCATACGCTTAGCGTAGGAACGGGGCTTGGGGGCGAAGACAACGCCGCCGTGACGCCACTGGGCAGCACGGATGGAACCCTGGCGGGCACGGCCGGTGCCCTTCTGACGCCAAGGCTTCTTGCCGCCACCGGAAACCTCAGAGCGGCCCTTAGCGGACTGGGTGCCCTGACGCCAAGAGGCCATCTGGCACTTGACGATGTGGTGCATAACGTGGATGTTCGGCTCGATGCCGTACACCTCAGCGGCGAGCTCGGCCTCGGCGACCTTCTTGCCCTCGCTGTTCTTTACTTCAAACTTTGCCATTTAAGTGTTCTCCTTGGTATGACGCTGGGCTAAATAGGCTGGGCCCTTAGGCCATACGGATGGCGACGAGACCATTCTTGGCACCCGGGACAGCGCCCTTGACCAAGATGAGGTTCTGCTCGGCATCGATGCGGACAACGGAAAGGTTCTTGACGGTAACGCGCTCGTTACCCATGTGACCGGCCATCTTGACGCCCTTGAGGACGCGCGCAGGATAGGCGCACTGACCGATAGAACCGGGGTGACGCTGGAAGTGAGAACCATGCGTCATAGGACCGCGGCGCTGACCCCAGCGCTTGATGCGACCCTGGAAGCCCTTACCCTTGGAGGTACCGATGACGTCGACCTTCTCGACATCAGCGAAATCAGCGACGGTGACGACCTCGCCGACCTTGTGCTCCTCGCCGTTCTCGACGCGGACCTCACGAAGGAAGCGGACAGGCTCGACGCCAGCCTTGGCGAAGTGACCAGCCATGGGCTTGTTCACGTTCTTGGCCTTGATGTCGCCGAAACCGATCTGGACGGCGTCATAGCCGTCGGTTGCCTGAGTTTTAACCTGCGAGACAGCGCAGGGGCCAGCCTGGATGACCGTGACGGGAACGACGTTGTCGTCCTCGTCCCAAACCTGGGTCATGCCAATCTTGCGGCCGAGAATCATGCTGATCAAGATATGATCCCAACTCTCGCGTGGTCTTGGGACAATGCGTACACCACCGAGCGTACGCCCCTAGAGGACCACTACTTACACGACGTGCTCCCCAGCCTTGTATTGCGTCCAGACTACCTGACAACCCTATTAAGCAGGCATTTTGTCCAGCCAGAATACTCCCCTGGTTTCACACAGCTGTTTAGTATACACGGCTGCGGGCGTATCCATCGAGATTCATATTTCACTCACATTGTTTACGCAGGTAAAGTGCGTGCCTTGATTGTCATTTTCATTGCAACAGCCTCAGGACTCAGCGCAACGCGTTGC
>CAUDAE010000065.1 GCA_958447445.1 uncultured Collinsella sp.
GGAGTGCGCCGGAAAGGAAGGTCGCCCTTTTGTTTTGCTTCGCGCCATGTGGGGGCGGTGGCGACGTGCATTTTTGCGAGTATTCTGCAATCGAAGGCCCCTGCATACCGACCTCGGGCAAAAAATCGGGATTTCTCGATGTTTTCTACGGATGATGGGCGGGGTTATGGGCTGACAGCGTTTGATTTGCAGGGACATTCGCGGTCTTTGGCATTTATCGTGGCGCCCGAAGCTCTTGGTTATGTTGAATACTCCTAAAAATGCACGGCGCTTAGAGGGGGACCTTCGCGAAAAAGGAAACCGCCCCGTCGAAGTATGCATTCGACGGGGCGGTTTATACATTTGGACGATTAAGGATGCGCTGTCAAACTACTAGAACTTGACGGTCGGGGCCTGGCGGGCTGCTTCGGCGGCCTCGAAGCCCTGGCGCTCCTTAAACTGAAAGATGCCGGCAAAGATGACAGCCGGGAACGTCTGAATGGCGTTGTTGTAGCTGAGTACGCAGTCGTTGTAGCTCTGGCGTGCATAGCTAATCTTGTTCTCGGTATCCTCGAGCGATGCCTGCAGCTGCGTAAAGTTGGTGTTTGCCTTAAGATCGGGATAGGCCTCGGCTACGGCGAAGAGCTGGCGCAGCGCACCGGTCAGCACGTTGTCGGCTTCCATCTTGGCCTCGGGCGTGGTGGCCTTGACGGCGGTGTTACGCGCGCTGATCACGGCGGAGAGCGTCTCCTGCTCGTGCTTGGCGTAGCCCTTGACGGTTTCGACCAGGTTGGGGATCAGGTCGTTACGGCGCTGCAGCTGCGTATCGATGTTCTGCCAGGCGTTATCGATGCGGTTACGCTTGGTGACCATGTTGTTGTAGATGCCGGCGATGGCGCAGACAATCACAATGACAACAACGATGCCGATGATGACGGTAATCATGATGTCTCCGTTTCGAATGGCCGCGGCGGCATGCGCCAGCTGCCGTTGGTATAACGCTACTAGTATACCCGCAACGTTTTGCCGTGCCGAACTTTCCGGTAAGCGTTGTGTTTTCGGCGGGGCCGGCACTGGGGCAAAGCGCGCGAGGTACAGGTGTAAGATATGCGACAGATTGACGAGTGTTGTCTTTGCCCTGAGGATGGCGATACCAGTGGACCTTCGCATTAAGAAAACCTACCGCGCCCTGTTCGATGCCTTCACCGAGCTTCTCGAGGAGCATCGTTTTGAGGACCTGACGGTTGCCATGCTGTGCGACCGCGCCATGATTCGCCGCACGACCTTCTACAAGCACTTTCGCGACAAGAACGATTACTTTGCCTTTTATATCGATGAGCTTATGTCGGGCTTGCCGCAAAAACAGCCCGATGAGGCCGGCGCAGTGTCTGCCGAGGACGTGCACGCGCTTCGACACGCGATTTTGGACGATGCCATGGATTTGATTCTGGCGCACGAGCGGCTCATGGATAACATTTTGGCAAGCAGCATGTCGGGTATGTTGACCAACGTTATTTGCGACCGCATTGCCCGCTCCATCCGCGAGCGTGTGATGAACGTGCTTGCCGAGGATGCCCTGGCCCCCGTGTCACTCGAGACGACGTCTGAGTTTGTCGCCGGCGGTATTATTCGACTTTTCACGATATGGTGGGAATCGGGCCACGATCTTGAGCGTCGACCTGAGATAGCCGACGTGGTCGATGCGCTGTTCGAGCGAACCATGACACCGGTGCATCACTAAAAGTGGCGGAGAGAGGGGGATTCGAACCCCCGGAACGCTCTCGCGCTCAACGGTTTTCAAGACCGCCGCATTCAACCGCTCTGCCATCTCTCCGTGAGTCGTAATGATAGCATCGTTTTGAATTTGCAACAGGGAAGGCGAACGATGACGATCACCGAAATCGACGAGAAGTTCATGCGCGAGGCACTGGCCGAGGCGCGCGCCGCCGCGGCGGTGGGCGAGGTGCCCATCGGAGCCGTAGTGGTGCGCGACGGCGAGATCGTCGCGAGGGCGCACAATCGGCGCGAGCTCGATCAGGATCCTTCGGCTCATGCAGAGTTTGCGGCCGTGTGCGCCGCTGCCCAGGCGCTTGGCCGCTGGCGCCTTTTCGACTGTACGGTTTATGTGACGTTGGAACCCTGCTGCATGTGCGCAGGCCTTATGGTTAACGCGCGCGTGGGGCGCTGCGTGTATGGCGCGGCTGATGCCAAGGCGGGCGCGTTGGGATCCCTATACGATTTGAATGCCGACTCGCGCCTGAATCATCGGTTTAACGTGACGGCTGGGGTCCTGGCGGATGAATGCCGCGAGCTGCTGAGTAGCTATTTTGGCGGTCTGCGCGGAGCGGGCGGCGCTGATTGCGGTTGTGGGGCCGATCTTGAAGCACACGCCGCTCACGCCGCAGCGCTTACAGGTGCCAGTGAGGATGCTGGCACGGCGGTTGACTTTGGTGCCGCATGCCGTCGGCCCCGCCGTGTGCTGCTGGCGATTGACTCCTTTAAGGGCAGCGTGTCGAGTGCGCAGGCGGAGGCGGCGGTTGCCGAGGGCATGCGCCGTGTGTGGTCCGATGCCGAGGTGTGTACATTGCCGCTGGCAGATGGTGGCGAGGGAACGCTCGATGCCGTTGCCGCGTGCGGCGGTGAGATTGTGACCTGCGAGGTGGCAGGTCCCTTGGGCAAGCGCGCGTCTGCCCGGATGCTGGTTGATGTCGAGTGCGAGTCGGCTGTAATTGAGATGGCCGAGGCGGCCGGCATTGGGTATTCGCCTTGTACGGAGTCGGCGGCGTTGGCGGCCACAACCTATGGCGTGGGCGAGCTCATGCTTCGCGCGGTTCGCATGGGCGCAAAGACACTCTATATTGGTCTGGGCGGCAGCGCCACCAACGACGGTGGCGCCGGCATGCTGCAGGCGCTGGGCGCGCGTGTGGTCGATGATCAGGACTGCGATGTCGCCCCCGGTCTTGCGGGCCTTGAACACGTGTCGAGTATCGATTTGACGTCAGCGCTTCGTGCACTGAGCGGCGTTCGTATCGTTGTGCTTTCGGATGTCGAGAATCCGCTCGTGGGACGCCGCGGTGCGCTGGCGGTGTTTGGCGGGCAGAAGGGCCTGCCGACGGATGGCGCTGAGGCGCTGCGCAGGTACGACAGCTGGATGGTCGGCTACGGTCGCCTGCTCGATGCGGCAATTACCGGGGTGCGGGCTCAGGGATTGTTGCGCGTGCCCGAGGGTGCTCGGACATTTGGCTCGGTGCTCGGAGTGCCCGGTGCCGGTGCCGCAGGCGGCCTGGGTGCCGCGCTGCTGGCGCTCGGGGCGGAGCTGCGTTCGGGCGTGGAGACGGTGCTCGATCTCGTGGGGTTTGACGAGCGCGTGCGCGATGTCGACCTGGTCATAACGGGCGAGGGCAATATGGATGAGCAGTCCGCCGCCGGCAAGGCGCCGGTGGGTGTGGCCCGTCGTGCGAAGCGATATGGCAAGCCGGTGGTCGCCGTCGTGGGTGGTCGCGCCGTCAACCTGGATGCGGTGTGTGAGCAGGGTATTGACTTGGTTTTGCCGATTTGCCGCAAACCCATGGGCCTGGAACAGGCGATCGATCCGCAAGAAGCCACAACCAACCTCATCTGTGCCGGCGAGGCAGCCGCCCAATCCTACGACCTCGCCCGCCTCTAAGGCCTATCTCCCTATAAGTTGCGGTGGAATACGGAGCGTCTATGCCTTTAAGGGGCCAATTCAGTCCGTATTCCACCGCAACTTCGAGAATGGCCATTCGAGGTTGGCCGCCTTGGGTCTTGGGTCGGACCGTTTGCCACGAAACGTGGCCATCTACTACGTTAAACCGGGCACCCTCGACCATCCCGGATTTTGTGAAATTAAAACCGCAGGTAGAAAGCTTGCCGATTTTCGAAAAAGCCGGCTATGGTCGACCCCTGTGGCCTAAACGTAGTAGATGGGTCCTTTCTGTGGTGCGGCACCAAGCCGGTCATTTTGGGATGGGACTATTTTGACTACTCATTGGCTGCTCTGGCAATCGGGCTGCAAAAGTAGTCAAAAAAGCTCCGTCCCAAATTAGCTACCTTGCTCTGGCGGGCGGGAGCAGGTAAGATATACCGAGCGCCTAGCGCGTTCGATGGGTTCGGATGACGACATGTTCCGAATCTGGTCAGGTCCGGAAGGAAGCAGCCATAAGGAGCCTCTGTCGGGCATCCGAATCCATCGAGCGCACGGGCGCTTTTTGGTGCCGCGACATGGCCCGGCCGGCGGCGAGGTATTTGGTGTCTCGCTGGTCCTCGGCTGCGCCTGCGGGATCGCTCGACTACCAAATACCTCGTCACCGGCCGGGCCCCGTCGTCCAAAAATCACCCGTAAAGGCGCGTTTATCTAATTTAATCTATCCCTTAAGGAATGCTGCTCGTTGGCGTTGTCTGGGCATTGATGGCTGCGTGGTTCAAGAGACGGCGGTGCTGTTGCTTGAATTTTTGCAGTTAAAGAGGCTCGTTTCCCTAGGTTGGGGAAACGAGCCTCTTTTTGTCTCTGGGCTTGTGGATTGGCGGAGACAATAACCGTTGGCAGCTATTTTGAGTTCCTGATGCGGCGTGTGGCTGTGGCGGTTATTCCGAGGCCTGCGGCGGCGACTGCTGCGAGTGCGATTGCGCTCGGCGCTGCGTCGCCCGTGTTCGCGAGCTTGCCGGCGGTCGTATCTGTTTGCTTGCCGCTGCTCGTGTTCGCCTGCTTGGTGGAGCTTGGCGGGGTATTTTTGCCGGTCGCGGGCGAGCTGGCGGGCGGTGTCGCCTCGGCGGGTTGCGTTGAGCCGGAGGGAGGCACTGTCTCGGTCGGTTGCGTTATCTCGGGTGAGGCGGTCTTATCTGCCGCGGCCTTTGCCTCTTCGTATGCTTCGCAGGCGTCGTCATAGGCCGCTTGCGCCTTATTCAAATCGCTGAGGAGCGCATTTCGCTTGGCTGTGCATGCGTCGATGTTGGCCTTTGCTTTCTCCGCTCCATCTTCGAAAATCTTAACCTGCTCTTCCTGACTTTCGAGCGTACGTCGGTGGTGGTCAAGCTTATATCCACAAGATTCTCTTTCCGAATCCGCCATTTTGACCTCCATACGCAACTGCAAAACAGTTTCGTAATCCCTGTCGGCGAGCGCCTTTTCTACTTTTGCTTTAAGCTCGCTTACCCGGTTGCTGGCCTTGTCGTAATCGGCTTGGGCTGCAGCGACGTTCGCTCGCATGGCGGGAAGGGGTTCACTAGATTTGGCGGCTTCCGCCATCATCTTGTCGTAGAGCTCTTGAGAAGCGGCAATGTCATCATCGATTTCCGCAAGTTTCTCGGGACTTGCGGCGTCTTTTGCGGCCTCGAGGGTTTTGAGCGCTTCCTGCATGGCTGCATACGCTTTTTCTTTTGCGGCGGCCGCGTCTTCCGTCTGCAAGGCAACTGCACCGGTGGGGGCGCTGGTTTCTGCCGCGATCGCCGTTACGGGGGCGATTCCCGCGACAAGTGCCGCGGAAAGGGCGATGCCCACAGTTGCTCGTCTTGCTCTTCTTGCGAGAATGTCGTTCATCTCGGCACCTCATTTCAAGGGTCGGCGACTAACTTGGTAGCACTAATGTAAATATACCATGCTAGTTGACCCGACACTGGCTGGGTGTGCGCGTATACCCCCCCTGAAAACTGAATCCCGTTAGAAATGACGAGTTGTTTACGCTTCTTTTGGGGTGGCGGTACTATCATGGTTCGAATTGAATGTGGATGATGATAGGGGAGCGCCTATACATGATTGAGCTGCTCAGGCGTTTTGGTGGTAAGTTTCGCCGGTATATGGTGATTGGCCCTGCGTGCAAGTTGATCGAAGTAATCTTTGACCTTCTTACGCCGCTGGTGATTGGCCAGATGATCGACAAGGGCATTGGGGCGCACGACGTGAACGCCGTTATCCACTACGGCATGGTGCTCGCCGCCATGGCCGTGATTGGCATCTCGTTTACGCTCGTCTGCCAAAAGATGGCGGCGCTCACCTCGCAGGGCATGGGCACTGACATTCGCGGCGCACTCTACCAGCACATCAACAAGCTGAGCTATGCTGAGCTCGATCGCTTTGGCACGCCGTCGCTCATCACGCGCATTACCAACGACGTCAACCAGGTGCAGCTCGCCGTGGCGCTGGGCGTGCGTATGCTCATCCGCTGGCCTTTCCTGGCGGTGGGCTCCATGGTCGCGGCCCTTGCCATCGACCTTAAGCTCGGCGTGATCTTTTTGATTTGCACGCCCGCCATCGGCTTGGCGTTCTGGTTTGTCATGGCGCGCTGCATCCCGTACTACAAGCAGCTGCAGGCAAAGCTCGACCGCATCGCGCTCATTTGCCGCGAGGGGCTTTCGGGCGCCCGTGTGATTCGCGCCTTTGTACGCGAAGATCACGAGCGCGAGCGCTTTGCCCAAGCCGCCGATGACCAGGCCCATACCGCCATTGCGGTGGGTAAGCTCTCGTCGGTCCTTAACCCCGTCACATTCTTGGTGATGAACCTGGGCGTGTGCGCCATCCTATGGGTGGGCGGCATCCAGGTCAACGTGGGCGAGCTCACGCAGGGTCAGGTCATGGCGTTTGTGAACTACATGACGCAGACGCTCACCTCCATCGTGTACGTCGCCAACCTGGTCGTGGTCTTTACCAAGGCGAGCGCCAGCGCGTCGCGTATCAACGAGGTGCTCAATTGCGTGCCGAGCATCGCTGACGAGGGCAACCAGCCGGTCGCGCTGCCTGAGCCGAGCGACCTGACGGGTGGCGCTGTTCCGGTCCCTGCGCTGAGCTTTGACCATGCGAGCTTCTCGTTTGGCGCCGGCGCGGCAAATGCCGTGAGCGATGTGACTCTGGAGCTGCCGGTGGGCAAAACCCTCGGCATTATCGGCGGCACGGGCAGCGGTAAGTCGACCCTCGTTTCGCTTATCCCGCGCCTGTACGATGCGGGCGTGGGCAGCGTGTACGTGATGGGCTCCGACGTGCGCGCCTGGCAGCTCGACCAGCTGCGCCACGTGGTCGCGACCGTTCCGCAGCGTGCGTCGCTGGTGAGCGGCACTATCCGCAGCAACCTGACCTGGCGTGACGAGTCGGCGACCGACGAGGAGCTCTGGGCAGCGCTCGATATGGCGCAGGCGAGCGAGTTCGTGCGCAACAAGCCGAAGGGGCTCGACGCCCCGGTCGAGGCGGGCGGTAAGAACTTTAGCGGTGGCCAGCGCCAGCGTTTGACCATCGCGCGCGCCCTAGTGGGCTCGCCACAGGTTCTGATCATGGACGACTCCGCCTCGGCGCTCGACTTTAAGACCGACGCGGCGCTTCGCCATGCCATTCGCGAGCGCAGTGTGCGCGGTGCCGCCAAGGGCGGGCTGCCGCTCACGACCGTCATCGTAAGCCAGCGCGTCTCGACCGTGCGCGATGCCGACATGATCTGCGTACTCGACCACGGCTCGGTTGCGGGTCTGGGCACGCATGACGAGCTGTACGCGACCTGCCAGCTCTATCGCGAGATTTGCCAGTCGCAGCTGCGCCGCGAGGAGCTCGAGGGCCAGCAGGGGAGTGCGGCGCCCGCGTCCACCCCAGGCGCCCCGACCGCCCCCGCATCTGTCTGCGCAAAGGAGGGCTGCTAAATGAATCCGTATACTTCTTCCGGTTCTGTCGCCACGATGACGGCCAACGTGTCCTGCAACGATAGCCTCAACGACCTGGGCGACGGTCCGCGCCAGCCCGGCGATCCCGAGCGCTATCCCGTGGGCGCGGTGACCCGCCGCCTGCTGGGCTATGTCCGCCCGCATCGCATTTCGTTTGTAGCGTCGTTTGTGAGTGCCGCCATCTCCGTGATTCTGCAGCTCTACACGCCCATTCTCATCGGCGAGGGCATCGACCTTATCGTCGCCGCCGGGCAGGTGGACTTCGATGCGCTGCTGCCGCTCGTTACCAAACTCGCGCTCGTCGTGGTGGGCACGGCGTCCTTCCAGTGGCTGCAGGGCTATTGCGTCAACCGCCTGTCCTACGAAACGGTGCGCGACATGCGCGTGGAGGCGAGCGACAAGCTCAGCCGTATGCCGCTCAGCTTTATCGACAGCCATGCCCACGGCGACCTTATGAGCCGCGTGGTCAACGACGTCGACCAGGTGGGCGACGGTCTGCTGCAGGGCTTTACCCAGCTTTTCACCGGCGTTATCACCATCGTTGGCACGCTTGCGTTTATGCTTTCCATCAACCTGACCATGACGCTCGTAGTGGTGCTCGTCACGCCGCTCTCCATCTTTGCGGCCAGCGCCATCGCCAAACTCTCCAACAAGAGCTTTACGGCGCAGCAGCGTATTCAGGGTCAGCTTGGCGGCCATATCGAGGAGTACGTGGGCGAGCAGAAGCTTGTCGACGCCTTTGCCTATGGCTCGAACGCTCAGCAACGCTTCGATGCCCTCAATGCCGAGCTCTACACCGCGGGCGAGCGCGCGCAGTTTATGGGTTCGCTCTCCAACCCCGGCACGCGCTTTATCAATAACATCATCTATGCCGTGGTCGCTGTGATCGGCTGCGTGGGCGTGATCACGGGCGTGCCCGCGGCGCTTACGGTGGGCGGTGTGCAGATTTTCCTGTCCTATGCCAACCAGTACACCAAGCCGTTCAACGAGGTCACCAACGTCATTACGCAGATCCAGACGGCGTATGCCTCGGCGCGCCGTATGTTTGCGCTGCTCGATGCGCGCGAGCAGGAGCCCGATGCGGAGGATGCCGTGGAACTTGCCGTCCCGCAGGGCGAGGTGACCTTTGAGCATGTGGACTTTAGCTACGTGCCCGACCGCAAGCTGCTGCAGGACATCTGCATCGAGGCCAAGCCCGGCATGCGCTTTGCCCTGGTCGGCCCCACGGGCTGCGGCAAGACAACGCTCATCAACTTGCTGCTGCGGTTTTACGATATCGATGCCGGACGCATCATGGTCGATGGCCGGTCTTCGCGTGACTACACGCGCGCAAGCCTGCGCCGCGCCTTTGGCATGGTGCTGCAGGATACGTGGCTGTTCGAGGGCACGGTGGCGGAAAACATCGCTTACGGTTGCCCGGATGCCACGCGCGAACAGGTTGTCGAGGCGGCCAAGCGCGCGCACGCGCACAAGTTTATCGTGCAGCTGCCAAGCGGCTACGATACGGTGATCGGCGAGGACGGCGGCACGTTTAGCCAGGGTCAAAAGCAGCTGCTGTGCATCGCGCGCGTCATGCTCACCGACCCGGCTATTCTGCTGCTGGACGAGGCGACCTCGAGTATCGATACGCGCACCGAGCTGCAGGTGCAGGCGGCATTCGACGAGCTTATGGCCGGCCGCACAAGCTTTGTGGTGGCGCACCGCCTGTCGACGATCCGCAACGCCGACTGCATTCTGGTCATGCGCGACGGCCAGATTATCGAGCGCGGCACGCACGACGAGCTGCTAGCGGCAGGCGGCTTCTACGCCGAACTCTACCGCAGCCAGTTTGCCCAGTGAGCAAGCCCGTGGGGCAAATTAATCAATCGACAGACGGTGGTTTACATCTGTCACGTTAGTACTAAGATATTCAACTAATAAATTGCATTAGTGGCTTTAGTTTTGGGGGAAACGAGGCAACGTGACTATGACGTGCTCTTTGGTGGTTAACAGCAAGAGCGGTAATACCAGGATGGTTTCGGGCGCGATCAAGCGCGCTCTGCAGGCTGCGGGTGTTGAGTTTGTCCATGCCGCGGCGTTGAGCGACGATGCGGATGCAGATCAGGTTGCGCTCGAGGCGCAGGGCGCCTGCGCGGCCGACACGGTGCTCGTCGGTTTTTGGTGCGACAAGGGCGCGTGCACGCCTTCGGTCGCGACGTTGCTCTCCGCCTTGCACGGCAAGCGCGTCTTCCTGTTTGGCACCTGCGGTTTTGGCGCCGACCAGAGCTATTATCAGCAGATTATCGATCGCGTGACCTCCAATTTGGCTGGGGATACCGAGCTTGCGGGCTGGGCGATGTGCCAGGGCAAGATGGGCCCCGCGGTCAAGCAGCGCTATGAGGCGATGCTTGAGCAAGAACCCGAAAACGCGCGCTATAAGATGCTGCTCGACAACTGGGTTGCCGCAAAGGACCATCCCACCAAGGAAGATCTGGACAACATGGCTGAAGCCGCCAAAAAGGCCGTTTTGGGCGAGTAGACCGTCGCTCGCGATGCCGCGCGTTCAATCGTACAAACGTGAAAGCCTCGAGATTCTCGAGGCTTTTTTCTTGACACTTGTGGACGCAACCGTGGCAAGCGTTTGGGGCGATATTTTCCATCACCCCGATGACGAGGCCGTCCTGGATGACACGCTCTCATGCGTTCGCCGGATGTATTCAGAGTGGGGCGGACTTTCCGGATGGATGGGGTTTCGGAAAGTGCGTCCCAGAATTCGCCTTTGGAATGGGATGTAGTTTCCGGTTGGGGGCTCTGGTGGAAAATGCGACCCGGAATTTGCGTCCGGAGTGGGATGGAGTTTCCCAACGGGGCCGTAAGCGGAAACTGCATCCCACTCCGGACGTGAATTCTGGGACACGGTTTCCGGATGCAAAAAAGGCCACATGACGTGGCCTTCGACTTATATATGTTCAGCGGATACCCCTATGACAAGCCGCGCTCCAACAACAGGGCGTCTGTCCGGGCGGAGGCATATAAGGTTCATCGCGAGTTCCGCACGCAAAGAAGGCCACTTAATGTGGCCTTCGTCTTGCGCAGG
>CAUDAE010000066.1 GCA_958447445.1 uncultured Collinsella sp.
ACGGGTCTGCGCCACGTGCTTATACCAGTATGCGCTTGCCTTGGGTGTGCGCTTCTGGGTTTCAAAGTCAACGTAGAAGAAGCCATAGCGCTTGTTGTAGCCATTGGTCCAGGAAAACTGATCCTGCAGGCTCCACAGGAAGTAGCCGCCCACGTTGACGCCCACCTCCATGGCCTTGAGCAACCAGCGCAGGTGCTGCTCGATGTAGTCGATGCGCGGCTGGTCGTCCACAAAACCGTCCTTGTAGGGGTCCTTGTAGCCCATGCCGTTCTCGGTGATGAAGATCTGCTTGTAGTTGGGGTAGCGCTGCTTAATGTAGACGAGCAGATCGAACAGACCCTCGGGATAGATGATCCAGTCCCAGTCGGTGGTGGGGATGCCAGGCTTGTTCACGTGCTCGCCAATGCCCTTGACGCGCCAGCGGCCGGTGCCCTTCTCGCCCGTACCGTTGTGGTGCAGGTCGTTCTCGCCATCGTAAGCCTTGAGGAAGCGGCACTGGTAGTTGTTAACGCCCAGGTAGTCGTTGTAGAGCGCGGCCTCGCGCATGATCTCGAGGTCCTCATCCGGGATCTCGATGGTGCCGCCCGAGACGGCAGCCAGGCGGTTAGCGCACTCGAGCGTATCGGGCGCATAGTCGCCGCGGAAGGTGGCGTCGAGCAAAAACTGGTTCTGCAGCACGTGTTCGTTGTTGGCGGCTTTGATGTCGGCGGGGTCGTTCTCGTTGAGCGGATACTTAAACTCCAGCGACTGGATGACGCCGATCTTGCCCTTAAAACCGCCGTTGTGGAAGGCAAGTACTGCCTTGGCGTGGGCGAGCATCATGTTGTGCTCGCACTGGAAGGCCTCGGCCAGATGCGCCTTAACACCACCGGGGAAGGTGCCCTCGATGTAGGTGTTGGAGGCATCGGCCCAGATCTCGTTAAAGGTGAACCAGTAGGTCACCTGGTCGGCGTACTCCTTAAAGCAGAAGGTGGCAAAGTCCACAAAGGCATCGATGGTCTCGCGGTTGAGGAAGTCGCCCTTCTCAAAGAGGGGAAGCGGCGTATCGAAGTGATGCAGCGTGACAAACGGCTCAACGTGGTGCTTATGGCACTCGGCGAAGAGATCGTGATAGAACTGCACGCCCTCGGGGTTGATTTCGCCGGTACCGTTGGGGAAGATGCGGCTCCAGGCGATGGAGAGGCGAATGCCGTTGATACCGAACTCCTCGCACAGCTCCAAATCGACGGGGTACTGGTTGTAGAAGTCCGAAGCGGGATCGGGGGAGAAGCGCCCCTGGGCCTCCAGGAAGTCGTCCCAGGCGACTTTGCCTTTACCGTGGGTGCGGGTCTCGCCCTCTACCTGGTAGGCAGCGGTAGCGCCGCCAAAGACAAAGTCCTCGGGAAACTGCGCAGGCGGGTTGGTGACGCTAGCAGGGTTAACGGACATGATGATCCAATCGTCTAAATCGAAGGGCCAGCCGGTCTTGGATGGTCGGCTGGCCCTGAGCGTTACTTACTTCGAGAGTTGCTCGCTTACGAAGGCGAGAGACTTATCGCCGTTCTGGGAAAGCTCGATGTACTGCTTACCGCGGCAGGCGACGCACTTGTTGCCCACGCGCTCGCAGTCCTTCTGCAGGTCGGCCAGGTAGCTGGCGGCCTGCGGGGCCAGGACGACCAGATCGAAGTCGGGGAGCATGTCCACGTGGTTGCCATAGGCCTCGGCAGCGGTCTCAAGATTGATGCCGCGCTCCTTGGCGGCCTTGGCCAGCGCGTTGGCGAGCAGGCCCGAGGTACCGCCACCCTGGCAGAGCACGAGCACGCGCTTGCCGTTGAGGTCGCTGGTGGCCGTGGCCTCGGTGGCGGCGGGAGCGACGTCGGGCTTCACGGCCTCGGCAGCAGCACCGGCGGCAACGCTCTTGGCGTCAGCCTTGCCCTGGAAGGCATCGTTGAGCTTGGCGGCCTTCTCGGCGTTCTTGGCGGCGAGCTCCTCCTCGGAAATCTCGGCCTCCTCGGCGCACTTCTGGGCGTCATAGGCACGGAAGAACGGATAGTACAGGACAAAGTCGACGACCAGGATAAGGGCGAGCATCACAAAGGCGAGCGGCTGGAAGCCCAGGCCCATGATGGTGCCGATGGGGCCGGGGACGGTCCAGGGCAGGGTGTACATAAAGCCGTTCATGCCCAAGAAGTCGATAAAGATCTTGAGGATCCAGATGTTGGCGATCGGGGCAAAGACAAACGGGACAAAGAAGACGGGGTTGAGCACGATGGGTGCAGCGAACAGCAGCGGCTCGTTGACGGCAAAGCAGACAGGGACGATGGCGGCCTTACCGACGGCGCGCATCTCCTGGGACTTAGCCAGGAAGCAGAACATAAAGACCAGGACGAGCGTGGCGCCGGTGCCGCCCATGCAGACGACGAAGTACTGGGCGCCCTGGGTCAGGACAGCGGAAGCGTGCTGGCCAGCCTGGAACGCAGCCAGGTTGTCGGTCATGTTGGCAACGAGAGCGGCGGCGATGGCGGGCTCGACGATCGAGGGGCCGTGGACGCCGACGAACCAGAAGAGGCTCATGGCGCCGTAAATCACAGCGAGGCCGATATAGCCGTCGGCAGCGGTGAACAGGGGCTGGAACACCTGGATGACGCCCTGGGCAAAGCAGAAGCCAAAAGCAGCGCGGAAGACGATGTCAAAAACCCAAAAGACGGTGATGCAGACGGAGAAGGGGATGATGTCCTTGAAGGTCTGCGAGATGTTGGGCGGAACCTGCTCGGGCATCTTGACGGTGATGTTGCGCTTGATAAAGAACTTGTAGATGATGCCGGTCACAAACGCAGCGATGAAGGCGGTCAGCAGGCCCTTGGAACCAAGGTAGGTGGTGTTGAAGCCGCTGGCGGCGTCCGTGGCGACCGTGTCGCTCGAAAGGAGCAAGAAGCCGATGATGGCCGCGCACATGCATGAGATAAAGTTAATCTGGTTATTCTTGGGCAGGTCGCGGTTCTGAGCGTCGGCGAAGTGCTTGGCCGTGGTGGCGGCGCAGGCGATGGCCAGGATGCCCATGGAGTAGTTGTAGCACTTCCACAGAGCGTTGTTGATGTCATCGGGCCAGTAGAAACCCCAGATGTTGGGGACCGAGGCTACCAGGCAGAAGATGGACGAGAAGATGATGATGGGGATGACGGAGATAAAGCCGTCGCGGATCGCCTTGAGGTACTTGTTGCGGGCGATCGCGTTGAAAAAGGGCTGGCCCTTTTCGATGATGGCGATGAGTTGCTCCATGCAATGCTCCTAAGAGTCGGTGGGTTAGCAACGATGGTAGCTTTTGACGTTCGGTTGCCAAAATGTTGACGTTGCCATTTTGTGACACAAAAAAAGACGCGAACCGGTGGTTCCTGTGCCTGCGAACCGTCGATTCCTTACGCGTAAACGTTTGAGCCGCCCGGTGGCTCTGTGTTTGCACAATGGCAACGTTAACATTTGGGCGACAAAAGCCGTTCGGGGAAGCAAAAATGTCGGTGAACGGTAGGTTTTGGGTGGTGAGCGTATGGTGGGGGAGGCGTTAGATATACTTGAAGACGTTTCATTTGACTGCGTAGGGTGCCACCAATGGCATCGTTGACATAGAAAGATCGACCTATGGCCGCTGTTAAAAAATCGGTATCCGTCAAAGACGTGGCGCGTCTCGCGGGCGTCTCGGAGCAGACGGTCTCGCGCACCGTGCACGATTCGCCCAGCGTGCGCCCCGAGACCAAGGAACGCGTGCGTGCCGCCATGCGCGAGCTGGGGTATCGCCCCAATTTTGCCGGTCGATCGCTGCGCCGTGGCAAGTTTAAGACCGTCGGCGTCGCCATGTTTAACATTACCGGTACCGGCAACCTCGACCGTATGGAGGGCTTTGCCGCCGCGGCCGACAAACATGGCTATGCCATCACCCTCACTAAAGTAGATGGACATCCGTATACCCTCGAGAGCGCATCGTCGCGCATGAGCGCGCTGCCGGTAGACGGCATGGTCGTGATCATGAATCGCATGCCGGCGGACTTTGGCACCTTCGAGCCGCTGCCCGGCATGCAGACGGTGCTCGTTACGATGCTGGAGCACCCGCTCTGTTCAACGGTCGATAACGACCAGTTCGATTGCTCGCGCCAGGTGGTCGAGTACTTGCTGGGGCGGGGGCACAAAACCGTGCACTTTATCTCGTGTCCCGAGCGCTCGCTTTCGGGCATGCGGCGCGAGGAAGGCTGGCGCGAGACATTGCGCGCGCATGGAATTGAGCCGCCGCGACTCGTCCGTGGGGATTGGACGGCACAGAGCGGATATGCCGCAGGCCAGGCTCTGGCGGATGATCCGACCTGTACGGCCATCTATGCCTCCAACGATGCCATGGCATATGGCTGCATTCGCGGGCTCGAGTCGCGCGGGAAGTGCGTGCCCCAGGACGTGAGTGTGGTGGGTGTTGATGACAGTCTGGGCGACATCGTGCCCGACCGTCGCCTGACTACGGTGCGCTTTGACAACAAGCGCGTCGGCATGTGGGCGGTCGACAAGATTGCCGGCGCCGAGGGCGTTGAACCCGGTGTGGAGCACATGCTGTTTCCGGGCGTGCTCGTCGAGGGCGATACGGTGCGCGATGTACGCTAGGGCGCGGATCTGTTTGGGTTGCCGCTAATTGTGTTCGATATTGTTCAAATTGGTTTAAAAACCGTTCACGGGCGAAAAGTGACCGTTCATAGCTCGAAATTACGTTTTGCGCTGTTCTTTTTTGTTTGAATGTTATTGTTTCTGTCATACACAACGCAGCGCGTATGCCCGGACGCGATGCTCTCCATTGGTTCATATGTGAAAGGAACGCAACATGGCAACCAAAGAAGAAATCTCGATGGTTGGATTCGAGATTGTCGCATACGCAGGTGACGCCCAGACCGATCTGCTTGCAGCGCTCGATGCTGCTCGCGAGGGTGACTTTGAGAAGGCCGAGCAGCTGCACAAGGATGCCAGCGATGCGCTTATCGGTGCCCACGACACGCAGACCAAGCTGCTTTCGCAGGAGGCCGGCGGTGGCGAGATGGAGATGACCTTCATCATGGCTCACGCTCAGGATACCCTCATGACCACTATGATCCTGGAGAAGCAGGCCCGCTTTACCATCGATGCCTACAAGCGCATTGCCGAGCTCGAGGCCAAGCTCGCCTAACGAGCCCTCACAACCAAGTCCCCTTCCAAAAGCTCTGCCGCTACCCGCGGCAGGGCTTTTTTCTGTTCTCCTCCAAGTTGCGGTGAAATGGGGACTGAATAGAGGCCGGCGGGCGCAAAACAATCCCTATTTCACCGCAACTCATCCCGAGATAGTCATTGAGGACGTTCTTAAACGACTAGTCATTGGGGACAGTCTTGGTGCGCTCCGTTCGTCCTCCCGTTCGATTTTTGCGCGGTGGGTATACTTTCTTTCGCATTACACGCCGGACTGAGGAGGTATCCAAATGCCGGATAACGGGTCAATACAAAAAAGAGACGCGCACGAGATGGCTCATGGGCGTCCTGTCCAGATAACCGAGCATACGACGGTAACCGAGCTGCAGCCCAGTCTGTCCGATGTCGTGTGCGCAAACAAAAAGCTGCAGATTGGCTTTATCGTTGCGCTTGTGGTCCTGGCGCTGCTGTCGGGCTTTGTAGCTCGGCCGCATTTTGCCGATACCAAGACTTGGGACTCCACCATCGAGGTCATCGATCAAAAGAAGGGCAATGTTTTGGCGCTCACGACCTCGTGCGTGGCGCTGTCTGCGGGCATTACCGCGCTGCCGGGTGATACGGGAACACCGGTTGCCGAGCAGCTCGCGCAGCTTTCGGGAAACTTGGGCATCGTACTTGCTGTGCTCTACCTCGAGAAATACCTGCTAACCATTTTGTGGTCGGTTGGTCTGGGTATCCTGATTCCGTTTGCGCTGGTGCTCTTTGCAGCGTCGCTTGGTATTCACGGACGCTGGAGCACCAGCGCCGTCCTGCGCCGTGTGGCGACGCGCGTGCTGGTGGTCGCTATGATCGGAATGGCCTTGGTGCCTGCAAGCGTATGGGTGTCGCAGAAGGTCGACGAAACGTATCGCGTTAGCATCGAGGCGGCCGAGCAAAAGGCGGCCGATGCTGTGAGTACGGCAGATAGCGATAGCTCCAAAACAAGCAAGAAAAAGACCGAGTCCGCAGAGTCTAAGAGCGTGCTCGAGCAGCTTGCCGACGGTGCCTCGGGCCTCGTCACGTCGGTGACCAGCGGCGCCAAGCAGATGACCGATGAAATTGTGCAGCAAGTGACCGACCTTATCGAAGGCGTCATTGTGATGATCGTGACCTCGTGCGTTATCCCGCTGCTGGTGCTCGCGGCGTTTCTGTGGCTGGGACACACGCTACTGGGGATTGATATTTCCGGCCCGGCGAACTATTTGACGGGCCGCTTTCTGAGTGCTCCGTCCAAGCACGCCAAGAAGGACAGGCAGTCTGAGTAGGCGGCAAAGCGTTCTTTGGAAGATCAACTGTAAGAAGGGCGGCCGAGACACGTTCTCGGCCGCCCTTTTGTTTGTTGAATACGCGGTCGCTACGTCCGCGCCGGGTCCAGACGGTCGGCAATCATCCGTGAACGGTATTTGTTCAAAAAAGAACAAAGATAAACAAATAGTTGTTGCAGTTACTGTTTGAATGTGTTCAAATAAACATGAACAGTGAAGAACCGCACATTCAGATGCCCGGACCTGAATGCGATTCAACACTTCCAAACAGAAACTACGCACCTGCGTATCTCTCAAGGAGGATGTCATGAGGGTTGTAATCGCTTCCGATGCCGACGGTATGTCGATGAAGGAGTCCATCAAGGAGATGCTCATCGCCGACGGTCACGAGGTCGTCGACTATTCCGAGACCCCTGCCGCGGACTTTGTCGATTCCGCGACCGCCGTTGCCAAGGACCTGCTGGAGCACAAGGATTCCCAGGGCTTCGCATTCGATAAGTACGGCGTCGGCTCCTATATGGCCGCCGTCAAGATTAAGGGCATGGTCGTCGCCAACATTTCCGACGAGCGTTCCGCCTACATGACCCGCGAGCACAACGGCTCGCGCATGGTCACCATGGGCCCGGGCGTTGTGGGCACCGAGGTCGCCAAGAAGATCGCCCGCGAGTTCCTGAGCGCGCAGTACGCCGGCGGCCGTCACCAGATCCGTGTCGACATGCTCAACAAGTTGATCTAACGACAGCCACCGAGAACTCGAACTTCTACCTCAACTTGTGAATTCAGACGAAAGGACGTTCTGATGAAGAAGACCATCGCAATCGGTTGCGACCATATCGTTACGGACGAGAAGATCTATCTGGCCGACCGCCTGGAGCAGGCTGGCTACAAGGTGCTCGACTGCGGCACCTACAGCCACACCCGTACGCACTATCCCATCTACGGTAAGGCCGTGGGCGAGGCTGTTGCCAGCGGCAAGGCCGACTTTGGCGTGGCCCTGTGCGGCACCGGCATCGGCATCACCAACGCCGTCAACAAGGTTCCCGGCGCCCGCTGCGCCCTGGTTCGCGACATGACCTCTGCCCTGTATGCCCGTCGCGAGCTCAACGCCAACATCGTGGGCTTTGGCGGCAAGATCACCGGCGAGTTCCTGATGGCCGATATCATGCTTGCCTTCCTGGAGGAGCCCTACGAGAAGACCCCCGAGCACGATGCCCTGATCGCCAAGATCGATGCCTGCAATAAGGCCGATGCCGAGGCTCAGGCTGACCCGCACTTCTTTGACGAGTTCCTCGAGAAGTGGGACCGCGGCGAGTATCACGACTAATTAGGTTCCGGCGTTCTGCCGAACGCCGGACCGGTCGACGCTGCGCGGCGCTCAGGCACCCCATCTCGCCGCTCAAACCGTCGCTCGCGTACATGAAGTACGCGTCGCTCCTCTTTCGCGGCGACCTGGGGCACCTGAGCGCCGCTCGCTGACGTTTGAGTGACCTGCGAGATTGCCCCTGTTGTTGCGAAGTGTTCTGGTACGGCGAGCTGCTCCGATAACACGTTTGCTTGCTTGGCTTGAGTGCTTCGCTCTTGGCTGTACTTGGCGATTTGCAGCTTTTCAATTGACGGCTCGCGTTTCTGTGAGGGGGCGCGGGCCGGTTTTCTATCAGCCCTATTGACTTGGCGGGCTGTCGTAAGAAAGGGAAGGCTCCTATGGAGTTTGTTCTTGATAACGGTTCTATCCGCGTAGCACTGAGCACGGCGGGCGGGTCGTTCACTTCTATTGCGGCCAACGGCCGTGAGTACCTGTGGCAGGGTGATCCGTCGGTCTGGTCGGGGCAGGCACCTATTTGCTTCCCGATCTGCGGTGGCCTTCGTGACGGTCACGCAATGACCATGGGCGGTCGCGAGGTAAAGCTCGCCCGTCACGGCTTTGCGCGCAAACAGGAGTGGAAGCTCGAGGAGCAGAGCGACAACATGGTTGCGCTGAGCTTAAGCTCTGCCGACCATGCCGAGTTGCTCGAGCAGTACCCGTATCCGTTTAAGATCGTTGCTCGTTACACGATCGATTCGGAAAAGGTGGCCGTGTCGTACGAGGTGACCAATGAGGGCACCGAGGACATGCCGTTTTTTGTGGGCGGCCACCCCGGCTTTAAGTGCCCGCTCGACGAGGGCGAGTCCTATGACGATTATGAGCTTCGTTTTGAGCAGCGTGAGGCCACCGAGCTCTGTACTGCCGTTCCCTCGACGGGCCTGATTGATGTTGAGCATCGCAGCAAGAACCCCATGATCGGCCATGACCTGCCGCTTACCCACGAACTCTTCGACTTCGCGGAGACCATCTTTGACGTGCTCGAGAGCCGCGTGGTTACGTTGACCAAGAAGACCGAGGACAAGGGCGTGCGCCTGACGTTCCCCGATATGCCGTACCTGATTGTGTGGAGCAAGCCCGAGGGTGACTTTGTGGCCGTGGAACCGTGGGGCGGTCTGTCCACCTGCTCCGACGAGGACGATATTCTGGAGCACAAGCGCGGCTGCCTGGTGGCCAAGCCGGGGGAGACAGTTGCCCGCGGCTTTGAGATCGAGATCCTTTAACGGGCTATCGTATGTTTGGGGCCGCGCGTGTCGTGCCCCGGAAACAGGAGTTCAATATGATTCTGACCGTTACCATGAACCCGTCGATTGATACGCGCTATCAGCTCGACAAGTTGATCATAGACGATGTTAACCGTGTGACGCCCGAAAAGACCGCTGGCGGCAAGGGCCTCAACGTGAGCCGCGTGCTGCTGCAGTTGGGCGACGATGTGCTCGCGACCGGTCTGCTCGGCGGACACATGGGTGCCTATATGGCCGAGCTTATGGATGCCGACGGCGTCAAGAACGACTTTGTGCCCATCGCCGGTGAGACGCGCATTTGCCTGAATATTCTGCACGAGGGTAATCAGACCGAGCTGCTGGAGAGCGGCCCGCAGATCGCTCCGGCCGAGCTCGAGGCCTTTACGGCCAAGTTTGCCGAGCTTGCAGCGAAGGCGGACGTTGTGACGCTTTCGGGCTCGCTGCCGCGTGGCGTCGATGCCGGCTACTATGCCGAGCTCGTCAAGATCGCCGAGGAGGCGGGCGCCAAGGTGCTGCTCGACACTTCGGGTGCATCGCTGGAGGCCGCGCTGGAGTCCGATGCCAAGCCTGAGCTCGTAAAGCCCAACCTGACCGAGATTAACGGCCTGCTGGGTACGTCCTTTACGACCGATGATGTCGATGCCCTGCGCGAGGCGCTCGCCGCCGATGACCGCTTTGCCGGTATTCCCTGGGTTGTCGTTTCGATGGGCGCTGCCGGTTCGGTGGGCTTCCATGAGGGCCGCGCGTTCCGCGCCAAGACGCCCGCGATTGCGGCCGTGAACGCGACGGGTTCCGGTGACTCGACCATCGCCGGCTTTGCGCATGCCATTGCTGCCGGCGCCGACGACGTCACGGTGCTCAAGACCGCCAATACCTGCGGCAAGCTCAACGCCATGGATCCCAAGACCGGCCACCTGGTCATGGACCGCTGGGACGAGATCTACAACAACGTTGAAGTAACGGAGCTTTAGGGTTACGCGGTTTTACCAAACCGCGTAACCAGCCGACGCTGCAAGCCCGCCAGAGCGGCAATCTGCCTTTCAGCTTCGGCGGCATGACCAGAAGGTCAATGCCGCCTCGCTTCAAGGCACCTTGCTCGCTTTGGCGGGCTTTCGCTGTCGTGGCCAAAACATCGGCGTGGTCATTGGGGACGTTCTTAAATGACTGCGGCAGATAGGGACGTTCCTTTTCTGCCGGCAGTTTGGGACACTCCTTACGGGGCACCCCCCCTCCACGGCGCCTATGCCAGCTTGTCGATTTGCCCAATCTCCCAGAGCGGAATGTTGACGAGCGTGCCCTCGTCTCTATATGCCGCTAACGATGTTCTCACGCAGCGCTCGAGCTTGAACTTCTCGCAGGCAATCCTCAGGCTCTTTGCTTTGAGGTTCTCTGCCGCCTTGACCTCGAGCGGAAGCACGGTCCCCGCATGGTCGATGGCAAAGTCGGTCTCTGCATTGCCGGAGGAGGATGACCAATACGCGGGAGTTTTGCCTTGGAGCAAAAGCTCCTGTGCGACGTATTGCTCGGTCAGCGAGCCTTTGAACTCCGTAAAACC
>CAUDAE010000067.1 GCA_958447445.1 uncultured Collinsella sp.
TCTGGTGTTTGGCCTGGGTGCCAGCAAGATGGAGGAGAGCTGCCTGACGCACGAGGAGGTCACCAAGTCCACGCGCTATATCAAGTGCAAGGTTGCCTTTGACCAGATTGTCGACGGCAAGATGAAGGAGTGCCGCCGCGACTACGCGGGCTTTGAGGCACAGATGATCCAGCATATGATCGATCACTGTCTTGGAAAGTTGGTCTAAGGGGACCAAAGCACCGCACTTCGTCTCTTTTGGCCCGGGCATGACATTGTTGTCATGTCCGGGCTTTTGTGTTTAGCGCCTTTTTGTTTGGAGACAATGAAATTAGCAAGAACGTAAAGCTAGGAGGCGCTATGTGTACGAGTATTCGATTTACCGATAATTCTGGCCACATGTATCTGGGCCGCAATCTCGACTGGAGCTTTGACTACGGCCAACAGGTTCGCGTGATGCCGCGCAGGTTTCACATTCCGTATTCGTTTATCGACGACGCGACAGCGGCGCACGCGGTGATCGGTATGTGCATCGATTACAGGAACTACCCTATGTTCTTCGATTGCGGCAACGATGCGGGCCTCGCCGTGGCGGGTCTCAATTTCCCGGGTTATGCCGAGTATGCCAAGGGCCCTGCCGACGGCAAGACCAATATCGCGGCCTATGAGTTTCCCCTGTGGGTGGCAGCGACGTTCTCGACGGTCGATGAGGTCGAGGCCGCGCTGCGCGACACGGTGATTGTCGCCAAATCTGCCGGAGAGGGGCTGGGCGTGTCACTGCTCCATTGGATTATCGGCGACAGCCAGCGCAGCATCGTGGTCGAGATGATGGCTGACGGCCTGCATGTATACGACGATCCGGTCGACACCCTTGCCAATCAGCCGACCTTCCCGTGGCATATGGAAAACCTACGCACCTATATCACCGCCACAAGCGATTTTCCGCAGACGGCGACATGGCGTGGCGCCGAGCTCAAGCCCTATGGAGCCGGTGCCGGCATGCGCGGCATTCCGGGCGATTGCTATTCGCCGAGCCGTTTTGTAAAGGCGGCGTACCTCAATGCCAATTACCCGCAAAAGGAGAGCGAGACCGAAAACGTCGTTCGCATGTTCCGCTCGCTCGAGGGCGTGGTGATGATCGAGGGAGCGTCCAGGATGGGCGATGGCAAGTTCGAGAAGACTATCTACACCGGATGCTTTAGCGCGCGCACAGGCAATTATTACTACGCGATGTATGGGGATCCGTCGATTCGCTACGTGAGCCTGATGGATGCCGAGGGCGCGAGCCCCGATAGGCTCGTGGTTCCCGAGCCGCGTCGTTCGTAGCCGATAGCTTTACCGCAATGCAAAGCGGCCCTGCATCTCCCGTGAGGTGCAGGGCCGCTGTCGTTGATTTGTGACGTCGCTAGAAGTTGGCGTCGTTGAGTTGTTCGTTCTCGAGGCCGTCGAGCTGTTGCTGTTCGGGCGTATCGGCGACGCTCTCGAGCAGCTCGGTGGGATCGACGTTCATGCTCTTGCCGGCCTCGTTGCCGTTGACCAAGTCGTCCGAGAAGATGTCGACTTCCATTTCCTCGGCCTCTTCGATCTGGATCTCGAGCGGCACCTGGGTGCGCACGAGTTTGACGGCCGGGCGCATGCGGGCAAAGAGCGGTACGTACTCGATGATGATGGCCGAGTTCTCGAGACCATACCAACGTGCCGGGCTTCCGCAGGCGCGGCGGACGGCGTACTTGATGGCCATGACGCGATGGTCGTTGCGGTTGATGTCCGTTTCGGGGGCAAGCATCTTGCGCAGCATGCAAAAACGGAAGTCGCCCACGTTGCCGCGCGTCTCGTAGATGGAGTAGGTGTGGTGCTGCGGCGGCAACTCACCCGAGGCCATCAGGTCGCCAACGATCTGGCGCAGGTAGGCGTTGATGCGCTGATTGACCTTAAAGCCCAGGTCCAAGCGCACGCGGAACAGGAAGTCTGTGCCAAAGGTCTCAACGGAATACTCGTGCGTATAGGGCTCGTCGGTAACGTGTACGTTGATGAACCAATATGCCTTGGCGCGCTTGGGGTGCTTGTCCAGGATGGAATAGAGCACGTCGCGGTCGAGCGTGAGCGGGTCGGGGCTGTTGGTGAGGAACACCAGATTGTCGGCGAGCACGGGGTAGGTCTCGTCATTGCGCAGGCGGTTGAGCTGGTCGATGTACTTGGAGACGGGCAGCAAAATCGTCTGCGTGCGCTCGATGGCGGTGCCGCGGCGCCACACGTACATAAGGCCAAACAGCAGTGCGGCCAGGAAGATCATGACGTAGCCGCCGTCAAAGAACATGGTGAGGCACGAAGCGAAGAAGCACAGTTCAATGGCACCAAAGAGCAGGGCAAAGATGCAGGCGCCCAGCTTGTGCTTGAGGATGCCGGCGATATAGCTCGTCAGCAGCGTGGTGGTCATGAGCATGGTCACGGTAATGGCGAGGCCGTAGGCGCTCTCCATGCGCTCGGAGTTTTGGAACAGCAGCACGATGAAGATGCAGCCGACCCACATGATGTTATTGACGAGCGGAATATAGAGCTGGCCCTTGGTGTCGCTGGGGTAGTGGATGCGCAGATGCGGCATAAGGTTGAGACGCGTTGCCTCGGATACCAGCGAGAACGAGCCGGTGATGAGCGCCTGCGAGGCAATGATGGCCGCCACGGCCGAAAGCACGATGGCAAAGGGGCGCAGGGGCTCGGGGAGCATCATATAGAACGGGTTAACGATATCCATCGCGAGCATCTGGGGGTTGGAGTTGTTGGCGAGCAGCCAAGCGCCCTGACCCAGATAGTTAAGGATGAGGGCCGCCTTAACAAACGGCCAGGATGCGTAGATGTTGGCCTTGCCCACGTGGCCCATGTCCGAGTAGAGGGCCTCGGCGCCGGTCGTCGACAGGAAGACGAAGCCGAGCACCATGATGCCCGAGTGGTTGATGGGCGAGAACAGGAACATAATGCCGCGAATGGGGTTGAGCGCGCGCAAGATGGACAGGTTGCCGAGCATATTGAACAGGCCGGCGCCCGCCAGGAACAGGAACCACAGCGTCATGAGCGGGCCGAAGAGCTTGCCGATTGACGAGGTGCCGGCGCGCTGCATGGCAAACAGGCCGCAGATAATGATGATGGTGATGATGATCACATTGGTCTGACCGTCACCCAATAGTGCGTGGCCCCACTCGATGGTACGCAGGCCCTCAATGGCTGTGGTGACCGTGACCGCGGGGGTGAGGATGCCGTCGGCGAGCAGCGCCGCGCCGCCGATCATGGCAGGTAGGATCAGCCATGGTGCCACTTTTCGCACCAGGCTAAACAGGGCGAAGATGCCGCCTTCGTTGTGGTTGTCGGCCTTCATGGCGATTACCACGTACTTGACCGTGGTCACGAGTGTCATGGTCCAGATGACGAGCGAAAGCGCGCCCAGGATCATGTCCTCGCTGACGGTACCGATGCCGCCGTTGTTGGCGCCGATTGATTTCATGGTGTACATGGGGCTCGTGCCGATGTCGCCATAGACGACGCCGAGCGTTACAAGCAGCATGCCAGCGGAGAGGGGGATGGCTCCGTGCCCGCCTTGACCACGCTGGTCTTGGGGGCTTGCCTCCAGTTTGTTGTGTGCCACGTGGACTCCCTTAGACATCCGGTTATCTGTCTAGGACAGATAATCTTTATGCCGTCTTTATACATACAAGAGCAGTTTGGCACATCAGGTTATTTTAGACAATAATCCCCAGCTGGGGATTATTTATGTACGTAGGTAGCATTTCAAAGCAGGGGCTTTTAAGCACGTGCTGTCTGGGCGATGCCAGCCTTGGCGTTTGCGCGTTTGCCGGCGAGTTCGCAAAAAATCGCGCCGCCGATGATAAGCGCGGCACCCATCAGGCGGACCGGTGTTATGGCTTCGCCCAAAAGGACGGCCGAGAACACGACGGCCGAAAGCGGCTCGAGGTAGCCGACGACCGCGACGGTCTGGACGGGCAGCTTGGCGACGGCGCTAAAGTAGAGCAGGCAACCGATGCCGGTGTTGATGACGCCGAGCATGACGACGGCGCGCCAATCAATACTGGCGGCGACGCCGGCGGACAGGAATGAGGGAGCGCCCTGCGTGATGAGCGTGAGGACCAGCGCGGTCACAAAGGCGGCGCTCACCTGGAGCGTGGAGTTCTCGAGGCCTTCGATGTGTGGCGCACCCTTGCTAGCGATGACCATCAGCGCATAGCAAAATGCCGAGGCGATACCGCAGACGATGCCCGCAATGGGCATATTGCCGCCTAGACCTTGCGCTGCAATGAGAAAAGCACCACAAGCAACGGCGACAAAGCCGGCGATTTTGCCGCCGGTCAGCTTTTCGCCAAAGATGAGCGGGGAGAGCGCCATAACGATGATGGGGCCACAGTAGTACAGCAGCGAGGATACGCCGACGCCGATCGTCTGGTAGGCGCGGAACAGAAAAATCCAGCTGGCGCCTAGCGCGGCTCCCGAGAGGAGGAGGCGAGATGGCGCCTGCAACTTATGGCGTTGGGTGATGGCGAGAATGGTGACAAGCGAGAGTGCGCCCAAAAACGTGCGTAGTAGCACGATATCCGAGCTCGGCAGCGCGATGGCAGCGGCGATGATGCCGTTGGAGCCAAACAATAGCAATGCTGCTAAGTACGTAAACAACCCGTTGTTCATGCGCTGACATCCCCTCTATATCTGAGCATCTTCACTATGGGTGAACTGGTTTTAGAAGAAAAGCGAATATAATGCATAGATAACATGACAAAAACTCATGCAAAGGTGGAGGGGCGCCGTGGAAACGAATATTCAAAAGATGCAGGTGCTGCTGGAGACGGTGCGCGCCGGAAGCTTTACGCGTGCTGCCGAGCGCCTGAGCTATTCGCAGTCGGGCGTGAGCCGCATGGTGGGCGACCTTGAGGCAGACTGGGGTTTTAAGGTGCTTGATCGCAGCCGCGAGGGCGTGGTGCTTTCTGCCGACGGGCGGCAGGTCATGCCGGCAGTCGAGGCGTTATGCGAAGAGTTTGGCCGCCTGCAGCGACGCGTGGATGAGATGCGTGGGCTCATGCGTGGCAAAATCTGCATCGGTACGTTTTCGAGTGTGGCGACCCACGTGCTGCCGCCGGTGATTGCGCGCTTTCGCGCCGATCACCCGGACGTCGATTATGAGTTGCTGATGGGTGATTACTCAGAGATTGAACAATGGGTGGCTGAGGGTCGTTGTGACCTGGGCTTTATCCCGCGTGAACCCCGAGAAAACGGCATGGCATCGCGGTCTTTGGTGCGCGACGAGTTGATGGCAGTAGTGCCGGCAGACTCTTTGCTTGCCACGGCGGAGGTCGTTTCTCTTGCCGATTTAGCCAACGAGCAGTTTATTCTGCTAGAACGCGGCACCGATGACGAGATTACGCCGCTGTTCCGTCGGGCGGGACTGACGGTGTGCTCCAAGCTGTCGACCTGGGATGACTATGCGATTATGGCCATGGTCGAGGACGGCCTGGGCGTGAGCATTCTTCCCGCGCTCATCTTGCGCCGCTGTCAGTTCGATGTTGCCGTGCGACCGCTCGAGGGACATCCCCATCGGCAGATCAACGCCATATATCGAACGGCCGATGTTTCGCTTGCTGCCGCCCGTTTCCTCGAATACCTCTAAACGTGTGCACGTCATTGTCTGCTTTGGGCAAATCTCGGAGTTCGGTACGTTTTCTTGTGAAATTGAACTTCCCGATAATGCGCCGCGCTATACTGCTGCCTAAATTGAACTCAGGTTCAATTCGTGTTCTATAAATTGAACTTTGCCAGCAAGGAGGTTCTAGTGGCCCAAGAGACGTTTAGCGATCGCCTGCGACAGACTATGTCCAATCGCGACGTTCGCCAGTCGGACGTAATCCGCGCATCGGAGATGCTCGGCAAAAAACTCGGCAAGAGTCAGATGAGCCAATATGTGAGCGGCAAGACGATCCCGCGGCGCGATGTGGCTGAGCTGCTCGCCCGTATTTTGGAGGTCGATGTTACCTGGCTGCTTGCCGGCGACGCCGATCAAGGCGAGGCATCATCACTCCGCAACGATTCCAAGCCCGAACCCCATCCCTCAGCTCAAATTGCAAGGAGCACCACCATGCGTACTTTTTCTAAATCCACCAAACTCGACAACGTCCTGTATGACGTGCGCGGTCCCGTCGTCGACGAGGCCGCCCGTATGGAGGACGAGGGCGAGCGCATCCTCAAGCTCAATATCGGCAACCCGGCGCCCTTCGGTTTCCGCACACCCGATGAGGTCATCAAGGACATGCGCCAGCAGCTGCCCGACTGCGAAGGCTATTCCAACTCGCGTGGCCTGTTCTCCGCGCGCAAGGCGATCATGCAGTATTCGCAGATCAATGGCCTGCCCAATGTTCAGATGGAGCATATCTACACGGGCAACGGCGTGTCCGAGCTCATTCAGCTTTCGATGAACGCGCTGCTCGACAATGGCGACGAGATTCTGATCCCCAGCCCCGACTATCCGCTCTGGACGGCGTGTGCAACCCTTGCCGGTGGACATCCCGTGCACTACCTGTGTGATGAGCAGGCGGATTGGTATCCCGACCTGGAGGATATGGAGTCCAAGATCACGAGCGCGACCAAAGCCCTCGTCATCATCAACCCCAACAACCCCACGGGTTCCGTCTATCCGCGCGAGGTGCTCGAGGGCATCGTCGAGGTTGCACGTAGGCATCAGCTGATGATCTTTGCCGATGAGATCTACGACCGCCTGTGCATGGACGGCTACGAGCACGTCTCGATTGCCTCGCTCGCCCCCGACCTGCCCTGCGTCACCTTTAGCGGCCTTTCCAAGTCTCACATGATCGCGGGCTATCGTATTGGCTGGATGGTGCTTTCGGGCAACCAGCGCTGCATGAGCGACTTCATCATGGGCGTCAACATGCTCTCCAACATGCGCCTGTGCTCCAACGTGCCGGCTCAGTCGATCGTTCAGACGGCACTCGGTGGCCATCAGTCCGTTAACGACTACATCCGTCCCGGCGGCCGTGTCTACGAGCAGCGCAACTTTGTGTATGAGGCGCTCAACAAGATTGACGGCATCTCGGTGGTTAAGCCGCGTGCAGCGTTCTACATCTTCCCCAAGATGGATGTGAAGAAGTTCAACATCACCGATGACGAGCAGTTCGCCCTTGACCTGCTGCACGAGAAGAAGATCCTGATCACGCGTGGCGGCGGCTTCAACTGGGCTGAGCCCGATCACTTCCGTATCGTGTACCTGCCGCGCATGGAAGTACTCAAAGAGTCCCTCGAAGACCTCGCCGACTTCTTCGAACACTACCGCCAAAGCTAGTGGGATAGAAGCTCCGCACTATGAAAAGCTCCCTGCAGTTGTTTTGCTGCAGGGAGCTTTCTTGAATCGGCGGAACTAGATCACTATCCCAGTGCAGTGGTCGATTTCGTGCTGGATGATTTCGGCGGTGTAGCCCGAGAAGTTTTTGATGCGGTGGACGAAGTTCTCGTCCAAATACTCAACCTTAATGCGGCGATAGCGGGTACAGGGACGCTCGCCGGTCAGCGAGAGGCATCCTTCGCTCGTCTGGTAGGCGTTGACCTGCTCAAGAATTTGCGGGTTGTACATAAGCAGCGATTTGCTGCCGTCCTTTACGCAGATGATGCGTTTGCGCACGCCGATCATGTTGGCGGCGAGACCCACGCACTCGTGCTCATGCTCGCGGAGCGTATCCAGGAGGTCCTGCCCGGTCACGGCGTCGTCGGGCCCTGCGTCTTCGGAAGGCAGGCGCAAAAAGAACTCGGATTTCATGATGGGCTTAATCATGGCGGGCTCCTCATGTCTTATGCTTTCGTGGACTTTTAATAATAGCGCGGAAGGAAAGCTGTGCGTCCGCGTTACAATCTTTCGATATTGGACCATGTTGCCAGATTCGTCGTGTACGGCGTCTGGCGTAAGTCTAGGGCTCATTTTTCGCCCTGGACCGTTCCTCTGGGGCGATGCGACTGTCGTTCCAAGAGGAAGGAAATGCATGGGGAGCAAATCTCAGCAACAAGTTCAAGTAACGCCATCGGCCTCTGCGGCGATTCTCGTCGTTATGTATATTGCGGCCTTTGTTGCCGCGTTTAACGAGAACATCATTAACGTGGCGTTGCACGACATTATGGCGGCCTTTTCGGTGAGTGCCACCACGGCACAGTGGCTCGTCTCGGGCTACATGATCGTGACGTCGATTTTTACGGCCATCATGGCCTTCCTGTCCGGCCGTTTCTCGACGCGCAAGCTGCTGTTTTTCGCATGCGGATGCATGGTCGCCGGCGAAGTCCTGTGCCTGGTCGCTCCGTCGTTTAGCGTTTTGCTGCCAAGCCGTATTTTGCAGGCCGCGGGATCGGGTATCTTGTTCCCGCTCATGATGAACGTGGTGCTGTCTTGCGCCCCGCGCGAGAAGCTTGGTCTGTATCTGAGCCTGGGCGGTGCCTGCATTACGCTGGGGCCGGCGTTTGGACCCGTGATCAGCGGTCTTATGTGCACGTTGTTTGGCTGGAGGGCGGTGTTCGTAGTGCTGTTGGTGGGCGGCATTGTGGTCGCTGCGGCGGGCGTAAAGCTTGTTCAGAATGTCGGAGAGCGTTCGAACGCCACGCTTGATATTCTGTCGGTTGTTTTGCTCGCTGCCGGTATTACGGTATTTGTGTATTCCGTAGGCGAGTTCTCAACCAATCTGATTGCCGGCATCGTGACGCTCTTCGCCGCCACTGTGCTGCTCGGCCTGTTTGCGGCCCGTCAGCTCAAGCTCGAGCATCCGGTGCTTAACGTGCGTCCCATGGCGAGCGTTCGTTTTTGGCCTGCGTGCCTGCTTGTGGTGGTGTCGATGATGACGACGTTCTCGATGAGCGTTTTGTTGCCGCTCTATTTTGAGGGCGCATACGGCATGACCGCACTTATTGCGGGCTTGCTCATTTTGCCGGCGATTGCCTGCAACGCCGTGACCTCGATTGTGGGCGGACGCGTGATGGACGCCCGTGGCGCATGGCCGCTGCTGCCGATCGGCTTTGCCCTGATTGCCGTGGGGCAGACTGCCATCTCGATGACGGCGGCAAGCATGAACATCGGCGTCGTCGTGGCACTGACCGTTGTGGTGTATGCCGGAGTCGGTTTGGTGCTGAGCCCCTCGCAAACGGCCGGCTTGGAGACGCTGCCTGCCGCTGAACATCCTCACGGAACGGCATTGCTTAACACGTGGAATATGATTGCCGCATCGTTTGGCCCGTCGCTGTTTATCGGTCTGCTCTCGAGTTCTGCCGCGATCGCCGACGCCGCTGGCGCTGCGACGGACGTTGCCCAGGCGATTGGATTTGCGGCTGCCGTGCGTGTGGCGGCTGTAATTGCCGTGGTCGGGTTCGCGGTGTCGCTGGTGTACGCTCGTCGCGAGTCGCACATGTCGCATTAATGTGTGCACATAGATTCTGCAGCTAGATTGGATGGCGACACCATAAACTAATGGACGTTTTGCCGAGAGGCATGAATGTTTAAAGCGCAAAGAGTGCGCGACGGGCCCCGCGAATGGGGCGATGATGCCCGAGAGGGCCAAGAAGGAGTCTCATGTCCGAGAACGAAGAGATCATGAACGAGACCGAGAACGAGACCATGGCTGCCGAGGTCGAGGCAGTCGAGACCGTGGAGACCGAAGCTGCCGAGGTTGAGGCTGCTGACGAGGTTTCCGCCGAGGAGGAGGCCGAGGTTGTCGAGGCCGCCGTTGATTACGATGACGAAGAGCTGATGGACAAGATGCAGAAGGCCGCCCGCCTGCTGCGTAGCCGTCGCTTTGCTATTTCTAAGGAGGAGGAGGCCAAGGCCGAGCGCATGGCGAACATCGAGCGCGCCATCAAGCTTCTTGACCTCAAGCCCAAGATGGAGCAGAAGGAAATGTCCGACCTGCTGGGCATGCGCCTCCGTGAGCTCGATGGCCTGATGGCCGAGGCCGAGGCTGCCGATCTGGTCGGCCGCATCGACGACGCCGAGGGCGATATGCGCAAGATCGTTGTCTTCGCTGCCGAGGATGCCGCTGAGGGCCTGGTCGAGCTTGCCAACAAGAAGGAGAAGCTCCTGCCCGAGCTTTCTTACGAGGAGGCCACCGAGCTGATGGCCGCTCTCGATAAGGTTATCGCTCCGCTCGTCGCCATGGGCCTGGACGAGGATCGCGGTCCTCGTGGCGGCCGTGACGACCGTGGTGGCCGTGGCGGCGACCGTGGCGGTCGCGGCGGCTTTGGCGATCGTGGTGGCCGTGGCGGCGACCGCGGCGGTCGCGGTGGCGATCGCGGTGGCGATCGCGGTGGCCGCGGCGGCTTTGGTGACCGTGGCGGCGACCGTGGCGGTCGCGGCGGCTTTGGCGGCAACCGTGGTGGCTATGGCGATCGCGGCGGCAACCGTGGTGGCTTCGGCGGTAACCGTGGTAACGACCGCGGCGGTCGTGGTGGCGATCGTGGCGGCCGCAACGGCGGCGGCTTCCGCGGCAACCGCTTTTAGGGGTTACGCGGTTCTACGAACCGCGTAACTAGTTGACGCTGCGCGCCCACCAGAGCGACAACTTGTCATTCAAAGAGGACGGCATGACCAGAAG